>JADGPA010000034.1 GCA_017882685.1 Propionibacteriaceae bacterium | reverse complement strand
GGTGACGAGAACAAGGCCTGCGCGACTCATGAGGCGAGCCTAGTTCGGCGAGGGGCAGCCCTGAGCCAGCCTGATTCAGGTGGAGGATGGCGCATGACTACAGCGCGTCCTGAGGATTCCCACCTCGCCCGGGAGGTCGCCGAGTCGTTCGGCACTGACGCCGAGCGCTACGACCGGGCCCGTCCCAGCTACCCGGACGCGCTGATCGACACGGTGCTCGCGGAATCGCCTGGCACCAACGTGCTCGACATCGGCGTTGGCACCGGCATCGTTGCCCGGCAGTTCCTGCAGCGCGGCTGCACCGTGCTCGGCATCGATCCGGACGCGAGGATGGCCGAGCGCGCGAGCGCTACCGGCGTCCCGGTCGAGGTGGCGACCATCGAAGCCTGGGAGCCCGCCGGACGCCGTTTCGACGCGGCCGTCGCAGGCATGACCTGGCACTGGGTCGACCCGGTCAAGGGCGCAGCCAAAGCCGGGGAAGCGCTGGTCGACGGCGGCCTGCTGGCCCTGTTCTGGAACGTTGCACAGGCACCCCGCGAACTCGACGAAGGGTTCGCCGAGGTATTCAGACGCGTCGTCCCGGAGTTCCCCGCCTACAGCGCGGGAGACCGCGCCGGCCGTGCCTACGACGCCTTCCTCGACAAGGCGGCCGACGGCCTGCGTGTCGCCGGCGGCTTCGGCGAGCCGGAGATCTGGCGCTTCGATTGGGACCTGGACTACACCCGCGACGCCTGGCTCGACCACGTACCGACCTCCGGAGGCTTCAGCCGCATCGACCCGCAACGCCAACAGGCGCTCCTCGAGGGGATCGGCCAGGTGATCGACCGCGCCGGCGGCCGGTTCACCATGCACTGGACTACTGCCACGATCGCCGCCCACACGCTTCGGTGACGGCCCGCCGGACCCGGTACTCCTTCCCACTTACCGCGGGGACGGAGGCGTCGGTACCGTCGGGTCATGGAGTTCAGGGAGCGCTTCGAGCGCCTCGACCCGTCCGTCTGGACCGACAGCTACCTTTCAGCGTGGAGCTCACGGGACGCCGCGGCTGCGAGCTATTCGGTCGGCGCACACGGCCTCGTGCTCTCGATCCCCTATGGCCAGCAACTGTGGTGTCCCGATGAGCATCCGACGCCACTGCGGGTGTCAGGAATCCACAGCGCCAACCGCTCCGGACCGGTCGGGTCGCATGAGGCCCAGCAGCCGTTCCGCGAAGGTCTGGTGGTGCGGGAGGAGCAACCGACCCTGATGGGTTTCGTGCCCCACTTCGGCACGATCGCCGTCACCTGCACGGCCCGCCTGACGCCCCGTTCGATGTTCTCCGCGTGGATGGTCGGGCTCGAGGACCGCCCCGAGCGGTGTGGCGAGATCTGCCTGATGGAGGTGTTCGGCAACACGGTCGCCGACGGGACCGCGGCCGTCGGCCAGGGCATCCACAACTTCCGTGACCCGGCGCTGCGCGAGGATTTCGCCGCTGAGCAGCGGGTGATCGACGTCGGCCAGCCGCACACCTACCAGGCCGATTGGCGTGCGGGCTGCGTCACCTTCAGCATCGACGGCGCCACGACTCGGGTCTGCGACCAGGCGCCGGACTACCCGATGATGCTCATCCTCGGCTTGTTCGACTTCCCCGACCAGCCTGGCGGTGGCGTGCCCGAGTCCGCGGTGACCGAGGTCTCCGGCACCGATCTGGGCGCGGGCAGCCGTGTGCGCGTCGGCTGAGGCTACCTTTCGCCCGCTGCGGTCTGGATGGCGACGATCGCCGCCTCGAGGAACGACTCCTCACCGACCGTGTTGACCTTGAAGAACATGGCCTGGCTACCGCCGGACGTGATGGCGCTCGCGAACACCCAGCCGTCGCAGGCGGCGGTGGTCAGATTCAGGCTCACCCGGTTCCCGCCGAGGCTGCTGTACCGCTCGTAGACCCGCACCGCCACCCGGGTCGCCCCGACCATCACGTCGCTGCTGTCCACGATGCTGGCCGTCGCACTCTGGTCGACGATGGACGCGTCCACGGCCACCAGGAACTGGTCGAGGTCGCCTTCGAAGGTCTTCTCGTACTTGGCCACGCGCGCTCCGATCCGGGATCTGAGCCTCATGATGGCATCGACGCGGCGAATAGGCTGGCGACATCCGGGGAGGCGCGATGAGCAACACCGAAACCAGGTCGGAGATCCTCGATTGCGGCCTGCCGTCCGAACATGACTTCGAGCACGTCCAGCTGATCGAACCCAAGGACGTGCAACTCGGCGGGGAGGACGCCCTGAAGGTGCGCCGGACGCTCCCGTCCCTGCGTCGCTCGTTCGTGGGCGCCTGGTGCTTCGTCGACCACTACGGGCCCGAGCGCGGCATCTGCATGGACGTACCGCCGCACCCGCACACCGGCCTGCAGACGGTCAGCTGGCTGTTCGACGGCGAGATCGAGCACCGGGATTCCGGCGGGGTGCACGCCATGGTGCGTCCCGGCGAGGTGAACCTGATGACCTCCGGCCACGGGATCGCCCACTCCGAGGTGTCCACCCCCGCAAGCGACGTGCTGCATGGGGTCCAGCTCTGGGTGGTGCTGCCCGACGCCAGCAAGGACCTGGTGCGCGAGTTCCAGCACCACACCCCTGAGGCGCTGGACGTGGCGGGTGCCCGCGCCCGGATCCTGATCGGCAGCCTCGACGGCGCCGCCTCGCCTGTGCACACCGAGACCCCGCTGTTGGGAGCTGAGGTCGTCCTCGACCCCGGCGCCACCTGGGAAATGGCGGTCAACCCGGCCTTCGAGCACGGCGTCCTTGTTGACACCGGGCATGTTGACTTCGACAGCGTCCGGCTCGACCGCACCGTGTTGGGCGTCCGCGACGCCGGTGTCGACCACCTGCGGCTCACCAACCCGACCGACGGCCCGGCTCGCATCATGCTGCTGGGCGGGGAGCCGTTCGACGAGGGCGTCGTGATGTGGTGGAACTTCATCGGTCGCAGCCACGAGGACATCCTCGCCCTGCGCCAGGAGTGGAACGATGCCCCCGACGACCGCTTCGGGCGGGTGGCCGGCTACCGCGGAGCCACCCAGCGCCTCGCCGCTCCGCCGCTCCCGGCCGACCTGCGGCTCAAGCGCCGGTTCCGCCGCGGACGCCAGTAGCGACTATGGCCCCTGCGTCCCGCCGGGGGTGAGAATGAGCCATGAGCATCGAAGCGTGGTGGCCGAACCTGCAACCGGGGTCTCGTGAGTGGCTGATCGACAACAACGGCGACGCGGTGCCCGTCGAAGTCGTCGACGACATCGTTGCTGCCGGCGGCACGGTCGCGAAGGATGCCTGGTGGGTGGGCGAAGTCGGGCCGGAAGGCTTCTACCTGTCCGATGCCGCGGTCGACTGGGTGGAGGAAGTGGCGAACGGGGAGACCCCCGACCCGCAGTAACCCGTTCGGCCGCGCCTGGATCAGCAGGAATCGAGAAGCACTCCGGAGTGGCCACGGCTGGCAGGGCAACCTCAGGCCAGTGCCCGCAGCATGCGGGCAAGGATCTCCCGCAGCTCGGAACGCTCCGGCTCTCCCAGGTTGGTGGTGTACTCCACGCCGGCGGGAATCCAGGACAGCCCGCCCATGGTCTCGCGCGCACTGCCACCGCCGACGGGCCAGCGGGTATGACCGGGATCCACGGCTTCGGCTCCCTTCCCCCACGGGCCGAAGTACGCCACCATCTGGTCAAGCGGGAGGTCCATCACTGCGACGACCTCGCCTGCCCGCTTCCCCCACGAGCGGGCGGCGCGGACGCGTTCCGCGATTTCCTCCGGCGTCAGCGCACGAGGCTCGAACCGCGCCCGGGTGTGCTCGACGTCACTGAGGCGGTCGATCCTGAATGTGCGCCAATCGCCCCGGTCGACATCCCAACAGACCAGGTACCAATGCCGATCGGCCGGCGCGAGGGCGTAGGGCTCGACCCGGCGTCGGCTTTCCTCCCCGGTCCCTGCGGTGTAGCTGAACCGCACCCGCTCGTGATCACGGCAGGCCAGGGCCAGCTCACCGAGCACCTCGGGTGAGACGGCAGCGCCGGTGCGGATCCCGGCCGGCTGCACGGCGTTTGCCAGCGCGTTCACCCGACGCCGCAGGGGTGAGGGAAGCACCTGCTCCAGCTTCGCAAGGGCAGTGAGGGTGGTGTCGTGGCCGTCCACCAGCCGCTGGGCAGCGGCTATCCGCAGGCCGATGGCCATCGCCACGGCTTCGTCGTCGGTCAGCAGCAGCGGCGGGACGGCCGAGCCGGCCTCCAGCCGGTAGCCGCCGGCGGCGCCGGGCGTCGACTCGATCCGGTAGCCCAGTTCGCGCAGCCGCTCGATGTCGCGGCGCACCGTCCGCTCCGTCACGCCGAGGCGGTCGGCAAGTTCCGACCCTGGCCAGTGCCGGTGGGTCTGAAGCAGGTTGAGCATCGACAGTGCTCGCGACGTGGTGTCCGACATACCCGCAAGTCTGCTGCAGATTGAGGACTGAAACTGTCCGCATTGCTATTTAGGCTTGTCGCATGAGCACACCGATCATCGAAGCCCACGGTCTCACCAAGCGATTCACCGTCAAGAAGACGGCGGTGGAAGCTGTCGTCGACCTGACCTTCAGCGTCGACAGCGGGGAACTGGTCGCCTTCCTCGGACCGAACGGCGCGGGCAAGTCCACGAGCCTGCGCATGCTCACCACCCTGATCCCACCCACCTCGGGAACCGCGCGGGTGGTCGGCCACGACATCCTGCGCGAACCCGGCAAGGTGCGGGCACGGATCGGCTACGTCGGCCAGCTCACCAGCGGAAGCTTCGCGCAACGCTCCCGCGACGAACTCGTCAGTCAGGGCGCCTTCTACGGGATGACCCGCCCGGCCGCCCGGAAGCGGGCCGACGAGCTGATCGAGTCCCTCGGCATGGGTGGCTTCGCGACCCAGACCGTCCAGCGGCTGTCCGGCGGTCAGAAACGGCGCCTCGACATCGCGCTGGGCCTCATGCACGCCCCGAGGCTGCTGTTCCTCGACGAGCCGTCCACGGGCCTCGACCCGCAGAGCCGCGCCAACCTGTGGGAGCACATCCTCACGTTGCGCGCCGACCACGGCACCACCGTGTTCCTCACCACCCACTACCTCGAGGAGGCCGACCGGTACGCCGAGCGGGTGATGGTGATGGACCGCGGTCGCGTGATCGCCGACGACACCGCTGCAGCGCTCAAGGCGAACCTCGCCGGCGACCAGCTCAGGTTCGGCTTCACCAACGATGGCGAGGCGCAGCGCGCGGCAGGGATCATCGGGCAGCAGACCAGACGACCGGTGCGGCACCCCGAACCGGCCGTTGTCGAGCTCACCGCATCGGCAGGGGACGCGCTCCTGCCCAGCCTCGTCCGTGCCCTCGACGCAGCCGGCATCTCCGTTGCGCGTGCCAGCGGCGTCCCGCCCACCCTCGACGACGTCTTCCTCGCCCTCACCGGACGCACCCTGCGCGAGGCCGGGGAAGGCGAACCCGCGGAAGACCCGGAAACCCAGGCAGAAACCCAGCTGAGCGGAGCGCGTTCATGACCGCCTTCACCGAATCCCGCCGGGCCGTCGTGGCCGGCAACGCCGCGACCGACACCGGGCACGTCCTCACCCGCGAACTCAGGCCGATCGCGCGCGACCCGTTCACGCTGATCTTCAGCCTCGTGCAGCCCCTTGTCTTCCTCGGCCTGTTCGCCCCGCTGTTGATCGGGCAGTCGGGCGCCTCCACCGCGGAGACCTTGGCCTGGTTCGTGCCCGGGACGCTGGTGATGATCGTGCTGTTCGGCACCGGCGCGACGGGTTCCAACCTGCAGTACGAGATGATGACCGGCTCCCACGAGCGCACCCTCGTTGCCCCGCTGGCACGGTCGTCGCTGCTGGTGGGACGGGCCTTGAAGGAGATCGCACCGATCATCGTGCAGTCGCTGGTGATCGTGGCCATCGCGTGGCCGTTCGGCTTCGCGCCGCACCTTGCCGGCATGCTCGTCGGACTGGTGCTGCTGGCCGTCTTCGGCGTCGGGCTCGGCTCGCTGTCCTACGCCCTTGCCCTGGCGACGAAGGATCGCGAATGGCTGTTCTGGGGCGTGCAGCAGACGCTGATCTTCCCGCTGCTGATCCTGTCGGGCATGCTGCTTCCGCTGGATGCTGCCCCCGGCTGGATGCGGGCGGTCTCGGCCGTGAACCCGATCAATTGGGTGGTGCAGGCCGAGCGCGCCCTGTTCGCCGGCCAGTTCGGCAACACGGTCGTGTTGTGGGGCATCGTCTCGGCCCTCGCGTTGGCAGCCCTCGGCCTGTGGGTCGGCATCCGCGGCATCCGGCGCAGCAACTGACCCCGGCCCGGCTCGGTAGACTGGGTGCAGCCGCTCTCGACCAGCCGTTCTTGGCCCCGCGACTGATCAGCGAGCCGGGAGGACGATTGGTGGAAACACTTCAGCGAAGCCGGGACGGCAGCATCCACGTCACCGACGAACGCTTCAACGCGATCTCGCACCTGGGTGCAGCCTGCTTCGCCCTTGCCGGTGCGGGGTTGCTCGTCGCTCAGGCAGGCGTGCAGGGGGATCCCTGGAAGATCGTCGCGCTCGGCGTCTACGGGTTCTCGCTGGTGGCCCTGTTCGCGTCCAGCGCCCTGCACCACGCGATCGACGGAAGCCCCCGCGTGAACGCCGTGCTGCGCACCCTCGATTACGACTCGGTGTTCCTCCTGATCGCCGGTTCGCTGACACCGCTGGTGCTGGTGTTGTTCCGGAACGTGTACGGCTGGGCGGTCCTTGGCGCGGTCTGGGTGATCGCAGCGTCCGGGATCGTGCTGCGCTCGGTCTGGCGCCAGGTGCCGAAGTACGTCACCAACACCCTGTACATCGCACTCGGCTGGATGACGGTCCTTCTGCTGGGGGCGGCGTCCGACCTGCCGCCAGGGGCCCTGGTGCTGATGGCGGCAGGCGGCATCGTCTACAGCGCCGGGTTCGTCTTCTTCGTCATCGAGAAGCCCAACCCGTGGCCCGGCGTGTTCGGCTTCCACGAGCTGTGGCACCTGATGGTGGTCCTCGGCGCCCTGCTGCACTACCTGCTCATCTACTTCTACGTGTTGCCGGCCTGACGCCGTCTGCGGCGGTGGCTGGCGACGCTAGCCTGTGTCAGCAACAGGGGGAGGGCCGGATGCAGCGGGAGCCGTCGCAGCGCCGCGCAACAAGGAGCGGTGAGCCCGACGGGCCGCGCATCGAGCGCGAGGGACACGTCCTGCGCGTCCGCTCGGTGTCGGGGGCACGGCAGGTGCTGCGGGCCCGCGACCTCACGACCCAGGCCGGGTTCACCGCCGAGGCCATCCCGAAGGGCTACCTGAAGCACCACCCGATCCTGATCTCCGACGGCCCGCTGCACGACGAGCAGCGCAGCAAAGTGGGACGGTTCTTCGCCCCTGCCGTTGTCGCCGAGCGGTACACCGCGCACATGGAGTCCTGCGCGGCAGCCCTGCTCGACGAGGCTGCCGCCGGCGGGCCGTTCGCCCTCGACGAGCTGGCCCTGCACTACAGCGTCGAGGTGACCGCCGACGTGGTGGGACTCACCAACTCCCCGGCGCGGCGCATGGCCGCCCGCCTGGTGACCTTCTTCAACCAGCCGCCCTTCGACATCACCAGACCCGATCTCGGCCGCACCCCACGGCAATGGGCGAAGGCCGCCGTCAGCGGGCTGGTGCCGGTGGTGCGGTTCTACGTGGCCGACGTGCGGCCGGCCATCCGGGCACGACGGAAGGCGCCGCGCCAGGACGTGATCAGCCACCTGATCGCAGAGGGGTACACCAACGCCGACATCCTGGTGGAGTGCGTCACTTACGGCACGGCCGGCATGGTGACAACGAGGGAGTTCATCACGATGGTCGCCTGGCACCTGCTCGGCAATCAGCCACTGCGGGAGCGCTACCTGGTGGCGGGGCAGGCCGAACGGTTCGCGATCCTGAACGAGATCATCCGCCTGGAACCCGTGGTCGGCCACCTGTACCGCCGGGTGCAGGGGGCTTTCGACGTCACCGAGGGCGACGAAACGGTCACGGTCGCGCCGGGGGACCTGATCGACGTCTGCATCCGTCCCGCCAACGCGGACACCGAGGCTGTCGGCGACGAGCCGCTGAGCGTTTGCCCCGGCCGTTCGCTCCCGGCTGGGGTGAACCCCGCCGTGCTTAGCTTCGGTGACGGTGCCCACAAGTGCCCCGGACAGCCGCTCGCGATCCTGGAGTCCGACGTGCTGCTCACCCGGTTGCTCGCCCGCACGCCGACGGTCGTTACCGAGCCCAGCCTCGCGTGGGACGACCTGATCGAGGGTTACCAGGTGCGTGGCCTCGCGCTGCGTCTGCGCTGAGGTTCACCCATCGCCGTTACCCTTCCGCGCTCCTCGCTACCCGGGGTTGGCTGAGGCTCACGCCGGCAGTTCGAGCACCCCGAGCCGCCTGGCGGTGGCGACGGCGCGAGCCCGGGTGGGTTCGCCGAGCTTGCGGAGCACCGCCGACACGTGGTGCTCGACCGTCCGCGGCGAGAGCACGAGGCGGTCGGCCAGCTCCGCCGTGGACAGGCCGTCAGCCAGCAGCAGCAGGATTTCGAACTCGCGGGAGGTCAGCTGCCCGACCCGTTCCCGCGCGTGTTGCCGTGGACGTCGGGGGAGCTGCAGTCCCCGCTCACGTCGCGTACGGAGCACCGCATCGATGGCAGCGGTCGCGCGCAGCCCTTCGAGGATGCCGACCGCTCGCTGCGCCAACGCCACGTCATCTGAAAGACCAAGGGCGTACGCCTGCCACAGCGGGCAGCCCAGCGATTCCCAGGCCAGCGCAGCCTCGTTCCAGCGTCCGGCGACCATCGGTGCGAACGCTCCCGCCGGCGTGAGGGGCCCGTCAACCACCCGCAGGTCGGCGAGGCTGCGCCACCACAGGAGTTCGCCGAGCACCCAGCGATCCGGGCGCATCGAGACAAGGTCGAGGGCGCGGACGGTGATGTCGTCGATTTCCTCCGGTCGCCCCGCCAGCCAGGCGGCCTCGGCCGATGCGCTCGCTGCCGGCGCGATCCGCTGCAACTCCCCGGTCGGCGCAGCCAGCCGTACGGCCAGGTCGAGCAGGCCGGTGGCGTCCTCCCCCCGCCGGGCCTGGATGCGTCCGCCCGCTGCCGCTGCGGGGATCGCGCACACCGGGTCGAGGTCGGGGTGGCCGAGCAGCCGGATGGTGCGCTCCATCGCTTCGTCCCAGGAACCCAGCTCGCCCAGCGCCACCACCCGCCACGACTCCATGTAGCGGGTCCACGAATCCAGGTCGCGTTCCTCGGAGTAGGCGATGCCGGCCGACAGCGACGCGAGCGCATCGGCGTAGCGCCGCTGTGTTGTCGCGATCGACCCCAGGTTCGTGTAGGCGCGCGCCACGTGTTCGTGGGCGTCCTCGGCGAGCGCGAGCTCAAGGCTCCGTTGCAGCATCCGGTGGCCCTCGGCAGCCCTTTCGGTGTGGCTGAGGGCTGTGCCGACGTTGTTCAGGGCATGGATCTCGACCTCCCGGTCGCCCAGCTTCGCCGCGAGCTGGAGGGCCCGGCCGCCCCACAGCTCTGCCTCGGCGGAGTTGCCCGCCAGCATGCGCAGTTGCGCGAGGTTGGAGTAGGCCATCGCCAGCGGCCGGCTCTCGCCGAGCGGCTCGAGGGTCGCCACCGCACGGGCGGCGTAGCGTTCGGCATCGTCGTTGCGGCCGAGGAACCAGGACAGCCGGGACAGCCAGCGCTGCGCGTCGCCGACCTGTGCCCGGTCGCCGGCCAGTTCGTACAGGTCCAAGGCCTGCTGCCGTGCCGAAACGGCTTCCGGGATCCGGTCGGTCAGGTAACACTCGTACGCGAGCGCCTCGTACACCGCGGCACGGGTGGGCAACTGGACGTCACCGGCTGGTTCAGCCCGCAGCGCCAGCTGGTACTGCGCCGCCGCCTCGCGGTGCGCGCCGAGCAGGGACGCCCGCCGCGCTGCAGCGGTTGCGTGCGTAACGGCGAGGGCGTCCTCACCGGCCCACAGAGCGTGGTGGGCGAGGGTGCGGTGGTCGGTGGGGTTGAGGACGGACAACCGGCTCAGCGCGCGCTGGTGGAGGCGGCGGCGCTGGACGACGGAGAGGGACTGCTCGACGGCTTGGCGGGCCAGTTCGTGCCGGAAGCCGAGGCCGTCCTTTCCCGCGACGAGGACGCCGTGCTCGACGCCCTCGTCGACTGCGTCCACCGGCTGCGCGGCGACAGCGGTGAGTAGGTCGACGGGCGCCGCCGTCCCGAGGATCGCCGCAGCTGCAGCCACCTCCGCCGCACCCTCCGACAACCGGGACACCCTGGCGAGCACGGCGTCGCGGACGGTGGCGGGCACCTCGGGGTCGCCGGCGGCGAGCACCTCGGTGACGAAGAAGGCGTTGCCAGCGGTGCGGGCGTGCAGGTCGGCCGCGTCCAGCACCGCGCCGGACTGCTCGACCAGCAGCGCCACGCCTGCGGAGGTGAGCGGCGGGACGATCCGGCGGTGCACCTGCGGCAGCCCGGCGAGCTCGCCCATGACGATGGTGAGCGGGTGACGCGGCGAGACCTCGTCGTGGCGGTAGGTGGCGACGATGAGCGTGGGCAGCCCGTCGAGACGCCGTCCGAGGAACCGCAGCGCATCGAGTGTCGCCTCGTCGGCCCAGTGCAGGTCCTCCAGCACCAGCAGGGACGGGGTGGCGCGCAGCACCTCGCGCAGCGACCGGAACAGCGCCAGCCGGTCGGCGTCGAGGCTGAGGTTCCAGTCCTGCAGCGCGTCCGTGAACGCTGCGAGCGCGTCGGCTGTGGTCAGGTTGTCAACGGCGCCGATTCGGACGGCGCACCGGCCGGCGAGCTCTGCGGCCAACGCCCTCGTCAGGCTTGTCTTGCCGACGCCCGCCTCGCCCCCGAGGAAGACCAGGCGGCCATGCCCGTCGAGCCCCTCGGCCGCGAAGCTGAGGAGCTCAGCGAGCGGGGCCTCCCTTTCGACGAGCACCCACCCATTCAAGCCCTTGTCAGTCGCCTTCGACGACGGGGTAGATTTCGTCAGCCACCAGCCCGTGTGCCTCGCGGTGCACGGTGTTGGCTGCCTCGGCGCTGCCTGCATCGACAAGACAGAAGATCTTGCCCTGTGACTCGTCGACCCAGTACCGCAGGTAGTGCACCCCGTGCGTGTCCTGAGTGGCCAGGTCCGCGGCGTGGGCGGAGGCGACGTCGGCGAGCTTGACGCCGTCTGTGATGTGGTGGACGTCCATGAACAGTGCCATGACCATGCCTTTCGGTGTCCGGCGACGTTGTTGCCGCCACCACAAGTTGACCGTGGGTGGCACGGTCGCCGCATCGGTGGGACCACCCATGTCTGGGTGCCACCCACGGACGCCGCTACCCAGATGCCCGCCCCGCTGGCAGGGTAGGGGAGTGACGATCGAGGTGCGCCCCGCGTCCGTCTTCGACGATGTCGCGACCATGGTGGGGCCGAAGCGGCCCGATGCGAACGTGTGCTGGTGCCTGAGCTACCGCATTCCTTGGAAGGAGAATCAGTCGCTGGCGGGAACCGCCCGCGGCGACCGGGTGCGGCAGTTGTGCCGCCAGAAGCCGCCGCCGGGAGTGCTGGCCTACGACGGTGATGAGGTGGTGGGCTGGGCCGGCGTCCATCCCCGGGCCGACACCACCTTCGCGACCAACCGGAAGATCCCGCACGTCGACGACCTGGGGGTGTGGTCGGTCTGGTGCCTGCGCGTGCGGCCGGGGCATCGTGGCAAGGGCATCTCGCATCAGCTACTGGAGGGCGCCGTCGCGTTCGCCCGTGACAACGGCGCCCCGCGATCGAGGGCTACCCGCTGGACAACAAGGGTGCGAAGGTCGACCTGACCATGGCCTACGTCGGTACGCGGAAGCTGTTCGAGAGGGCCGGCTTCACGAAGGCTGCCGACACCGACTCTGTGCTCGACGGCTTCCCGCGAGTGCTCATGCGGCTGGCGCTCTAGGTTCAGGACCTCCACGCGGTCGCCGTTCCCGCGGGAAACCCGTGCAGGAGGCAACGGGTGGCGCCCTGGCGGCGCGGCGGTCGGGCACCCTTGGGTGCGGCCGGTAATACTGGAAGGCGCCCGCTTCCCCAACGCCTGCAGGAGTTCGATGACCACCGCAGCCGCCGCGCCGAGTATTGGCGCGTTGTCGTCCCCGCTGCATCGCAGCCAGGGGATCGCCCTGCGTCGGTCGCTCGTGCTGATGGGCATGACCATCGTCGTGCCGGGGTCGGCACAGCTCGCTGTCGGCAAGAAGCGGCTGGGACGCATTGGCGTTCGCACCTGGATGACGATGATTGCCATCCTGGTCGTGCTGGGGGTGCTGCTGCTGACGCCCTGGCGCGCGGCGATGATCGGGCTGTACGCGAACCCCGTCACCCTCACCGTCCTGCAGTGGGCGGTGCCGGTGCTGGCGCTCGGCTGGATCCTGTTGTTGGCGGACTCCTGGTGGCTTGCCAACCCAAGGCACCTGTCCGCACGCGGCAAGTGGCTCTCCGGACTGCTTGCCGTCGTGCTCGCCGTCACCAGCGGGACGGTGGCCTGGGGTGCGTCCACAGCCTTCGCGACGCAGGCCAAGCTGTTCGGCAACATCTTCGCCGGCGGCGGCAACACCCAGGTGCAGAACGGCCGCATCAACGTGCTGCTGCTCGGCGGTGATGCCGGCGTCGACCGCACCGGGCTGCGTCCCGACTCGATGACGGTGGCCAGCGTCGACGCGGAGACCGGGAAGACGGTGTTGTTCAGCCTGCCCCGCAACATGCAGCACGCCCCGTTCCCCGCCGACTCGCCCTTGCATGCGAAGTATCCCGACGGCTACTTCTGCCACGTGAAGAACCTCTCCGACGCCTGCCTGCTGAACGGCGTGTACACCCTCGCCGTGCAGAACAAGAAGCTGTTCCCCGGCGTGAAGTACCCCGGTGTCGAAGCGACGAAGGGTGTGATCGGGGAGATCCTCGGGCTGAAGATCAACTACTGGGCGATGATCGACCTGAAGGGCTTCCAGGAGCTCATCAATGCCGTCGGCGGTATCCGGCTCGACATTGGCAAGCGGGTCCCGATCGGCAGCCTGCACGGCCCGAAGGGCGTCTACGACTGGATCGAGCCGGGCAAGAACGTGAAGCTGGACGGCTTCCACGCGCTCTGGTTCGCCCGCTCGCGGGAGTACTCCACCGACTACGAGCGGATGATCCGGCAGAAGTGTGTGATGAACGCCATGCTCAAGCAGCTGAACCCCACGACCGTGCTCACGAAGTTCCAGGACATCGCAGCCGCCGGTGAGCAGATCGTCGCCACCAACGTGCCCACCTCGGAGCTGGGCACGCTGCTCGACCTCGCAGCGAAGGGCAAGTCCCAGCCGATGGGCTCGGTGAGCTTCACCCCGCCGCTGATCGTGCCGATGAACCCCGACTTCGCCAAGATCCGTCGCGTCGTTGCGGACAAGATCGCCGCCAGCGAGGCGACGGCAGCACCGTCGGCCAGCGCTTCCGCACCCACAGCCCAGGCGACGACACGCTCTCCGTCCGCCGGATCGACGGGCGCCACGGCCAGGCCGAAGTCGACGAGCAAGACCCAGACCGACAACCTCGACAGCGTCTGCAAGGTCAGCAGCTGACCCCACCTCCCGAGTTGTCAGACTCTGGTGGGGGGGCGCTCAGAGAGGGCCGGAGCCGAGGATCGAGAACACCTGGCGGCCCACCTCGCTGGTGAGTTCGCGGCCGGTGGCAAAGTCGGGGACGCGGGTCATCACGGCCATCCGATAGTCCCTGCCGTCGCCCTTCACTGTGCCCATGGAGTTCACAGCCCACAGGTTGTCCGTGGACTTGAACTGCACCCAACCGTTCTTCAGGTGCACGGCCACCGTGCCCGACTTCGGTGCGCCGACCCCCCAGGTCTGGTCGTCGATCACCTTGCCCATCAGGTCGTAGACGTAGGCACCCTGCTCTGTGGTGAATGCCTTCGTGCCGCCCCCGGTGACGTATCTCAGGAGCAGCACCTGGTCGGACGGGGTCGTCCACGTCCAGCTCCAGTCGTCCCGGCTCTGCTCACGGTGGGTGTGGGTCAGCTTCAGCTCTTCCGCCAATTGCTGGTAGGCATCCGGGCCGCCGCCGTAGGCCCACAGGATCTCCGCGGACGCATTGTCGGACTGGGTGATCATCTTCGTCGCGACCGCCGCGTTGTCCGCGCTCAGCAGTCCGCCGGCCTTCCGCAGCGCCATCAGCGCGATCATCACTTTCACCATGGAGGCGTTCTGGCTGGCGTAGTCGCCGTTGAAGCTGTAAGTGCCGCCGCTGCGCAGGTCAGTGACGAACACGCCGAACTTGTCGCTACCTGCGGACACGATCTTCAGCACCTCGTCGAGCTGGGTCTTGATCGGGCCGGTCGGAGAGGCGGTGGGACGCGGGATGTTCGGCGTGCCAGTGCAGGCGGCCAGCGCCAAGCCTCCGGTGAGCGTCCCCGCTGAGGACAGCAGGGAACGGCGGCTGATCGGTTTCATCGGATTGCTTCCACTCGGTGCCGGAATCTGGGCGCCATCATGCCATTGCGCCGCCGACGCGTTCGGCTGCCGCCAGCCGGGCCAGCGCGTCGGCTTCGACCGGGCCTTCGACGACAACGGCCGAGCCGCCGCCCAGCAGGGGAGCGAGCACGGAAGCGGCGAGCGTCTCCCACGGTGCGCTCGGTCGTACGAGGACGCGTCCGGGCGTTGGCGTCACCGCGCCGGTGTCGGCGTGGGTCAGCCGGGTCCCGCCCACGAGCCACGCCAGGTCCTCGCCGAGGACAGGGACCGCGTAGTGCGCGTCCGGCTCTGCGAGGGCCTCCCCGGTGAAGTCCAGCACCCCCGGCGGCAGGTCGCGCAGGCCGAGGGCCAGCGGGTGCAGGGAGCAGGCGATGGTGAGTGCCGGCTTGTGCGGCTGCGGGTCGTCCGGACCGACGACGACCAGCTCCGCGTCCGGGTTCGGCTCATCGGAGATGCTGCAGCCGCGCTGCCAGGCGGCCAGCGGCCAGACCAGGCTCATCCAGTGCCCGGGGTGCGCGGCGAGCAGCGGCGCGGACACGAGGCCGGTGACGTCGAGGGTGTCCAGCAGGTTCGCGGTCTTGTCGACCCAGTTGGCGAACGTCTTGGTGCTCAGCTCGGTGCGAGCACCGGTTTGCGGGCGATACCAGGTGAGCAGGGCGCCGGCTCCGGAGCGACGGGCGCGATCGGCAAGGGCGCGAACGATCGGATTGTCGGGCACCGCCTCATCGTAGGTGTATGGGAAACTCAACCCGTGCGCTACGTAGTGATCATGGCCGGTGGGTCCGGCACGAGGTTGTGGCCGTTGTCCCGCCAGGGCACTCCCAAGCAGTTGCTGCCGCTTGTGAACGGAAAGAGCCTGCTGCGGCTGGCCTTCGAGAGGTCCCTGGCGTCCGTCCCCGCGGAGCGGGTGCTGGTGGTGACCGGGGCGGCGTACGCAGACGCCGTTGCCGCCGACCTGCCCGAGCTGCCGGAAGCCAACATCCTCGGCGAGCCGATCGGCCGTGACTCCCTGAACGCCGTCGCCTGGCCGGCCGCCGTGCTGGCCCTGCAGGACCCGGACGCTGTCATCGCCCAGGTCTCCGCCGACCAGGTGATCGAGCCCATCGACGTGTTCGCCTCCTGCCTCGAGACGGCCTTCGCCGTTGCCGAATCGGACGCCTCGGCGCTGGTCACCCTCGGTGTCGTGCCCACCAGCCCCCACACCGGCTACGGCTACCTGCACCGGGGGGAGGTCCTCGATGGTTTCACCGATGCGCACCACGTGCTCGACTTCGCAGAGAAGCCGGCTCGCGAGGTCGCAGAGGGCTATCTGGCCAGCGGCGAGTACTGGTGGAACTCCGGCATGTTCGTCTGGAGGGCAGCCACCTTGCTCGAGCAGCTGCGGCTGCTGCTGCCGGCTACGCACGCCTCGATCACCAGGTTGGCCGAACAGCCCGAATTGCTCGGCGAGATCTTCCCCGGGTTGGCGAAGACGTCGGTCGACTACGGCGTGATGGAGCCGGTCTCTTCCGGCCATGGCAGCGCCCACGTCGCGGCCGTCGCCCTGCCCGTCCAGTGGCGCGACGTCGGCGGCTACGCGAGCCTCGCCGAGATCCTTGGCACCGACAGCGCCGGCAACGCGATCTCCGGGCTCAGCGTCAGCATCGATGCCTCGGACAACGTGGTGGTCAACTCCGAACCGGGCTCGGTCATCGGCCTGCTGGGCGTCAGCGGCCTCGTGGTGGTACGCACGGCGGAGGCCACGCTGGTGTGCAGCGCCGCGGACGCGGAGCGCATCAAGGAGCTGGTGGCTGCCGTCACCGAGCAGGCGGGGCCGCAGTTCGCCTGAACCGAAGGTCGAGCGCCACTCGATAGGCTGGGGGCGACACTGCGGAGGTAGGACATGATCGACAACCTGAAACGGATCCGGGAACCCCTGACCTGGACCGTGATCGCCGTGGTGGCGGCCAACATCGCGCTCGGCATCGTCCACCTGGTGGTGCAGCTCCAGCAGTCCGCGCCGGTCTACGCCGCGTTCCAGGAGATCGGCAGCTCGCTGATGAACCTGACCCTCGTCGTCGCCGTGGTCGCGCTGGTGTGCACCTGCTTCTTCATCGCCCCCGCGACGCGACATGCCCTGCTGGTCACCCGGGTCGCCGCAGGCGTCCTTTCCGTGGGGGTCGTGTTGACCCTGGTCTGCTCGGCTCTCGGCGTCGCCGCGTCCGCGAACCCGGTCGGGGTGGCGTTCGAGATCATCGGCACCCTGCTCGACCTGATCCTGAAGGCGCTGGCGGCCGGCGTCCTCTGGGTACTCATGCGGGGTGTCGACGCCGGCCGCATCGACACGGCTGCACCGGCGGCGCTCCCGGCTCCGGTCGAGGCAGAACCGGCGGCAGCAACCGAGGAGGTGCCCACGGTGTGGCAGCGCAGCGAGGCCTCCGGAGCAGTCTGGAGGACGGCGGACGAGGCGGCCACCGGCGTCCGTGGCGCCGCCCGACTGCCTGCGTCCGACGCCCCGGGGACGGCCGCGATCTTCCGCGACGAGGCGGAGCAGCAGGGCCCGTCCGACCCCCAGCCCTGACCTCCCAAACGGCGCACCGCCCGAGCCGGGCGCACGAAAGCGCAGGATGGTAACGCATTGGGGTTGACTTATAGGGAATGACAGGCATGTAATTCTCTTCAAGTAGTTCGCCATGGTGCCCCGCCGGTGAACTGGGTCGAGGAGAAGTGCAAATGCAGGAACTGTTCCTGGTCGTGGAGCCGGAGGCCGAGGGCCTTCTTGGCTGGCAGGACCGCGCTCTCTGCGCCCAAACCGATCCGGAGGCCTTCTTCCCCGAGAAGGGCGGATCGACCCGAGAGGCGAAGAAGGTCTGTCTCTCCTGCGACGTGCGCTCCGAATGCCTGGAGTACGCCCTGCAGAAGGACGAGCGCTTCGGCATCTGGGGTGGGCTCAGCGAACGCGAGCGCCGCCGCCTCAAGAAGCGGGCCATCTGACCTGTCCGGCAACGGGCTCCAGAGCCCCCGGTAGGCTGTCCTCCGCGATCCTGCGGATCGGTCAGGAAGGTTGAGCGTGAGCGAGGACGGCAACGATCCCTACGTGGACCCCTGGGCCTGGCTGCACACCATCGACACCAAGGTCCCGCCCGACTACGGCTCCTTCCACGTTGTCGCCGCCGTGCTGCCGGAAGCAGGGGAGCCGTTCACCACCCGCTGCCGCAAGGCTGTTGACGATTCCGACGCCTACGTCGAGGAGGTGCGCACCGATCTTCCCGCCGACGTCGAGGGCGACTGGATCTGGGTGGTGCCCGACGACGTCGAGCCGGCACCCGACACCCTCTCCGCGCTGCTGGACCGGGTGCGCAACGAACCCGACGCCGCCGTCGTCGGCGCCCTGCTGGTCGAACCGCGCCGCCGCGGCGCCGGCATTATGGTGAGCAACTGGGCTCAGACCATCAGCCGCAGCGGTCGCCTGCACCCGCTCACCGAACCCGGCGAGCTGTACCAGGGCCAGCTGGAGGCCGTCCCCGCCCTCGGCGTGCCAGCGGCGGGCTTGCTGGTGCGTGGCGATGCCTGGCGCTTCCTCGGCGGCTTCAACACCGAACTGCCCCGCAGCTACTGGGGGCTCGACCTGGGCTGGCGCGCCAACCTCGCCGGCTACAAGGTGGTGGCAGAACCGCGGGCCCAGCTCGTCGACTTTTCTCGCGACGACGACCCGGTGGCAGAACGCGCAGCGGGACTGGCCCTCGTTGCCGGAAACTCCGCCCCACGACGACGCTGGCTCACCTCGCTGCGGCTGGCGCTCGGCTGCCTGCTCGCAGCGCTGGGCTACCTGCTCGGCAAGGACCCGGCCCGGGCGTCCGACGAGGTGAGCGGCCTTGCCGCCTGGTTGTCGGGACGCGAGCTGCGCCACTCGGTGACCGGACGCGTCGAGTCGCTGCCGGTGACCGATGCCTCCCGGCGCGCGACCAAGGCCCTGCACCCGCCCCGATGGGCATGGCCGCGCCGCGCCTCCGAACTGGTCGCTGCCCGGCTCTCGGAGTGGGCCCTGACCTTCAGCGGACGCAGCACCGGCGTCAGCCTCGACGAGATGACCGGCGACGACTTCGCCGACACCGGCACCAGCCGCTACCGGCTGCCGCTCGCCGTCACCGGGGTGCTCGGCCTGCTGGCCATTGCGCTCGTCGCCGGACGGACGACGTTCGGGAGTGGCTCGCTCACCGCTGCCCAGCTGCTGGCGGCGCCCGACGGCTGGCTGGAACCCGTCCAGAACTACCTCGCCGCCGTCCCGGGCACCAATGCCGTGGCCGGACCGCCCTGGTTGGGGCTGACCGGGGTCTTCTCGCTGCTGGCGCTCGGCCGGCCGGAATGGCTGGTGACGGCAACCCTCGTTATCGCGGTGCCGCTGGCATGGCTGATGGCCTTCCGGCTGCTGCGCCAGGTGGTGGCCGACCGGCGCCTCGCTAGTCTCGGCGCGCTGGCCTACGCGCTCGCCCCCGCCCTGATCGGCGGGCTCAACGTCGGCGCGTTCGGGCTGGCAGCCACCTCTATCCTGCTGCCGATCCTCGGCTACAGCCTGCTGCTCTGGCTCACCGACGGCCTGTGGAGCTGGCGCCGCGCCGGCGCGGTCGCCTTCTGGCTCGTGCTGGCGTTCTCGCTCGTCCCGCTGCTCTGGCTCGGGGCGGCCATGGCAGCGATCTTCACTGGGCTGCACGCACGCCGCCTCGCCGCCTGGGCACAGTGGGCAGTGGTGCTGGCCGCTCCGGCCCTGCTCCTGATCGGCCCGTGGGGCCTGAGCATCCTGCGCTACCCCGGACGGCTGCTGACCGGCATCGAGCCCGTGCTCGCGCCGATGGCAGCTCCCGAGCCGTGGATGCTGCTGATCGGCCACACCCTCGGCGACGCATCGCCACCGCTGTGGATCTCGCTCGCGTTCTTCGCTGTCTGCTGGGCGGCCGCCGTCATCGGCGCCGCCCGCCGCCCCGGCATCGCCGGCCTGGCGCTCGCCGGCGCCGGCCTCGCGACGCTCGTTGCCATCACCCTCACCCGGCTGGTCGTCGAGGTGCCCCCGGGCGCCTGGGCCCGACCGCAGGCCCTGGAGTGGCAGCTCGGGCTGGTCGCAGCCCTCGTGCTGGCGGCCTGCGCCGGCCTCGACGGCATCGCGACAGAACTGCAGGGACGCGACCTCGGCCTGCGCCACCTGGGCAACCTCGGCCTCGCCATCATCTGTGTCGCCGCGATCGCGGTCGCTGGTGGCTGGTGGGTGTGGGCCGGCCAGACCGGGCTCAGCCGGACGCAGGTGGGCGCGGTGCCGGCTTTCGTCCGCAACGCCCAGCAGTCCACGACACCGAGCCGCACGATCGCCCTCGTCTCCGACGGTGGGCAGGTGCGCTGGGCGCTGCTGGAGGACGACTTCGCCCGCCTTGGCGATGCCGAGCGCGGCATCGCCTTCGGCGGGGACGCGGCAGCCAAGCAGTTGGCAGCCTCGGTGGCGGCCCGGCTCGTCGGCGACAGCGCAGACGACCAGCTGCTGCCCGACCTGGTGAGCCTCGGCGTCTCGCACGTCAGCCTCGCCGGCGGGGACGCCCAGCAGCGGATGGCGATCAACAACGTCCCGGGCCTTGGCCTGGGCACCGGCGACGAGACCCAGTACATCTGGCCGGTGCCGAACGCAGCGATAGCCGTTCTCGTCACGGCGTCCAGCCGCCAGGAGGTCGGCAACGGCACGGTGATCCCGGCCGGCGAGCCCGACCGGCTGCTGCAACTGGCCGAGCCACCCGATCCGCGCTGGGTGGTGACCGTCGGCGACACCGTGCTGGCGCCCGCAGCCGGCTCGGGACCCGGCACAGCCTTCACGATCGGTGCTGCCGGCGGCACCCTGAGCTACCACCTGGCGGACGGCTCCCGATGGTGGGCGTGGGCCCAGCTGGCCGGACTGTTGGTGCTCACCGTCCTTGCCGCGCCGTCGGTGCGCCGCCGCGACGAGCCGTCCGGCCCGCGCCACATGGCCGGGGGCGAGTCATGAACCGTTGGGTCTGGCCGGGCGCCGTGGTCGTTGCGCTGGGAGCCGTCACCGTGGCCGCGTCCTTCGCAGGGCCGCAGCCCGTGCCGCAGGCGCCGTTCACAAGCTCGGCGTCGCGGGTGTCCGTGGTGTGCCCTGCCTTCGAGTCGGTGACAGCAACCGTGCGCGTCGCGGTGGCGGCGACCGGCCCGGGCCTGCGCACGTCGAAGGTCACCGAACCCAACCAGGGCAGCGATGCCGGGGCGTTCAAGGTCCTCACCAACAGCGGGCAGCCCCTCCGGGTCTCCGCACCGCTTCCCGATCCTTTCGGTGCGACCTCGGTGGTGGTTGCAGAGAACGGTCCCGATCGGGGGCTGTCAGCCTCGGGCTGTGTCGTTCCCCGCACCGACCACTGGTTCACCGGCGTCGACGTTCGCACCCAGGCCCAGAGCGAAGTGGTGGTGTCGAACCTCGATGGCACCAGCGCGTCGGTCGACCTCACCGCGTACGGCGAGAACGGCAAGGTCGCGGCCCCGCGCGGCATCGAGGTGGCCGGCAACTCCTCGGCCACGATCTCGCTGGGTGTGCTGCCCCGACTTGCCGGACCCCTGACCGTCCGCGTGAGCAGCTCGGACGGGCGGGTGGCGGCCTTCGAGCGTCAGCGCACCTGGCAGACCGACGTGCCGCTGGGGGTCGACTGGCTGCCTTCCGGCACCGACCCGGCCACCGATCTGGTGATCCCCGGCATCCCGGAGGGCGCCGGCGCCCGCAGGCTTGCCCTGACCAACCCTGGGGAGCGGACGGCGACCGTCACCATCGGCGTGCTCAGCGACTCCGGGCCGATCGAGCTCGCCGGCTCCGAGCAGGTGGAGGTTCCCGCCGGGACGACCCGGACGGTCGACCTGGCCGCAGGGCTGGCCGAACAGGCCGCCGCGCTCACGCTCACGTCCACGCAGCCCGTCACCGCCGGCATGTGGCTGGACAGCGGCGGTGACGACTCCCGCCGGGACCCGGCCTACACCGTGGCAACGCTCCCGTTGCCGGCCGACGCGGTCTGGCCGCTGGCTGTCGGGAAGTCGGGACGCACCGTGCTGCAACTGGCCAATCCGGGCGAGGTCGAGGTCAGCGTCGGCGTCACGACCTCAGCAAGTGGGGAAACACCCGGCGAGCCGAAGGTGGTCACAGTTCCCCCGGGCTCGACCATCGCGGTGGCCCTCGACGCGGCAGCTGCCAGCGTCGTCAGGGTGCAGACCCAGGCAACCGACCTTCGGGCCGCGCTGGTCAGCACCGAACGGCTCAGCAAGGTGCGGGGGCTCGCGGTCGTGGACCTGGCGGCTCAGGACAGCCTCGGAGCCTCGGCCCAGGTGGTGTTCGACCCCCACGCGGGCAGCTGATGCTCAGACGACAACCGCCACAGCGCGCCAGCGCTGGGAAGGGCGGAGTCTTGAGGAGCGGTGAGGTACGAACCGCGAGGATCAATCCCAGTCGTCGGTCTCGCCGTTGGGGTCGAGCTCGTCAAAACCGATGCCGGTGAGCGCTGACAGCTGTTCCAGCAGGGCCCGGTGCACCAGCCGGCGCAGCTCGCCGCGGGAGTTCGCGCGATGTTCCAACGGGCGCCGGAACAGCACCACTTGGCCGTTGCGTCCGGCCTGCGCGGGGACGGCTGCAGCCAGGGGCACCCGCTGGCTGTGCCAGGCGGCGAGATTGCCGGGGACCTCCTCGAAGCCGATGTCGATGCCCACGACGGCCCGCGGGCAGGCGCTCGCCGTCCGCGCGACCGAGGCGCGCAGGCATTCGGCGAAGTAGTCGACACCCCGCGGGCGTTGCCGCAGCGGGATGGCGGTACCGGTGAGCGGGTTCGGCTGGGCCAGCGGGCCGCGCAGCCCGCGACCGTGCCGCTCCCGACGCCTCATGCCGTCACGATAGCTTCCCGACCGGCAAGCGAGCCCGCCACACCGTCCGTGGTGGCTCCCGGGCTCGCCGGTCGGGCGGCGGTAACGTGGCGCCGTGATCAACCGGCGCTGCTCGAGAACCGCCTGCGCCGACCCTGCGGTGGCGACGCTCACCTTTGCGTACGCCGATTCCACCGCGGTGCTCGGCCCCCTCGCGCTGCGCTCCGAGCCGGGCTGCTACGACCTGTGCCGGGTGCACTCCCGCGGCCTGAGCGTTCCGCGCGGCTGGGAGGTCATCCGGCTGCCGGGAGACCTGAACAGCCCCCGCGCTTCCGCTGACGACCTGATGGCGCTCGCCGACGCCGTCCGCCGGGTCGGTCTGGGTGTTGGGCCGCCCGAGCCGGTGCAGCCGGCCGTGAGCCGCCGCAAGGGCCACCTCGCCGTGCTGGCCGACCCGCAGGACGACTGATCCTGCGCCCGCTCGCGCGCTGACAACAACTCCCGCCTTGCGTGGGCGATAGGCTCCCAAGCGTGATCCAGCCCCACGTTTTCAAGGCCAACGACATTCGCGGACTGGTTGGCGGCGACGCCCCGGAATGGGATCTCGACGGCGCCCGTGCGATCGGAGCGGCCTTCGCAGCAGCCTTTGGCCTTGCCGGAGCCGAGTTCGTCCTCGGCCGCGACATGCGTGCAAGCGGCCGCGAACTCAGCCTCGCCTTCGCAGAGGGGGCGATGGCCCAGGGAGCCAGCGTCCTCGACGTCGGCCTTGCCAGCACCGACCAGCTGTGGTTCGCCTCCGGCCACACTCACCTGCCCGGAGTACAGTTCACCGCCTCCCACAACCCCGCCGGCTACAACGGGGTCAAGTTCTGCCTGCCTGACGCTGCGCCGATCACGCCGGACCTGATGGCGAAGATCAAGGAGCTGGCCTACGTCGACCTGCCGCCGGTCCCGGAGCGGGGTGGCTATCGCGAGACCGACCTGCTTGCCGCCTACGCCGCCCACCTGCACTCGCTCGTCCCTCTGGACGGCATGCGGCGGCTGAAGGTGGTCGTCGACGCCGGCAACGGCATGGCCGGACACACGACCCCGGCAGTGCTCGGCCCGCTCAACGTCGAAATCATCGGCCTGTTCACAGATCTGGACGGCAGCTTCCCCAACCACCCGCCGAACCCGCTGGAGCCGGCGAACCTCGTCGACGCCCAGCGTGCCGTCCGCGAGCATGGCGCCGACATCGCCCTGGTCTTCGACGGGGACGCCGACCGCTGTTTCATCATCGACGAGCACGGCGACGTGGTGAGCCCTTCGGTGGTGACCGCGCTGATCGCCCGGGCCGAACTCGCACGGGAGCCGGGCGCCGTGATCGTCGTGAACACCATCACCTCACGAGCGGTTTCCGAGGTCGTCGCCGCGGCCGGTGGGACGGTCGTGATCAGCGCCGTGGGCCACACGCGCATGAAGGCCCTGATGGCCCAGCACCAGGCCATCTTCGGCGGCGAGCACTCCGCCCACTACTACTTCCGCGACTTCTGGGGTGCAGACACCGGCATGCTGGCCGGCTTGCACGTGCTCGCGCTGATGGGCCGCGCGGGTAAGTCGATGTCCGAGCTGGCTGCGGAACTGCCGCACTACGCCGCGTCCGGTGAGATCAACAGCACCGTCGACGACCCGAAGACGATCCAGGCATTGGTGGCCGCGGCCTTCGAAGATCGTGGCACCATCGACTGGACCGACGGCCTGCTGGTCGTCGGCGACGGCTGGTGGCTCAGCGTGCGCGAGTCCAACACCGAACCGCTGCTGCGGCTGAACGTCGAAGCCAGGGACGACAGCACCGTCGCGGCCCTTCGCGACGAGGCGCTGGCCATCATCCGAAAGGACAGCTGATGAACGAACTCACCTCAGAGGTGCTGGAACTGCTGGTCTGCCCTTCGTGCCACTCGACGCTGGCGTGGGACTACGAGGCGTCCGTCCTTGAGTGCACCGGGGCCGACTGCGGGCTGGCCTACCCGGTGCGGGACGGGATCCCGATCCTGCTGATCGACGAGGCCCGCCGGCCCGGCGCCGACGCCAACTGACATGGAGGACTTCGACGACTCCCGGCTGGAGGACGGCGAAGCGCTGCGGTCGGCCGACCACCTGCTGCGTCCCCTTGCTGAGGCCGGCGCCCGGGTGCGGCGCGAGCTCGCAGCCGCGGAAGGCCCGCTGAGCGAACTGGAGTCCGAGCGGCCGCGGGCGATGATCACGTTCGGGCCAGAGGCACGCCTGATCCGTGCAGTGCTGGAGCCCACCTGCCCCGTCCCGCTGGTCGCCTGGCCGCGGCTGGGCCTGCCCGGTTGGGTCGGACCGCTGGACGTCGTCGTCGTCATGGGCGGCGGTGACCGGGTGAGCATGGCCGCAGCCTTCGAAGCCGTCCGTCGTGGTTGCCGCCTGCTGGTGGCCTGCCCCGCGGATTCCTCACTGGCGCGGGAGGCCGGCTCGTCGTCCACCACCATCCTGCCGACCACCACTGGCGACCCGATGGCCGCTGCGATCGTCACGCTGGTCGCCTTGCACCACCTCGGCCTCGGGCCGGCGGTGAGCCCCGAAGCTGTCGCCTCTGCCATGGACCAGGTGGCCACCGACTCGTCGTGGGCTGTCGACGCCACCCAGAATCCCGCCAAGGCCACAGCCCTCGAACTCGCAGAGGCCCAGCCGATGGTGTGGGGCGGGTCGATCCTCGCCGCCCGCGCCAGCCGCCGGGTCGCAGAAGCAGTGCGCTCGGCCAGCGGCCGGGTGGTCCTGTCCGCGGACGCGGGCGCGCTGATGCCGTTGCTCGCGGCCGTGCCGTCGCGCGACCCGTTCGCCGACCCGTTCGAGGAGTCGGCGGCAGAGCGCCGTCCGGGCCTCGTGCTGGTTGATGACGGCATGGACGACGAGCATGCGGCGGAGGACCGCGAGCGGTTGCGGGGCAACGCCCTCGCGACCGACGTGATGGTGTCGAACCTCAGCTCGCTGTCGGGAACCCCGGTGGAGCGTTACGTCACGGTCCTGCAGCAGGGCCTGTTCGCGGCGGCCTACCTGCGGATCGGACTGGGCAGGGCTTCGCGGTGACCCCCTCCTCTCCGACTTGTCAGAATCTCGCTGACCTATAGCGCCGTGAGATTCTGACAAGTCGGCGAGGATGGCAGGATGACGCGATGAGCACACAGGGCGGAAACAAGGCGATCGTCGCCGCACTGGCGGCTAACGCATTCATCGCCGTCACGAAGTTCGGCGCGTGGGCGTTGACCGGGGCGGCGTCCATGCTGGCCGAGGATGTGCACTCGGTCGCAGATACCAGCAACCAGCTCCTGCTGCTGCGGGGCGGCGCGGTGGCGAAGCGGGAAGCGACACAGGAGCATCCGTTCGGCTACGGCCGGGCGCCGTTCATCAGCGCCTTCCTTGTCTCGGTGATCCTGTTCAGCCTCGGTGGCCTGTTCGCCCTCTACGAGGCGTTCCACAAGTACGAAGAGATCGCCTCCGGCCACCCGAACGAGCTGTTGGAGAGCCAGTGGTGGTGGGTGCCGATCGCCGTTCTCGGTTTCGCGGTCATTGCGGAGGGCTTCAGCTTTCGCACCGCCATCCGCGAGTCGTTGCCGCTGAAGGGCACGAAGTCGTGGGCCCAGTTCATTCGTTCGGCCAAGTCGCCCGACCTGCCGGTGATCCTGCTGGAGGACTTCGCGGCGCTCCTCGGCCTGGTCTTTGCCCTGATGGGAGTGGGGATGACCCTGCTCACGCACATCGGGCTGTGGGACGTTGCCGGCACCGGGCTGATCGGCGTGCTGCTGATCCTGGTCGCGATCACGCTCGCCATGGAGACCCGCAGCCTGTTGCTCGGCGAGGCGGCCACCCCTGAGGCCATCGAGGGGATCACGGTGGCCCTTGCCGGCGCCGAAGGCGTCCTGCGCGTGATCCACCTCAAGACCCTGCACCTCGGCCCCAGCGAGATCCTTGTCGCTGCGAAGATCGCCGTCGAGCCCACCGAGTCCGCCGCGCGCGTTGCCCAGGTGATCGACAACGCAGAGGCCGCCGTCCGGGCGACGAACTCCGAGGTCACGGCGCTCTACCTCGAGCCCGACATCGACCGCGGAGTCTAGCGAGCGACCTCGCGCAGGGACGCGAGCGTGCCCTCAATATCGCCGGGAACCGATTCGACGTAGATCGCCTCCGGGAAGCCGGCCAGCATCGACAGCATGTCGGCGTACAGCTCCTCGACCGGCTTTGCGTCCGCCGAGTCCTGGAGGAAGGCAGCGTTCCTGTGCAGCGGGTCCTTCGAACCGCTGCGGGCCCGGAAACGGGCTGCTGCCTCCTCGGGGCTGCTGACGAGCGCAACGAGGACGAACCGGCTCCCTGTGGCAGTGGCCAGGTCACGGAACTGCTCGATCAGCTCGGGCCGTCGGACGAACTGAGGCACCACCACATCTGCGTCCTGCCGCAACTGCTCGCCGGACAGGACGAGGGCGAGCCGCCGGGCGTGCTCACCGGCGGCACCGGGGTCGGCACGCCAGCCACCGAGCTGGTCGCGGAGCGCGTCGATGTCGAGCAGCAGGGCGGGCGGACGCTCCTCGACCAGCAGGCGCGCCAGCGTCGACTTTCCGCTGACCGGGGCCCCGGTCAGGAACAGGACTGTCGGCATCTCCCCACGCTACCCATCGCACCGGGCGCGGGAAGCCCGCTGGTCAGGTGCCGAAGATGTGGGTGAGGACGGTGCCGCCGGCCCCACCGACGCTCTGCAGCAGCGCGATTCGCGGGTCGGCCAGCTGGTTCGCACCGGCCCTTCCGGTGAGCTGCTGCACGATCTCGCAGGTCTGGTAGATCGCAGAAGCCCCGATCGGGTGTCCGCGCGCCTTCAACCCGCCCATGGTGGAGACGGGCAGGTCGCCGTCCAGCCGGATGCGACCTTCGGCAGCCAGCCGCCAACCATCGCCGGGGGCTGCGAACCCTGTGGCCTCCAGGATCAGGCAGCTCATGATCGAGAAGGCGTCGTGCACCTCGAAAAGGCCGACGTCGGAACGGTGCACGTTCGCCCGCCGGAAGGCGTCGCGCACCGAACGGGCGGACGCGGCCAGGTACAGCGGGTCCGCCCGGTCAGCGATCCGGAACCGGTCGGTGACCACGCTGGCCCCCAGCATCCTCACCGGCAGGTCGGTGAACGCGCGGGCCTGCCCCGTCCGGGTGAGGACGACGGCCGCCGCGCCATCACAGATCGGCGCGGCGTCGTGTAGCCGGAGCGGCGCTGAGACCACAGGGGAATCGTCCACCTGGGTTGCGGTGACCGTCCGGTCATGGAACAGGGCGTTCGGATTGTGGTTGGCGTTGGCATGGGCGTTGAGCGCGAAGCCGTCGAAGTCGGTGATCGACAGTCCGTAGCGTTCGAGGTACAGCGCCATCAGCTTCGCGTTCTGGCTCAGCAGGGTGGCGCCGGTGGGTACCTCCAGTTCTGCGTCCAGTGCCTTGGCCAGCGCAGCCACCACCTGGTCACGGTGGCTGCTCATCTTCTCCACGCCGAGGGCTATGGCCACCTCTGCCTGCCCGCTGGCGACAGCGAGGTAGGCCATGCGCAGGGCCGCTGCGCCGGTGGCCGTCGCCGCCCGCACCTGGAGCGCCTCGATCCCATACAGCCCCGCCTCGTCGGCGATCAGGGTGGCGAGGTGCTTCTGGCCCTGTAGCTCGTCTGCGAGCATGTTGCCGACGAACAGCGCGTCGGCGTGGTCAACACCGGCGTCGGCCATCGCCTTGTGCACCGCTTCCGCGCCCAGCTGGCGCAGCCCCGGGCGGTGGGCGCGCAGCACCGGCAACATGCCGATGCCCACGATGCTGACGGCGTCGCCCGGAATGCTCACGGCCGGTATCCTCCTCCTGCGGCGTGATGCTATTGAACCGCGCAGCCTCGCGTAGGGTGTCGTTTCGTGGATTACCGCGTCGCTGACCTGAACCTTGCTGCCTTCGGACGCGAGGAGATCACCCTCGCCGAGCACGAGATGCCCGGCCTGATGGCCCTGCGCGCGCGCTACCGCGACAGCCGTCCGCTGCGCGGCGCCCGGATCGCGGGCTCGCTGCACATGACCATTCAGACTGCAGTGCTGATCGAGACCCTCGTCGAGCTCGGGGCAGAGGTGCGCTGGGCGTCCTGCAACATCTTCTCCACCCAGGACCACGCCGCAGCAGCGATCGTCGTCGGCCGCGACGGCACGGCGGAGGAACCCAAGGGCGTGCCGGTGTTCGCCTGGAAGGGCGAGTCGCTGGAGGAGTACTGGGAGTGCACCGAGCGCATCCTCGACTGGGGCGAGCAGCGGCCCAACATGATTCTCGACGACGGCGGCGACGCCACCCTCCTTGTGCACAAGGGGGTCGAGTTCGCCAAGGCCGGCGCGGTTCCCGAGGCTTCCGAGACCGACGCCGCTGAGTACCAGGTCGTACTGGCAACGCTGCGGTCCTCCCAACTCGACTGGGTGAGCATCGCCAACAGCGTCTTCGGCGTCACAGAGGAGACCACGACCGGCGTCCACCGTCTGTACGAGATGTTCCGCAACGCCTCGCTGCTGTTCCCGGCCATCAACGTCAACGACTCGGTCACCAAGAGCAAGTTCGACAACCGCTACGGCATTCGGCACTCGCTCATCGACGGCATCAACCGGGCCACCGATGTGCTGATCGGCGGCAAGACGGCCGTCGTGTGCGGCTACGGCGACGTGGGCAAGGGTTGCGCCGCCGCCCTCGCCGGGCAGGGTGCACGGGTGATCGTCACCGAGATCGACCCGATCTGCGCGCTACAGGCGTCGATGGACGGCTACCAGGTGGCCACCCTCGACGATGTGGTGTCGACAGCGGACATCTTCATCACCGCCACCGGCTGCTTGCACGTGATAACGGCAGAGCAGTTGTCGAGGATGAAGCACCTCGCGATCGTGGGCAACATCGGCCACTTCGACAACGAGATCGACCTGGCTGGCCTCGACCACATCGAGGGCGTCACCAAGACCAACATCAAGCCCCAGGTGGACCGCTGGAACTTCCCGGACGGCCACTCGGTGATCGTGTTGAGCGAAGGCCGGCTGCTGAACCTCGGCAACGCCACGGGGCACCCCAGCTTCGTGATGAGCACCTCGTTCACCAACCAGGTGCTGGCGCAGATCGAGCTGTTCACCAAGCCCGAGCACTACCCGGTGGGTGTCTACACGCTGCCCAAGCAGCTGGACGAGTACGTTGCCCGGCTGCACCTGGACGCTCTGGGCGTCCGGCTGAGCGAGCTGACCACCGAGCAGGCCGACTACCTCGGCGTGCCGGTGGCAGGGCCGTTCAAGGCCGAGCTGTACCGCTACTGACTCCTCAGCCGCGCGGGATCTCGAACCGCTTCAGCGTCGCCTTGCCCTCGCTCAGGGTCTTCCAGGCGCCGCGGTAGGTGAGCACGGCGAGGCCGGCGGTGGGGAACTTGGCCGCGACCCGCTCGGTGAGCGGGGACGGCTTGGCCAGCTCAACGATCAGGTCGGACAGCGTCGGCTGGTGGCCGATCAGAAGCGCGGTGTGCTTGGCTTCGTCCAGCTCGTGCAGCTCGGTGAGCAGCTCGCTGGCCCATGCGTGGTAGATCATCTCCGAGGTGCGGACGTCGGCGCAGCTCGCGCCGCCGGTCTGCACCGCTTCCCAGGTCTGCTGGACGCGGGTGGCCGTCGAAGCCAGCACCACGTCGAGTCCGTAGCCGGCCAGGACCTTGCCGGCGGCAACCGCGTCCCGCTCGCCCCGGTCGGACAACGGACGCCGCAGGTCCGGTTCCGTCGTCTGCCAGGAGGACTTTGCGTGGCGTAGGACAATCAGCGTCTTGGTGGCCATGGGCCTCATCCTAAGGCGGGGGATCAGCTCTCCGGGCCGTCGTGACGCATCGTCGCCCAGATCTCCTTGCACTCCGGGCAGACCGGGAACCGGTCGGGGTTGCGTGAGGGCACCCACACCTTGCCGCACAGTGCGATCACGGGAGTCCCCATCACCATGGCCTCGGTGAGCTTGGCCTTGGGGACGTAGTGGGAGAAGCGCTCGTGGTCGCCCTCCTCGGGGCGCAGGTCGGTGCGCTCCTTGACGATGGTTGTCGTCTGCGGTTTCTCGCTGGTCATTCAGACCGCCTTTGCACGTCCGAGCTGCCGGGTCACTCCCACCGTACCCAGTAACCCATCGGGCGCGCTCGCGGCCCGGGCGGGTGCGCGGCGCCGTGAGACACTTCTAGGCGGTCCGGACGGAGGAGGAGCACGAATGAGCGGGGAAGTGGCGGCGGCGACGATCCCGCGCCCCTCGCGCCGGGGCCTCACCATCGGGCTGCTGATCTGCGTGGTCGCGATCGCCTTCGAGGCGATGGCCGTGCTCACAGCGATGCCGGCGGCGGCGAGGGACCTCGGTGACGTCGACCTGTACGCGTGGGCGTTCACGGCGTTCGGGCTCGCGCAGACCTTCGCCATCGTCGCCGCCGGCCAGTTCAGTGACCGGGTGGGCCCCAAGGCGCCGATGATGGTCGGTTTCGTGGTCTTCGCCGTCGGCCTGGTACTGGCCGGTTCAGCCTCGACGATGCCGCTGCTGCTGCTCGGACGGTTCGTCCAGGGCCTCGGCGGGGGCACTATGAACCTCGCGGTGATGGTCCTTGTCGCTCGCGTCTTCGACGAGCAGGAGCGGGCCCGGATGCTCACCGGGTTCTCCGCCGCCTGGATGGGGCCGTCCTTCCTCGGGCCGCCGATCGCCGCCTGGCTCACCGAGCACGCCTCCTGGCACTGGGTGTTCTGGTCGGTGCTGCCGTTGTTGCTCTTCGCCGGTGCCCTCATCATCCGCCCGTTGTTGCGCGCAGAGCTGCCGCCGCACGATCACGTGTCCGTCAACAGGCGCCAGTTGTGGTCGGCAGCGCTGGTCGCCCTTGGCGCCATGGGTGTGCAGCTGGCCGGCCAGCGCATCGAATGGTGGTCGCTGGCCTGGCTGGCCGGTGGCCTCGCGCTGCTGTGGTACGGCCTGCCGGCTTTGCTGCCCACTGGTTTCGGGTTCTACGGACGCGGTCTGGACGCCGTCATCGGCACCCGCGCGGCCATCTCTGCCGGGTACGCCGGCGCGCAGAGCTTCCTGCCGCTGATGCTGGTGCAGGTCGAGGGCTTCAGCCTGCAGAACGCCGGTATCTTCATCACGATCGGGTCGGTCGGCTGGATGGCAGGTGCATGGCTGCAGTCCCGGCCGTGGCTGCGCCTGCGTCGCGACCTGATCATCGCCGTCGGCGCTGCCAGCACTGCAGCAGGGCTGGCCGCGCTGGCCGTCGCCGGCTGGCTGCCCGGACGGCTGGTCGCGCTGAGCGTCATCGGCTGGGTGTTCGCCGGCCTTGGCATGGGGCTGGCCGTTGCCAGCACCTCGCTGGCGGTGATGCAGCTGTCGGCGCCGGTGGAGATCGGACGGAACACGTCCTCGCTGCAGATGGGGGAGGCGCTGGGGGCCGGCATCGGCGCAGGCCTGGCCGGCACAATGTTCGTGCTCGGTACCAGCCAGGCGAACCCGACGCTCGGTTTCGGCGGGCTCCTGACGGTGATGGCGGTGCTCGGCCTGCTCAGCGTTGCGACCGCCGTCCGGGTCGGCGCCGTGGAGAACCACTCCGTCACGCTGTGACGTGGCACCGACAGCCGGTAAAGTCTCGACATCGAGATATCCGGGGGGTTGGGCATGGCTGACGAGGTGGACCTGATCCTCGCCGCCTGGGCGCGCGAACTCCCCGACGTCGACGTCACCCCACTCGGCAGCCTCTCGCGTGTCAGCCGGCTGGCCAAGCACCTCGACCGGGCCCGAAGGGACGCCTTCGCCGCCCACGAGCTGGAGGTGTGGGAGTTCGACGTCCTCGCAGCCCTGCGCCGCCAGGGCCGGCCCTGTGTGTTGTCGCCCGGCGAGCTGATCCGGGCGACGCTTTCCACCTCGGGCACCATGACGAACCGGGTCAACCGGCTCGAGGCAAGGGGTCTCGTGATCCGCCAGCCCAACCACGACGACCGCCGCGGCGTGCTGGTGAAGCTCACCGACGTCGGCCGCGACCGGGTGCAGCAAGCCCTCGCCGACCTGCTCGCCTACGAGCGCAGGGTGCTGTCAGCCATCGAACCGGCCGAACGCGAAGAACTGGCCACGCTACTGCGGCGTCTGCTGGCGCCGTTCGAGCGGGCCTGAGCGCGCCGTACCGGTATCGTTAACTGACCCGTCAGCTGCTGAAGAAGGTGTCCCTGGCATGGCCTTGTCCAATCAGTTCCTCAGTGAGCTCGCATCGGCTTTCGGGATCGCCACAGAGTTCTGGGACTGGAAGGGCCGCCTCACCGAGGTGACTGACGAGACCGTGATCGCCATCCTCGCCGGCATGGATGTCGACGCTGCCGATCCCGACAAGGCGCGGGCAGCGCTGGAGGCCCATCTGCAACGGCCCTGGACCCGCCTGCTGCAACCCTGCGTCGTGATGGAACAGGGCACCCCACGCCGGGTGCACGTGCACCTGCCCGACGGGCAGTGGGTGCGCCTCGCCGTCCGGCTCGAGGAAGGCGGCTGGCAGGACGTGCCGCAGACCGACGACGACGAGCCGGCCCGCTGGATCGACGGCGTCCTCACCGGGCAGGCCGCGTTCGAGCTGCACGCCGACCTGCCGCTCGGCTACCACCGGCTGCAGGCCACAACCGAAGCCGGCCAGGCCGAGTCGACGCTGGTTGTGAGCCCGGCGTTCCTCGGCTTCCCCGCGTCGATGGGGGAGAAGCGGGCCTGGGGCTACGCAGCGCAGCTGTACAGCGTCGCGTCCGCCGACTCCTGGGGCATCGGGGACCTGCTCGACCTGGCCGACCTGGCCACCTGGTCGTCCACCCAGCAGTTCGCCAGCTTCGTGCTCGTCAACCCGCTGCACGCCGCAGAGCCGGCGCCGCCGCTGGAACCGTCCCCGTACCTGCCGAACTCGCGCCGCTACGTGAACCCGCTCTACATCCGTCCGGAGCTGGTGCCGGAGTACGCCGACCTCGACGAGCGCGCCCGCGCCCGGATCGCGCAACTGAAGGCCAGGCTGAAGAAGGAACTCACCGGCGAGCAGCTGATCAAGCGCGACCCGGTCTGGACGGCGAAGGTCGAGGCACTGCGGGTCATCTACGACCACGGGTTGCGCCCGGCCCGGCGGATGGCGTTCAACGACTTCCTGCGCCGGGAGGGACGCGGCCTCACCCAGTTCGCCACCTGGTCGGCGCTGGTGAACCGGTTCGGCTACAACTGGCGGGAGTGGCCGGCGGAGTTGCGGCGTCCGTCCTCGCCGAGGGTTGCGCTGTTCGCCCAGCAGCACGTGGACACGATCATCTTCTACACCTGGCTGCAGTGGATCGCAGACGACCAGCTACGCGCAGCCCAATCCGCGGCCAAGGAGGCCGGCATGCGGATCGGCATCATGAGCGACCTGGCTGTCGGCGTGGGCGCGCATAGCGCGGAGGCCTGGACCTACGGCAACCTGTTCGCGGAGGGTATCAGCGTCGGCGCACCACCGGACCACTTCAACCAGACGGGCCAGGACTGGGGCCAGGCGCCCTGGCGTCCCGACCGGATGGACGACCTTTCCTACGCGCCTTTCCGCAGCATGGTGGCCGGCATCCTGCGCCACTCCGGCGGCGTCCGCGTCGACCACATCATGGGCCTCTTCCGGTTGTGGTGGATCCCGGCCGGAATGGCGGCGAACGAGGGCTCCTATGTCCGGTACAACCACGAGGCCATGGTTGGCATCCTCGCCCTCGAGGCGCACCGCGCCGCCGCGCTGGTGGTAGGGGAGGACCTTGGCGTCGTCGAGCCATCGGTGCGCGACTACCTGCGCGAGCGCGGCATCCTCGGCACCTCGATCGCCTGGTTCGAGCGGGACTCAGACGGCCGTCCGCTGCCTCCGGAGGCGTGGCGGGAGTACTGCCTCGCCTCGGTCACAACCCACGATTTGCCCCCGACAGCCGGCTATCTCGCCGGTGATCACATCAAGCTGCAGTACGAGCTGGGCCTGCTCACCGAGTCGCTGGCCACCGAACTCGGCAACGCAGAGCGGGAGCGAAACGCGTTCATCGACGCGCTGCGGGAGCGCGGGTTCCTCACCGCCTACCCTGCGACAACGGAGGAGATCGTCGAGGCCATGCACCGCTACCTTGTGGCCACCCCCGCGCGGGTGCTCTGTGCAGCCCTCACCGACGCCGTCGGGGACCGCCGGACACAGAACCAGCCCGGCACGAGCACCGAGTATCCCAACTGGCAGATCCCGCTGTCGGGTCTGGACGGCAAGCCCCTGAGCCTCGAGGACCTGTACCACAACGAGCAGGCGTTCCGGCTGGCGGGGATCATGAACGACTTCTCCGGCCCGCTGCGGCTGCCGCGCTCGGAGATCGAACTCGTCGTCCAGAGTTGAGCTGAGCAGATCAGAGGAGCATCAGCAGGGTGCCGGCGACGATCAGCGCCAACCCTGCCCAGCCCCTCCTGGTGAGCCGTTCGCCCAGCAGCAGTCCGGCCAGCAGCACGGTGACAACGATGCTCAGCTTGTCGATCGGCACGACGACGCTGGCAGGGCCGTCCTGCAGGGCCTTGAAGTAGCACAGCCACGAGGCCCCGGTGGCGAGGCCAGAGAGCAGGATGAACGTGAGGTCGCGCCGCGGGATGGGCGGGCGACGGGTCTTCCTGCCGGTGGCAACGACGATGCCCCAGGCCAGCACGAGGACGACGCTGGTGCGGATCGCTGTGCCGAGGTTCGACTCCACCCCGCTGATGCCGACCTTGCCGAGCAACGCTGTCAGCGAGGCGAAGACGGCCGAGCCGAGCGCGTACAGGAACCAGCCGCCGCGCGACGGTGCCGGGACGGGCGTGGCGTCGGCCTCCGCGGCTGGCCGCCGCACCATCAGCCAGGTACCGACCCCGATCAGGGCGATCCCTGGCAGGCGGGTGGCCAGGTGGTCGGCCTCGCCGAGGAAGATCATGGCCAGAACCACCGTGAGCACGATGCTGAGCCGGTCGATGGGAGCAACCTTGTTCAGCTCTCCCAGCTGGAGCGCCTTGAAGTAGCACAGCCAGGACCCGCCGGTGGCAAGGCCGGACGCGACGAGGAAGCCGATGGTCGAGGCGCTCAGAGTGGCCACCTGGGGCGCGGAACCCACCAGCAGCACCATCAGGCAGGCCGCGGCGAGGACCACCGTCGTCCGGATGGCCGTGGCCAGGTTGGAGTCGGTGTGGCGCACCCCCACCTTCGCGAGAATGGCCGTGAGTCCGGCGAAGAACGCGGAGGCGAACGCGAACGCGACCCACACTCTTCTGCCCTCCTTCGGCCCTTGTCCGAAGGCTAGCGCCGGAACGGGGGAGGCGTACGGGTGGGTTCGTCTGGCAACCTAGGGGAATGAGCGGATTCTTCGGCCCACGCGACGACCACAGCGAGCCCTGGTTCAGGATGGGCCGCATCGAGGTCACCACCGTGGTGCTGGTGATCCTGATCGCAGTCCTGTCCGGGCTAGCCTGGGTGGCGCTGCCCTCGCTGCCCTCGCACCTGCTGTACACCCCGGAGGCCGTCGCTTCCGGGGAGGCGTGGCGGCTGTTGACGTGGCCGTTCGCGAACGACCTCGGGCTGGGAACAGTGATCACCCTCGCCCTGTTCTGGTACTTCGGCACCGACCTGGAACGGCTGATCGGACGCACCCGGATGGTCTGGCTGCTGCTGGGGATGTGGGCGTCGTTCACCGCCGCCTACACCCTCGTCGCCCTGGTCGCAGGGAGCGGCCGCGGGCTGTTCGGCCTCGGCTCCATCGAGTTCCTCCTGCTGCTGCTGTGGATCGCCGAGTACCCACGCCGGCCCTTCTTCTTCAACATCCCCGCCTGGGTCATCGGGGCGATCCTCGTGGCCGTGCAGGTGTTCGGCCTGCTGGCGGAGCGCGACATGTCCGGCCTGCTCAGCCTCCTGTTCAGCTTCGTGCTCGTCGCCATCGTCGCCCGCGCCGTCGGCCTGCTCGGCGAGTACTCCTGGATTCCCGGACGGATGGTCCGCGGGCGCCCCGTCGCCGCTCGTGCACCCCGGATCCCCCGGCCCAGTGCTCGCCAGGCCAGCCGGCACGCGTCCGACCGGGAGCGGCTGGATGCCCTGCTCGACCAGATCAACGCCGGCGGCCTCAACAGCCTCACCGAATCCCAGCGCCGCGAGTTGTTGAAGCTCCGCGATCGCCTCCGCCGTCAGTGAACCCATTTTTCCAGACCCGTTTCGCTGTGCGGCGATTGCTCACAGCCGCGCCGCTGCGCCCGCCCCTAGGGTGACCGCATGACCACACCGGTGGCCGAGGCGATCGCCGTTGCCTGCCTCATCGCCGTACTCGGATTCGCTGTGGTCCGTCCACGTGGGCTGCCCGAGGGTGTGGGCGCCGTCCCGGCAGCCCTGTTGGTGGTGGCCGTCGGAGCGCTCCCGCTGGCTGCGGCGTGGCAGGAGGTGCAGGGCCTCGGGCCCACCGTCGCCTTCCTTGCCGCCATCCTGATGCTCGCCCACCTCTGCCGCGAGGAGGGCATGTTCGACGCCGCCGGAGAGCTGATGGCCCGACGCTCGCGGGGCCGCCCGATGCGGCTGCTTGGGCTGGTCTTCGCTGTCGCATCGCTCACCACCGCGGTGCTGAGCCTCGATGCAACGGTGGTGCTGCTCACGCCGGTGGTGTTCGCGACCGCATCCCGCCTGGGCGCACGCCCCAAGCCGCACGTCTACGCCACCTCACACCTGGCGAACTCGGCGTCCCTGCTGCTGCCGGTGTCCAACCTGACCAACCTGCTGGCCATGGGCGCGGCCGGGCTCAGCTTTGCCAGGTTCGGCTCGCTGATGGCGCTGCCCTGGCTGGTGGCCATCGCGATCGAGTACCTGGTGCACCGGCTCTGGTTCGCCGGCGACCTCTCGGTGGTTGCCACGCCCCGCGACACCGGCCAACGGACGCCCACGCCGGTGTTCGCGCTCGTCGTGGTCGCCCTGACCCTGGCCGGCTTCGTGATCTCCTCGCCGCTGCACATCGAACCCTTCTGGGCAGCCCTTGCCGGGGTGCTGGTGCTGGCGACCAAGCGGCTGCTGATGGACCCACCCGGCCGCCATCTGCCGGAACTGCGCGAACTGCTCGCTGCGGCCAATGTCTGGTTCCTGCTGTTCGTGCTGGCACTGGGGGTGATCGTGAAGGCCGTTGTCGACAACGGGCTGGCCGCAGCGATCGGCCACCTGGTTCCGACCGGTTCCGGCCTGGTCAGCCTGCTGCTGTTGGCCGGTCTCGCCGCGGTGCTGGCCAACCTTGTGAACAACCTGCCGGCGGTGCTCGTGCTGCTGCCGGTAGTTGCACCGTCCGGCCCGGCTGCAGTGCTGGCCATCCTGATCGGTGTGAACATCGGGCCCAACCTGACCTACGTCGGGTCGCTGGCCACGTTGCTGTGGCGTCGCATCCTCGCCGACCACGACCACGACACCGAGATCGGCGAGTTCACCAAGCTGGGGCTGCTCACGGTCCCGGTTAGCCTGATCGCATGTACCGGCGCCCTGTGGGTCGCGGTGCAGCTGATGGGAGTCTGAGATGAAGGTTGCAGGATGGATCGCCGCCGGCACCTGGCCTGCCGTCGTGCAGGCAATGCGGCGACGCCCCGCGTCCGACGAGCTGGTGCTGGTGGCCGTCGCCGACGAGTCCGAGGGTGTCCCGACCGGACCCTTGTCCGGTTTGATGGGACGAGCGCGGCGCGCGAGCGATACCGCGGCGGTCGACCAGCTCAGCCGTACCGCAGCGCAGGACCTGCTCGCCCAGGCCGTCGCAGCGCTCGGACGGCCCTGCGAGGCCCAGCTGCGCACCGGCTTCACGGAGCGCGAGGTGACCGCTGCCGCCGCGGCGATCGACCTGCTGATCGTCGCGCGCGACGGCGACCGCACCCGTCTCGGCCCGCGGAGCCTTGGTCGGCACACCCGCTTCGTGATCGACCACGCGCCCTGCACGGTCGCCGTGGTGTGGCCTGGGGAGACGCCCGGGCTGGACTCGATTCCTGCACCGCCGCCGGATCGCTGACGGCTATACGCTGGAGTTTCGCTGGTCAGCCTGATCCAGGAGTGCTCGTGCCCGATCGTCGGAGTACCGAATCCCTCTCCGCGGCAGACGCGTCCAATGTGATCCTCGACGCCGTCGACCAGGTCAACGTGTTCCTGATGGCCGGCATCCTCGGGCCGGGCGGCTTTGTCGGCGCAGACGGTGGCGCGGACCTTGAACGGCTACGCGACGTGATCGGCGAAAGGCTCGCAGATCCCTCACTGCCGGGGTTGCGACGATTCGGCCAGCGCGTGGGCGGGACGTCCCGGCGGCCCGTCTGGGAGACCTGCCCACCCGACCTCGCCCGCCAGGTGCGCCAGACGGAGCAGGTCACCGGAACGGACGGCCTCAGTGCCGTGTGCGCCACCCTGATGACAACACCGCTGCCGGCCGATCGTCCGCTGTGGGAGCTGCTGATCGTGCCCGGCGCCGCAGAAGCCGGCACCGGCATCATCCTGCGGATCCACCATGCTGTGGCCGACGGAGTGGCCGGCGTCCGCCTGGCCCAGCTGCTCTTCGATCCCTCACCCGACCCCCAGCCTGCGGACCGGCCAGTGCCGGCCCCGCGCCCGGATCGGCCGCGACCATCCAGGTGGCGCGGGCTGTTGGGCGGTCTGTCTCGGCTGTCCGCCATGTTCAGCGTGCGTCTCGGGCAGACAGCCCTGCTCGGCCCGATCAGTCACCGCCGTGGGATCGCCTTCGGCGACGTCCCGCTCGAGGCGCTCGCCGGTGGTGCCCGTGCGGCGGGCGGAACCGTCAACGACGCCCTGCTGGCTGCTGTCGCCGCAGGTGTGGCCGACACCCTTCGGGCGGCGGGGGAGCAGGTACCCACGGAGCTGCCCGCCAGCATCCCGGTTGCGCTCCCGGATCGCGGCACGTCCGGGAACGCCGTCGGCGTCATGGTGGTTCCGCTGCCGCTGGCAGAAGCCGACGTGGCAGCCCGCGTCGCACGGATCGCGGGCACAACGAAGGTGGCGAAGGCGGAGGCTCGCGCCCTGGGCACCTATGAGCTGACCCGTTCAGCGTGGGGGACCCGGATCTTCGCCTTCCTCGCCAAGCGGCAGCGCTTCGTCGCGCTGTTCGTCACCAACGTCCGTGGTCCCGCGCAGCTGCTGTCCCTCGCCGGCGCGCCGCTGGAGCGGGCCTGGCCGGTGACCCCGATCCAGGGCAACGTCCGTCTCGGCATCTCCGCCATGTCGTACGGCGGCCGGCTCGAGTGCGTTGCGCACGTCGATGCCGGGGCCCTCGACGCCGAGGTGATGGGCGTCGCGCTGCAGGAAGGGCTCGAGCGGATCTGTGCATCCGCACCGTCGACGCCGACCGCACCAGACCTCGAATCCGGCGGCGTGCAACGAAACCCCTCCCCGGCGACTCTTTAGGGTGTGGCGGTAACCGACTCCAGGGGAGCAGCAGTGGCCGCGGTCGCGAATGGTGGGCCCGATTTCGAGGGCTTCATCCGCAGCCGCTCCGAGCGGCTGCTGCGCCTGGCGTTCCTGGTCACCGGCAACTGGGACGATGCCCGCGACGCCGTCCAGGACGCGCTGGAAGGGGTTCTGCCGCGGTGGGGACGGCTGGCCGACAGCGACACGCGGGACGCCTACGTGCACCGCTGCGTTGTCAACGCGTGCCTTGCGACGATCCGTCGGCGCGGGCGCTCGCGTCCGGTTGCCGAGCCGCAGTTGCTGCCGCAGGCGAAGGTCGAAGCCGACCCGGCGTGGGCCATCGCCAACGCCGACGAAGCATGGCGGCTCTGCACGAGCCTGCCTGCCACCCAGAGGGCAGCTGTGGTGCTGCGGTTCTACCAGGACCTGAGTTTCGCCGAGATCGGCGCAGCGCTCGGGTGCCCGGAGGCCACCGCCCGCTCCCATGTACACCGCGCGCTCGCAGCCTTGCGTTCGCGCCTGGAGGAGGGTCAGGGCAATGGATGACGCCGAACGGGCATTCCGCGACGCACTGCACCGTGTGGACTCGGTCAAGATCCCGGTGCCGTCGCTGGAGCCGGCAGAGGTGAAGCGGACGCCGGGACTCGGGCTGGTCCTGGGCCGCTGGCTGGCCGCCGCGGCGGTGGTGGCCGTGGTGGCCGGGCTGGGCACGTGGGCGCTCACGGTGCGGGGGCAACCGGTGACGGCGGTGCCGGCAGCACCGCCCACCGCCGCGGCGCCGGCGAAGCTCACGGGCACCACCTGGATCGCGGTCGAGTTCCACGGCAAGCCCACGGTGTTCGCCCCGGACAAGATGCCGTTCCTTGAGTTCAGGACTGACTCCACGTTCACCGGCGCCGACCCGTGCAACGTGATCGGCGGTACGTACCGGCTGATCGGCAGCGAGATCACGATCACCCGCTCCGGGGTCAGCACCCTCATCGGCTGCAACCCAACTCAGCAGCAGACCTTCGCGAAGGTGCTGGAGGACACCCGGCGGGTCTATCGGGATGGCGACAGCATCGAGCTGGTCGACCAGCCGGGCAACGTGCTGGCGCGCTTCCGCAGCAGTGAGGCCTACACGACTCCCGGGCCGACGCCCACGGCGGTGCCGACCGCTGCGGTGGAGATCCGAATCCGCAATGCCTCCAGCGTCGACTTCACCGACGTCTACGCCGTCTTTCCGAGCGGTGAGAAGGTGCACTACGGCCCCCTACGGGCCGGCTCGATGTCGGAGTACACGCCGGTGAAGCAGGCCTACAGCTACACCTACCTGAAGGTCACCACGGCCCGCGAGAGTTACGTGTACCAGCCGATCGACTACGTGGGGGAGTCGGCGCTGGTGAGCGGGCGGCACTACAGCTACGCCCTCGATCTGGTCGACTCGCAGGTCGATCTGAAGCTGGAGTTCGACGAGTAGCTAGGGCTCCGTGGGCCGGCTCCGCTGGCGCTTGAGTTCTCCCCGGCGGGTCTTGCTGGTCAGCCGCCGGTCGATCGAGCCACGGGTGGGCCGGGTCGCACGCCGCTGCGGTGGTGGCGGGGCGAGCGCCTCGCGCAGCAGCTCGGCCAGTCGCTCCCGGGCTGCCGACCGGTTGCGGAACTGCGAGCGCTCCTCCGCGGCGTCCACGGTGAGCACGGTCCCGTCCAGCCGTGTGGCGAGGCGTCGTAGAGCCCGTTCGCGCTGGATGTCGGTGAGCACGGTCGTGGTGGCGAGGTCGAAGGACAGCTGCACCCGGGAGTCGGTGGTGTTAACACTCTGACCGCCAGGACCGGAGGCACGGGAGAAGCGCTCGGCCAGCTCACCGTCCGGGATCACCAATCCGTCCGGCAGCCCGGGGCCGGGGCGCACGCGCAGTTCTTCCACGCCGACACCGTACGTTGTCGGGGGCCTGACCCGAATTGTGGTGGTTGTGAGTGGCCACCTCGGCGCAGCTCAGCCCGCGACCCGACTTGTGGTGGCTACCGAGCCGGAATCCGCGTTCGTAACCACCTTGGCGCGGGTCGACGCCGTGATCGGGGATCCGATCCCGGCCAGAACCACAACAGAGGGGGTTTGGGCTCCCCGATTCAGTGCAACGAGGCGTCGGCCGGGACGATGTCCCAGAAGAGGAAGGTCGCGGTGAAGCCGGCGCGGGTCGGTGCACAGAGGAATGGTCCGGCGCTCACCCTGCGACCGGCAAACGGCGCCACCCGCACCAAGCGGAACGGCTCGTCGTCCACCTTCGCGCGGATCGTCAATGACTCCACCGACCGGCTCACCCGCACGGTCACCTCGTGGCCGTTCCAGTCCACCGGCGCCACCGACCAGTCGGAGCGTTCCAGGGTGACCACGGCGCCGAGGTTTAGGACGCCGTCGGCGAACTCCAGCCCCGCCTTCACCCAGTGCTCCTCGTCTGCCTTCACGAACACCCCGGCCTGGTCGAACTCGCCGGTGAACGTGGTGCGCAGGCGCACCTCGACGGCCTGGCCCACGGCCAGGGGCGCCAGCAGGGCGTGTTCGGTGTCGTGCACGAAGCCGTAGGCGGTGTGGCGCCAGGCGTCCGAGCCCTCGACGGCGGTCACCTCGAGACCGTCGCCGGCCTCGACGACGGATGCCGGGGGGTTCGTCCACGCGCCGTCGGTCCAGGCCAGCGTCCGTCGCGCGGCGTGCCCGGCAGCACCTGGAACTGCGGTGGCAAGCACGACGCCGGCGGCCGCGAACTCGTCCAGGACGCGACCGAGGCGCTCGGGAGCCACCGCAGCGGTCAGGTCCAGCAGCACAGTGACCGGGAACCCGTCGGTGGCGGCGTCCAGCGCGGTCGCGCGAACGCAGTAATCGGTGGCGAGACCGCACACGTCGACGGCAGTCACGCTGTGGTCGACCAGCCAGTCGGCAAGGCTCACCCCGCCGCTGCGGCCCTCGAAGCCGGAGTAGGCGGCGGCGTACTCGCCCTTTTCGAAGACGGCTTCGAAGCCATACCCCGCGAGGGCGGCGTGCAGCTCAGCGCCTGGTGTTCCGACCACGCAGTGCGGCGGCCAGGAGTCGACCCAGTCGGGGGTCTCCGAGAAGTGGCTGCCGGGATCGATGTGGTGGTCTCGCGTGGCCACGACGTGGTCGTAGCCGTGGTCACCGGCCAGCAGTTCGGCGATACGGGCTGCGGCGGCCGCCCCGCCGGTCACGGCGAGCGATCCGCCTTCGCAGAAGTCGACCTGGGTGTCGACGACGATCAGCGCTCTGGTCATGTCACCTCGCGTAGGGGTTGTTGGCGGCATGGCCGTCGCCGTCGAGCAGGATGGTCGGCAGCGCCGGCTCGCCCTTGGACATCTTCAACGCTGCCTGTGGCAGCTCTGCGCGCACCCGGTGGTGGCGCTCCCTTGCAGCCTCCAGGGGCTCCCGTCCGACGAACTTGCCCTTCGCGACGAGCGGAACCAGGATCGACCGATCGTTGTGGTCGCCCTTCGGCGGGGTCCCGATGCCGATCACCTCGGCCTCCGCCCGGCCTTTCGCGTTCAGCCGGCGCAGGGCGAACTTCCGTCCTCCGATGGAGGTCTTGTTCACGCTCTTCTTCGCCACCGGGAGCAGTTCGGCATCCTTTCCTTCGGTCGCCGACCGCGCCACCAGCTTGTACACGAAGCCGCAGGTCGGCGCGCCTGAGCCGGTGACCAGCGACGTGCCTACGCCGAAGCCGTCGACGGGGGCGCTGCGCAGGGCCGCGATCTGGTACTCGTCGAGGTCGGAGGTGACGATGATGCGGGTGCTGGTGGCGCCGAGGGAGTCGAGCAGCCTGCGGACGTCGGCGGCCTGCTCGGCGAGGTCGCCGGAGTCAAGCCGGATCGCGCCCAGTTTGCCCTTCGTCAGCCGGACGCCGGTGCGCACGGCCTCCTCGATGTCGTAGGTGTCCACCAACAGCGTCGTGCCCTTGCCCAGGGCCTTCAGCTGGGCCTTGAACGCCTCCTCCTCCGTGTCGTGCAGCAGGGTGAAGGAGTGTGCGGCCGTGCCGGTGGTGGGGATGCCGTAGCGGTGCCCGGCCTGGAGGTTGGACGTGGAGGCGAAGCCGGCGATGTAGGCAGCCCGCGCGGCCGCCACCGCCGCATACTCGTTCGCGCGACGCGACCCCATCTCTATGCAGGGACGGTCGGCGGCCATCGCGGTCATCCGCGACGCGGCGGAGGCGACGGCGCAGTCGTAGTTGTAGATGCTGAGCAGCAACGTCTCGAGGATGCAGGCCTCTGCGAAGGTGCCCTCGACGATCAGCAGCGGCGAGCCAGGGAAGTACATCTCGCCCTCGGGGTAGCCCCAGATGTTGCCCTTGAACTTGTAGCGGCCCAACCAGTCGGCGGCGTCGGTGTCAATGACGTTCTGCTCCAGCAGGTAGTTCAGGACCGTCTCGTCGAACCGGAACGCCTGGATCGCGTCCAGCGCCCTGCCGACGCCTGCCACCACGCCGTAGCGGCGACCCTCGGGAAGACGGCGTGGGAACAGCTCGAACACGCTTCGCCGGAAGGCGGTCTTCGAACGCAGGGCGGCGCGCAGCATGGTGAGCTCGTAATGGTCGGTCAGCAGGGCTGTGCTCGGCGTCGCGCCCGACGGCGTCGTCAGGAGGGTCATGGAATCAGACTAACCACGTCGGCGGTGGCGCAGGGGCTGGGCTCCTCGCATGCTTCTCGCAGCGCTCCGCGCTGCTCGTCGAGACTCCTCGCGGTTCAGCCGCTGGCGCGGCTGCACCGCTCGTCGTCTGCCACAATGGCTCGGTGGCAGGCGAGAGCGCACCCGAGCAGCCCGGAGGGGCTACCGCGGTATCCGAACGGCCGGCCGAATCGGCCCTGACCGGCTGGGTCACGATCGTCTGGGACGATCCGGTGAACCTGATGAGCTACGTCACCCACGTCTTCTCCGCCTACTTCGGCTACCCGGAGGAGAAGGCCACCGACCTGATGCTGCAGGTGCACAACAACGGCAAGGCTGTGGTGTCGAACGGCAGTCACGAGCAGATGGAGACCGACGTGGACGCCATGCACGGCTATGGCCTGTGGGCCACCCTCGGGCGTGGCTGATGCGCGACTTCAAACGTTCCGGTCCGATGATCCAGATGAGGCTCACCGACTACGAGGCCACCCTGCTGGAGTCGCTGGTGGAGCAGTTCACAGGACTGCTCGAGGCAGACGAGCAGGAGCCAGAAGCTGGCGACTCGTTCGCCCGCTGGCAGGCCGAGCTGTCCGGGAGCGACCCGTTGGACCACACGGACCCGGTGATCAACCGGCTGTTCCCAGACGCCTATCCGCAGGACCCGGCCGCATCGGGAGAGTTTCGAAGGCTCACCCAGGCCCGGCAGCGGTCGAATCGGCTGGGGGAGGCCGAGGCGGTGCTCTCCGCTCTGCGGGACACCGACGGCGGCAAGCGTCCGGTACAGGTGCGGGTGATCGAACTCGACAGCTGGCTGAAGACACTCAGCGGCGTCCGGCTGAGCCTTGCGGTGCGGCTGGGTATCAGCACACCCGACGATGCGGAGGAGCTCGACGCCCTGCCGGAGGACGATCCGCGCGCCTACGTCTATCGCGTGTATGAGTGGATTGCCTATCTGGTCGAGAACCTGCTCGGCCTCCGCTGAAGCGGCTGCACGTATTTTCGAGACACTAGGTGTTCGTTATTTGGTTAGGCTACCCTTACGTACATGTACGTAGGGTCCGACCTGGCGAGCGCGCCTCTGCACACCTCCCTCACCCTCGTCCACGCCCCTGAGAGCTGCCGGAAGCGCCTTTCCTGCCTCGGCCTGCGGATCGGAGCCCGGTTCTCACTGCTTTCGCGTACCGCTGGCGGGGGACGGGTGGCGCTGGTCGCTGGCTCCCGAATCGCGCTCGGCTCGACCCTGTTGTCCCAGCTGCGGGTAGAGGTGCGTTGATGGCGGTCACCGAACAGCCCGACCGGGCACTGAAGCTGCCGCTGCTGGTTGGGACGCCGTCGGTGAAGGCGTGCTGCCACACCGGTGGGGGTATCGGTGCCTGCCCGGAGGCCCCCGTTGTCGCACTCGTCGGAGCGCCCAATACCGGCAAGTCCACCCTCTTCAACGCCCTCACCGGCGCCCGGGTGACCATGGGCAACTGGCCCGGCACCACTGTCGAGGTGTCGCACGGCATCTGGAAGACCACCCGGGACGCCGCCAGTTGCACCTGCGAGGAGTGCACCTGCGACCCGAACGAGCAGCGCCGCGACATCACCCTGATCGACCTCCCCGGTGCCTACTCGATCGACCCGCACTCCCCGGATGAGGCGCTCACCCGGGAACTGCTGGTGGGTGTACCGGAGGATGAGCGGCCCGACCTCTGTGTGGTCGCCTGCGACGCATCCCGGCTGGCCAACAGCCTCTACCTGGTTGCGCAACTGCGTGAGCTGGGCCTGCCGATGATGGTGGCCCTCACCATGCTCGACGTCGCTGCCAAGAGCGGCATCACCGTTGACCTCGACGCCCTTTCCGAGGCTCTCGGCTGCCCCGTGGTCGGCATCGACCCGCGCCGCCGCACCGGACTCGAAGCGCTCGCCGCCGGCGTCCGCGAGCACACCGGTATCGCCACGGCACCCCGTCCGGTGCTGGAAACCACCGACGCCCTCGAGCTCGACGACGACCGGTTCGCCTGGATCTCCGACGCCGTCCGGGCCGGCGCGTCCGCGCCCGCAGAGCAGCCCCGCACGTTCTCCGACAAGGTCGACCGCTGGGTGACGGCGCCCGTGCTGGGCCCGGTGATCTTCCTCGCTGTGATGTGGCTGGTCTTCCAGATCACCACCGCTGTGGCCTCGCCGCTGCAGGGCTTCCTCGACGGACTGTTCTCCGGCCCGGTGACCAACGGCGCCACCTGGCTTCTTGGCCAACTCGGCCTGGGTGGCACGTGGGTCGAGGGCCTTGTCGTCAGCGGGCTCATCGCCGGCGTCGGCATGCTGTTGACGTTCGTTCCGCTGATGACCCTGATGTTCATCCTGCTGGCCGTCCTCGAGGACTCCGGCTACCTGGCAAGGGCCGCGGTGGTGACCGACCGCCTGATGCGCTCGATCGGGCTGCCCGGACGGGCGTTCCTGCCGCTGATCGTCGGTTTCGGCTGCAACGTGCCCGCGATCTCCGCGACCCGAATCCTGCCCAGCTCCCGGCAGCGGATCCTGACTGCGCTGCTGGTGCCGTTCACGTCCTGCACTGCCAGGCTCACTGTCTTCGTGATGCTCGGCTCGGTGTTCTTCGGCCCGTACGCGGGCACTGCCGTGTTCGCCATGTACGTGATCTCGATCTACCTCGTCGTGCTGGCAGGGTTCGTGCTGCGCCGCACGCTGTGGCGCACCATGGGCGCCGAGCCGCTGATCATCGATCTGCCGGCCTACCAGGTGCCGACGTTACGGCTGACCGCCTCCGTCACGTGGGTGCGGCTGCAGGGCTTCCTGAGGACCGCTGCCGGCATCATCGTGGCCACTGTCTGCGCAGTCTGGCTGCTGCAGTCCATCCCGACCACGCCGGGCCACGCCTTCGGCGACGTGCCGGTCGCCGAGTCGGCCTACGGCGCGGCCGCTCAGGCCATCACCCCGGTGTTCGCTCCGGCCGGGTTCGCGAAGTGGGAGACGACGTCGGCCCTGGTCGTCGGGTTCGTAGCCAAGGAGGCCGTCATCTCCTCCTGGGCGCAGACCTACGCCGTCGACCAGCCCGCCGACGGCACGCCTGGCACCCTCGGCGAGCGGGTGCGCACCGACTTCGAGAACTCCTCCGGCGGCCACCCGATCCCCGCGGCGCTGGCTTTCATGGTGTTCCTGCTCGCCTACACCCCGTGCGTCGCGACGCTGGCCGCCCAGTGGCGCGAGATCGGTGCGAAGTGGACGCTGTTCGGCGTCGGCATGCAGCTGGTGACCGCCTGGGTGCTCGCTGTGGCCGTCTTCCAGATTGGCAGGCTGTTCCTATGAGCGGTCCTCTGAGCGCAGTCCTCTCCGAGCTCGAGGCCGGAACGCCCACCCTCGCGGAGATCGTGCGCCGCTCCGGGTTGGAGGAATCCATGGTGCGGGCCGCCGTCGATCACCTCGTACGCTCCGGACGGGTGGAGAGCCGCGAGATGTCGATGGGCTGCCCCGCGTCCGGCTGTGGCGGGTGCGCCTCGGCCTCCGATGACGGCGCCCCAGACTGCGGACTTCCGTCTCCCGTGCCCGGACGCCGCGCCGGACTGGTCACGCTCACCCTGTCACGCCGCTGACCCTCACCAGATCTCCGGAGGCTGCCGCCGATCCGCGGGCGGCTCCGCGGCCTTCTTCTCCGGGGCCGTCCACTCCTGCCACTGCTTCTCCACCGCGCGCCGGCCGTCGTCGAGCAGGCGCAGGGCGCGCAGGGCCAGCCGCGTGGCGTCAATCGGCTCCGGCGTCATGGTGGGTCCTTCCCTCGATTGGTAACCAGTTTGCCGCGGCCCTAAAGTCGGTGCACGTGACAACAACCGACGCTCCGATCGGAGTCTTCGACTCTGGCTTCGGCGGGCTCACGGTCGCACGGGCGTTGCTCGACCAGCTGCCGGGTGAGGACATGGTCTACCTCGGGGACACCGCCCGGGCCCCGTACGGCACCAAGTCCATCCCCGAAGTTCGCGAGTATGCGCTCGAATGCCTCGACTACCTGGCCGATTCCGGGGTCAAGGCACTGGTGATCGCGTGCAACTCGGCCTCCTCCGCCGTCCTGCGGGACGCCCGCGAGCGGTATGACATCCCCGTCATCGACGTGATCCTTCCGGCCGCACGACGTGCCGTCCGTGCCAGCAAGTCCGGACGGATCGGGCTGATCTGTACAGAGGCCACAGCCACGTCGGCCAGCTACGACGACGCCCTCGCCGCCGTGCCGGGGGTGCAGCTGATCACCACGCCGTGCCCCGCGTTCGTCGACTTCGTCGAGGCGGGCGTTACCGGCGGGGAGGAACTGCTGCACGCCGCGCGGGAGTACCTGCTGCCTCTGCGCGAGTCGGGCATCGACACCCTGATCCTCGGTTGCACGCACTACCCCCTGCTGGCCGGGGCGATCTCGTACGTGATCGGTGACGACGTCACCCTTGTGTCCTCCGCGGAGGAGTGCGCCAAGGAGGTCTTCGCAACGCTCACCGACCAGGGCTTGCTGCATACGGGTCCGCGGAGGGCGTCGTTGCGCTTCCTCACCACGGGCAGCCCGGAGCTGTTCACCGGGATCGGCCGGCGCCTGATGGGTGGTTTCGTCGACGAGGTGGAACAGGTCTACACCCTCGCCGGCTGAGGCCTACCGGCCGAAGATCTTGAACAGGCCCGAACCTGCCTTCACCGTGGGCTGCTCGGTGGTTCCATGTCCGGCGCACCACTGGTCGGCGGCCACCGTCGCCTTCACCTGGTCGACGTGTTCGCCGCAGCCAGCCCAGGTGGTCTTTCCGCAGGTGCTGCAGGTGACGGGACGGCACATCGTGGGAGCTCCTCAGGATCGAATGATCATATACGCAGGGGGGTATGAACACAGGTAGGTCGCAAGCCGGGGGGCCTGTCGGCGGGCCCCGATAAGGTGAGCCTATGTCTGTTACCCGAGCCGATGGCCGCAGCCCAGATCAACTTCGACCGGTGCGGATCACTCGCAGCTGGCTCGACCACGCCGAGGGTTCGGTGCTGGTGGAGTTCGGCGCCACCCGTGTGCTGATTGCCGCGTCGGTGACCGAGGGCGTGCCGCGTTGGCGCAAGGGCAGCGGGCTCGGCTGGGTGACCAGCGAGTACGCCATGCTGCCGCGCGCCACCCACACCCGCAGCGATCGGGAATCGGTGAAGGGCCGCATCGGCGGTCGCACCCACGAGATCAGCCGCCTGATCGGGCGCAGCCTGCGATCGGTGATCGACTACAAGGCGCTCGGCGAGAACACGATCGTGCTCGACTGCGACGTGTTGCAGGCCGATGGTGGCACCCGCACCGCTTCCATCACCGGTGCGTACGTCGCGCTGGAGGACGCTGTCGCCTGGCTCCGGGCCCGGGGATCGCTGTCCGGCGAGCCGCTGATCGGCACCGTGGCCGCGGTCTCGGTCGGGGTCGTCGATGGCGTCCCGATGCTCGACCTCGCCTACACCGAGGACTCCGCAGCCGAGGTCGACCTGAACGTGGTCGCCACCGGCACCGGCGACTTCGTCGAGGTGCAGGGCACCGCGGAGGGCAAGCCCTTCCCGCGTCCTGTGCTGGACGAGCTTCTCGACCTCGGGCTTGCGGGCTGTGCGGAGCTGACCCGGCTGCAGGCGGAGGCGCTGGCCCGATGAGTCCTGGCCCGATGAGCGTCATCGTCGTCGCCACCCACAACGCCAAGAAGAGTGTCGAGCTGCATCGCGTACTGGCAGCAGCGGGTGTCGAGGCCGACGTGCGCGGCCTCGACGCCTTCCCGGCCTACCCGGAGCCGGCCGAGACCGAGCGCACCTTCGAGGGTAACGCCCTGCTGAAGGCCCGCGCGGCGGTCGCGGCCACCGGTCTGCTGGCTGTCGCCGACGACTCCGGGCTCGAAGTCGACCTGCTTAACGGCATGCCGGGGGTGCGTTCCGCGCGCTGGTCGGGGCCGGACGCCACCGACGTGGGCAACCTCGACCTGCTGGTCCGCCAGCTCACCGACACCGAGGAGGCCGACCGCACCGCGCGGTTCGTCTGCGCGATGGCGCTGGTGATGCCCGACGGCACAGAGCACCTTGTGCGCGGGGTGATGGAGGGACACCTGGTGCTGGAGCCCCGCGGTGGTAACGGGTTCGGCTACGATCCGATCTTCATCGCCGACGGCAACACGGTGACCAACGCCGAGCTGACCCCGGAGCAGAAGGATGCCATCAGCCACCGCGGCCAGGCAGTGCGGGCCATCGTCCCGGTGCTGCAGGGCCTGCTGAAGGAGGAGTGATGCGGCAGTACCTCGACCTGGTCGATCATGTGCTGAACCACGGCGTGGAGAAGTCCGATCGCACCGGCACCGGCACGCGCAGCGTCTTCGGCCACCAGATGCGGTTCGACCTCACCGAAGGCTTCCCGCTGCTCACAACCAAGAAGCTGCACACCCGCAGCATCTTCGGTGAGCTGCTGTGGTTCCTGAGGGGATCGACGAACGTCGATTGGCTGCATGAGAACGGCATCACGATCTGGGACGAGTGGGCAGACGCCCATGGCGACCTCGGCCCCATCTACGGCTACCAGTGGCGCTCCTGGCCGACGCCGGACGGCGGCCACGTCGACCAGATCAAGGGCGTGATCGAGTCGATCCGCACCAACCCGGACAGCCGCCGGCATATCGTCAGCGCCTGGAACGTCGGCCAGTTGCCGCAGATGGCACTACCGCCCTGCCACGCGTTCTTCCAGTTCTACGTCGCCGACTCCCAACTCAGTTGCCAGCTGTACCAGCGCTCGGCCGACATCTTCCTCGGGGTGCCGTTCAACATCGCCTCCTACGCGTTGCTGACCCACCTGGTGGCCAGGGTGGCGGGGCTCGGCGTCGGCGACTTCGTGCACACCCTGGGCGACGCGCACCTGTACTCCAACCACCTCGAGCAGGCGAGGCTGCAGCTCACGCGCGAGCCGCGGCCGCTGCCGCGGCTGGTGCTGAATCCGGACGTGACCGAGATCGACGCGTTCAACCTCGCGGACATCGAGATCGTCGACTACGACCCGCACCCGGGCATCAAAGCCCCGATCGCCGTCTGACCGGCCGCCCCTAGGCGTTCGGATCGGTGGCGACCAGGTCGTCCACGCTCAGCGTCATGCCTGCGGTGGCAGCGCTCGACAGGTAGGCGCTGATCGCCACCGAGCCGGGTCCCTGCAG
>JADGPA010000033.1 GCA_017882685.1 Propionibacteriaceae bacterium | reverse complement strand
GTGGTTCGTGGCCGGCCAAACGGCTGCCAGTTCGGGCGGTATCGCGAGTGGAACTCCGGCCACTCAGTGGACCGCGCCACAACAACCGGCTGCGCCCATTCCAGTCCCGCCGGCTGCTCCTGCGCAAGCGCCGGCGCAGGCCACGGCTGTGGCGTCCAATGTGGCTCCGGGCATTCCGCGAATCATGGAAGCCCTGAAGAGCATGCCCCTGCCGGAGAAGGTCAGGGGCTGGAATCAGGTCATTTCGGTCGAGATCACGGATCGGCCGGACCTTCGATACGGGTGGATCATCGATGGTGACCGATGGCATGTCACTACGGGTCAGACCATGCGGTCCACCATTCGCCTGTTGGCCAAGGAGGACAACCTCATGAACCGTCTGGCGACCGGCTCCGGCGTCGACGGCTATTCAGTTGAGGGGCCCGTCGGCTCCCTTGGGGGAGGGGGAGTCATGAGCGCCGTTAAGTGCCTGCATCTGGTGGACGGCATGGCCGCGTATCTGCGGACGTTCCATCAGCCGGCGCTTCAGGAGTGGCTGTTACAGCGGCCGCGCAAGAAGCACGGTGTCGACGCGATGTCCCGGGAGCAGCTCGTCAGCGCTCTGGGGTCGGGTGACCTGGAAACCCGAAAAGCAGCAGCAGATGCGTTGGGCGACCAAGGTTGGGCCCCGCCTGCCGGAAAGGACGCGGAAAGCTACTGGGCGGCGAAGTGGGACTGGAGCAAGGCCCGGGCTGCCGCCGCGGAGTCTGCTGTAGCGTCAGGCGCTGGGGTCTCGGCCCAGGCCGCGCCGTCCGAGGTAGGCCTTGCCGTCGAGTACCTGGCAGGTCATCTGAGGGCGAAGGACGTCCACAGAAGCCCAGCCGTGCGTCAGTCGCTCGTGCATGCTCTTGTTGAGCTCGGCCCGCCTGCGGTGGCGGAGATCTACTCGCAACTCGGGCAATCCTCGAACAAGTCATGCACGGGCGATCTCGTCGAGGCGATCAACCTGATCTGCTCGGGGCCCGGGCCTGTCGAGCCGCGCATCAAGCTGCTCGCTTACGGGGGCGGGGGCCTGACGCACTTGGCCTTTCGACCTGGGCAGGCGGGCCTGAAGAGCGCGCTGGTCGCCGCGGGACCAGCCGTGGTCGACCCTCTCATTGCCTCGCTTCACGACGAGAATGTGAACGTGCGCCAGGGGGTCGCCGAGGTTCTTGGACGCATTGGAGACCCTCGAGCAGCAGCCGCGCTCGCGGAGCTGGCCAACGACCCAGACTCGGCCGTTCGCAAGGCCGCCGCACAAGCTCAGGCTCCGCAAGCCACCTAGTTTGCGCGATCCAGCCCAAGGCCAGGGAGGCAGCGCACTTGGGGTCTGCGCATCCAGGTGTTCGGGCAGGTGTGGGTCCTGTTCCTCATCGGGGATCACTACTCGAACGGGCCTGGCGCACCGGCGGGACCGGCCGAACCGGCGAAGGCGAAGATTGCCACCCCCGCCGCTGGTGCCGGAGCCGGATCCCGCGGCCTAGCATGGCGCCAGCCTCCCAGGACGAAGGGCCACGAGTGGCGACAGGCAACCAGGGCAGGATCTTCATCAGCTACCGGCGCCAGGAGTCCTCCTGGCCGGCCCGGCAGCTGTACGAGGTGCTCGTCGGCCGGTTCGGGGCCGAGTCGGTGTTCAAGGACGTCGACGACATCGAGCCCGGTGACGACTTCGTCGAGCGGATCACCGAGGCGGTCGCTTCCTGCGACGTGCTGCTCGCCCTGATCGGGAACCAGTGGCTCACCATGAGCGATGGCCAGGGACGCCGGCGGCTGGACAACCCAGACGACTTCGTCCGGCTCGAACTCACCGCCGCGCTCAGCCGGGGGGTGCGTGTCGTGCCGATCCTCGTGGACGGGGCCGCGATGCCCGGGCCCGAGCAGCTGCCGTCCGACCTGGTTCCGCTGACCCGGCGGCAGGCGGTGGAGATCAGCGCGGTGGGCTTCAACACCGACCGGCTGCTGGTCACGCTCGCTGCGACGCTGGGCTCGCGGCAGCAGCCGGGGCCCACCCCGGCCAGCGCGCCGGCCCAGCCTGAGCCCGCCGAGCCCGGCGCCGCGACCTCCGAGGCGGGCCCGGTGTCGGCGCCGCCGGTTCCCCCCGCCCGCATCCCGCCGACGCCGGTGACCCGGACGCCGGTCGCAACCGCGCCCGGCTCGCCCGCCACGGCGATCCCCCCGGCGACGGGGAAGGGTGGCGGGCCGGCCGTGCCCACGCCACCCGTGATGGCCCGCCCGTCGCGCCGCTGGCTGGTGCCGGTCGCGGCGGCAGCGGCCCTGGTGCTCCTGGGCGGAGCCCTGCTGGTGCTGCGTCCGTGGGCGGGCCCGAGCCAGAGCGGGTCGGACCGGCCGACCGTGTTCCCGTCCGACACCCCGACCGTCACGACGAGCCCGACCGTCACGACGAGTCCCGCCGGCCTCCCTGCCGCTCCGTTGATCCTCGCCCACCGCGGCGGACTGGAGGAGCATCAGTTCGAGACTGAGCAAGCAATGGAGGCGGCCGCGGGGGCTGGCTTCTCGATCGAGACCGATGTGCGCTACACCTCCGACGGGGTCGCCGTGCTGGTGCACGACGAGCAGGCCACCGAGGGCCTCGACTGCGGCGGGCGCTCGATCCGTGTGTCCGAGACCACGTGGGACGACCTGAACCGCTACTGCCGGTCGAAGCCGACGGCCAAGGACCCCACCCGGTACCGGGTGCCGCGTCTGGACGCGACGCTCGAGGGCATCGCCGCAGCCAGTGGCCAGGTGCTGGTATTCCTCGAAGTGAAGACGGCCCTCAGCGGCCAGCGAAGGCAGGAGTTCCTCGACACCCCCGCCAAGTTCGGGCTGAGCGACCGCACCGTCATCACCTCCTTCAAGCTCAACTGGCTGCACGAGATCCGCGCGGCCGACCCCGGAACCAAGCGAATGCTGTTCGTCTCCGGCACGCCGGTCCCGGCGGACAGCCTCAAGGACGAGGGCCTGTACGCGGTGGCGGTCGATCAGGGCGTCGCCTCGAAGCAGTACATCGCTGACCTTCAGAAGATCGGGGTCCAGGTGATGGTGTGGACCGTGAACGAACCGAAGCAGTGGGCGACCTTCGTGGCCCTCGGCCCCGAGATCGTGATGACGGATTACCCGGCCCGGTTCAAGGAGTGGCTGACCAACCGTTGAGGCGCAGGTCCGGCTACGGGGTTCCGCGCCTCCGCCCGCTGGGCTCTAGGGTCGACTCGATGGAGGGCATGCAGATCCAGTTCTGAGCCGAACAACGGGTACCTGGTCCCAGGACGTCCTGTCTGCCGCACCGGACGGTCGTCAGCGCCACGTCCCAGCGATGCTGGCCAGCTTCTTCCAATCAACCAGAGCCGCAGCCCCAGTGGCCAACGCCATCGCCGCCGCGGCCGGAGTATGTGCGAAGTGGATGCCGCGCGCTCGCCTGCGCTCCCCGTGAGCGTAAATGAACTTCTCGAACCAGACGGTGCTGACAACAGCGGCCGCAGTGGCGCCAAGTGCCAGGGCGGCGACGGTGGTCCCGGGCAGGTCAGGATGTGGCTCCGGCTTGTGGGGTAGTGCCTCCGGGAACACCTGCGGGATCATCGCAGCACCCGCGGCTGTCACTCCCAGGAGCCCGGCCTTGACCACAACCCGGGCCCGGCGGCTGCGCAAGGCATCCGGAAGGGCGTACCACGTCAACACCGTCAGGGCCGACACACCAGCGAACACGATGCGGTTGACTCGGAGATCATCTAGAGCCACGGGAACCTCCGTTTCAGAATACCCACCACGCTACCCGGAACGGCCTCGCCGCGTAGCCGCCACCTAACAGGACAGGTGTCAGGGTGTCCCGAAGATGACCGGCTCCGTTCACCGTTAGGCCATGTTGACGTCGCTCGTCGGCCCGAGCATTAATGAGGTCCACCCAGTGAGGAGAACCCCATGCGTTCATGGAAGATCGCCGCCGCCACGTTGGTGGCTTTGGCCACAGCCGCAGCCCCACTCGCCCAGGCTGCGCCGGACAAGGGCCATCAAGGGCAGACCAAGCCTGGCCACTACAGCTTCGCCGTCATCGGTGACATTCCCTACGGCACAGATCAGGTGGCCGCCCTGCCGGCCTGGATTTCGGAGATCAACGCCGCCGACCCCAAGTTCACCGTGCACGTGGGCGACATCAAGAACGGCTCGAGCCGGTGCGATGACGCCTACTACCGCGCCATCAAGACCGACGTCGACCAGTTCACCGGAGCGCTGGTCTACACCCCGGGCGACAACGAGTGGACCGACTGCCACCGGACCAACAACGGGTCCTACAACCCGCTGGAGCGGCTCGCGTTCGACCGCTCCATCTTCTTCGCCCAGCCTGGGACCACCCTCGGGCAGGACCCGATGAGGGTGTCGACGCAAGCCAGGGCAGGGTTTCCCGAGAACGTGACCTGGAGCAGGCACGGCGTCGACTTCGCAGCCCTCCATGTCGTAGGCAGCAACGACGACCTGCAGGCCTGGACCGGGCTCGGCAACACGGCCCCCACCGCCGAGCAGGTGGCGGAGGAGCGGGCACGAATGGCCAACGCGGTAAGGCTCGTCAAGGCCACGTTCGCGCACGCCCGACACGAGCACGACCGCGCGGTCGCCCTGTTCCTGCAGGCCGACCTGTTCGACCCGACCTACGCCGTCACGTGGGCCGACGACTCCGCGTTCCAGCCTCTTGTCCAGGCCCTTGTCGACCAGTCGAATGCCTTCCGCGGCGACGTCTACCTGTTCAATGGCGACTCACACCTGTACAACGCCGACCGTCCGCTGGCGTCCGGCTCGAAATGGTTGTCGTTCTACGGGGTCACCGGCTCCGCCGAAAGGCTGCAGCGCATCACGGTCGACGGGTCGTCCAACAACAAGGACTGGCTCAAGGTCACCATCAATCGACCCGGCGCGCCGGAAACCCTCAGCTGGGAGCGCATCGCCTACCGACACCAGGCCTGACACGGTGCAACGGGATCCAACTCCCATGATCGCGTCACTGCCTGTTCATGGTGGTGACCACCACTGTGCTATTGGACTTCGTCTTCGGTTCATTGGACGTGGTCAGTATTGAGCCATCGCGACACCGACGGCAGGGGATGACACGACACGATCGCCGAGTGGGCCTTGCCGGAACAGCCATGGGCGAGGCCGCCAGCCACTATCAGCAAGCGCTCCCGGGTGAAACGCCATCGGGGGCGCTTGCGTCGCGCCGCCACGCGCGGCGCTGGTGACAACCGAGCGTGCTGCGATCCCCAATGAGTGTTCCTGCCGCGCAGCACGCGTGCGTCGCTGATCCGCCACGCTTGGGCCCGCGGGACGGCGTCCTCGTCGAGGCTGCCACCCGAGCGACGTGGTTGCATCGGCGGCGGGCCGGACTGATCATCGTCATGGGCCTGGCTGCGATCGCAATCGCGGTGTTCACCACCGCCATCGAGGTGCCGTGGCCGTGGACGGACGAGGGGGCCACCTATACCGCGCTTTGGCGTGACGGGCACCAATTACTGGTGCTCTTGCGCGGCCCCGACGCCCCGCTGGTGCCCTACTACATCATCGCCAAAGGCTGGGTCTCCACCGTTCAGGCAGTGTGGCCGACGGTGTCGACACTGGTTGCGTTGAGGCTGTTGTCTGCCGTTGCTGCGACCGGGACGGTCCTCGTCCTCTACACGCTCGTTGCGCGGAACGCCGGCCGCTTCGCGGGGCTCCTCGCCGGGTTGCTGCTGATCAGCATCCCCGGTTTCAGTCGCTTCGCCCAGGAGGCTCGGGGCTACACACTGCTCGCGCTGGCAGCCACCGCCAGCTGGCTCGCGTGGGACTGCTGGCTGAAGCCGAATAGCGACCACCCGGTAGCCGAAGACCCGAACGCGAAGCACCGCCCAACTCGCCGTGTGCTGGCGGGCCTGGTTCGGGTGATCCCCTACACCGCCAGCATCGTCGCCGTCGCAGTCATCCACACCTTCGGCATCTTCCAATGGCCAGCACACGCGCTCGCCACCGTCAGTTGGCCGCGCCTCGCGCACCGATCACGCGTGCGGAGCGTCTTCGCGCTGGGCGGGATCATGCTTGTGGCGGCGGTTCTGGCTGCCTGGCAAGTCGCCGTCAGCGTCGGTCACGGGACTGGTCCGGTGGCTGCCGACGCGTTGCAGAATCCCACCACCTGGCAGCTCCTCGAAAAGCTCCGCCAGGCGATCTCGTTCTCGGGCCCGCCGCTCGCCTCCGCCGTCCTGCTCGGGCTGGCCGTCATCGGTGGCGTCCTCGCCTTCAGAGGTCGACACGCGCCGTTCTCCCGGTCGCTGGTGATCTGGTTGATCACGCCGCTGCTCCTCGAACTCGCTGCAGCCTCGGTGCGGACGAACCTGTTCAGGATTCGGTATTGGATCACGTTCCTGCCCCCACTGGCCGCGCTGGCCGGGCTCGGCGCCGCCGCGATCGCCGCCGCCCTGGCGCGCGTCCTCAGGGCGAGGCTCGGCCGGCTCGGGAGACCGGCCGTCTCCCGGTGGCTCCCACGGGCTGCAGCCGCAGTCGTGACGTTCACGATCCTTGGCGCCCAGGTGGCACCGGCCCTGCCCGCACAGGCAGACATGCGGGCACCCGGGGGACACGGCCAGAACCTCGCCGGGATCCTCGCAATCATCGCGCGGGTACGCGAGGCCAACCCCGGGATCCCGATCCTCATCCCCAGTCCGAGCGGGGCGGGGGTCCTCGCCTGCATCGATCCCGCTCTCCGTGACAACCCCCTGCGCCACTTCGACCCGAAGATCCCGACCGTCTTCATGCGGCCGACAGCAAAGGCGAAGGTGCGTGTCGCGCTCGTGGGGGAGAGCCGCCTGCTGTGGATCTACCAGGCCCCCCTCGACGCTCCCACCACCAACCAGGTGCCGCCGGCTCTGGGCGGGCTGCACCTGGAGGTCACCTCTGTCACCAAGGCCGACCTGGGCTGGACGGCGCTCATGATGGAGCGAACCCCGACTCCTGCCTGAGACCGAAGGCCCGATCCCAGCCGGCGCAGGGGTGGTCGGTCGGTGGGATGGGCGAGGAGTCGATACCCATCGACCGGCGAGCGCTCAGCCGAGGCTCGGCACTGTCACCTGGGTGAACCTGAGCTGCTTCCAGCCTCCCGAGTAGCCGTTCTCGTACAGGATTCCGGCAGTGGCGCCATCGAGCTGGACGAGGTCGGAATAGCCGGCAGGATCCGTCCGGGAGCCGACGCGTGTGCGGGCGCGCCAGGTGGCCCCCGAGTCGGTGCTGACAAAGAGCCGCATGCCGCGGCGGCTGGAAAGCTTCTTCGCGTTCACGTTGTCGGGTGAGGAGAACAGCATCACGCTGCCGGTGGCGAGCAGACTCCCGAACACCGGTACCGTCCTGACGCCGGCCATGGTGGTGAACGGCGTGATCGTCTCTCCGCCGTCGCGCGAAAAGGCGATAACCCGGTTCTTCCCCGGGTTGGCGACGGCGGCCTTCGAGTTCTTCTCCCGGTATGACGCCAGCACGCTCCCGTCGGGGGCCTCGGCGAGCGTGCCTTCGATGAGGGCCCGTTTCCCGGCTCCCCGGGAGTAGCCGACCTGCCAGGCGGAGCCGTGGTCGTCGCTGTAGACCGCATAGAGAATGTAGGCGCCGGTGGAGTCGCGACGGCTGAGTGGAACGATGACGCGTCCCGCGTGGTTGCCCTGGCTCAGCACGATTGCGTGCCCGGGGCCACAGTTGCCCATAGCCCTCCCGGCCATGCCTTCCGGACTGACGAGTCCTGCGGACAGGGCGGTCACGCCCGAGCCGTCCGGGTTCATCCGTTGCTCATGGAGTGTGGTGATGTAGCCCTTGGTCTTGGCGTTGTAGGTGAGGACGGTGGTCAGCAGCAGGACCTGCCCAGCGAGCGCGTCATGCACGGCAACCGGGTTGGACACCCTCTTGGTGCCGTTGTTGCTGACAACCCGGAGTGCACCCCACCGGCAGCCTCTGCCTGTCGATACCCGCATGACGATGTCGAAGTTCCCGTCGTCGCCGGTCGGCCGGTCGCGTCGTTCCGCGAACGCGATCACCCTGCCGTCCCCGGTGGCGACGACGCTCGGCACGCGGTACCACCGGTGGACCTTCTTCGAACTCGTGAACGGCACCGAGGTGCAGGTCTGGGCCGCTTGAGCGGTCGGAGTTAGCGGCAGGGAGACGAGGCTCGTTCCCACCAGCGCCAGTCCGGCCAGCAGTAGCACGCAGCGTCGAGCCAGAGACGCGGGAGGTGGCACACAGGGCACGGGGTGACTCCTCACAGAGGTCGATCCAGTCTCCCGCGCCCGAGCCTCCCCGCGCATGTCCCCCCGGGGGCTACCCGGCGCCGGCCGGCCAGGAATCCGGCAGTGAGGACCTACGCCCTGGGCCTGTGGTGTTCGACGGCCACTGTCTCGCCGGAAGGGCCGAGGTGTGCGATCACCGTTGTCCCGGGTCGAAGCGCCCGGTTCGGGATGCCTAAGGTCGCCAGCATGGTGGGCAACACCGGCCGGTGCCCGCAGATCGCCAGCGGCGTGCCAGATTCCACGGCCTCCTTCGCCAGGCGCTGGATCAGCTTCTCGACAGCCTTCAGGTTCTGCTCCGCCTGCTCCTCGCTCAGCGTCGTCCAGCCGACCACCTCGAGTCGATGGAGCTTCGCGAACGGCTGCAAGGTCTTCATGCAACGGATCGATGTCGAGGAGGCCAGCCGTCCCACCCCGAACGCCTCCAGCAGCGCGGCCAGTCGCTGGCTCTGCCGACGTCCCCGGGACGTCAGCGGCCGAGCCTGGTCGCGTCCGCTCCAGTCAGCTCGCAGCATGGCCTTGCCGTGTCGTACGACCAGCACCGGGACGGACTCCGGCAGCTCGACGGCGCGCTCGATCAGGCCTCGCTCCTCGGTGGCGACCAGCACGGCGGCTTCGGTTGCAGGCAGCCACGCGACACGGTCCACGTCGTCGGTCGGATGGTGGCGACCGACAGAGACTGCAACCGCGCGCCAGTAGGCGACCTGCAGTGAACGATGCCCGTCGGCGCGACTCACCTGTCCCAGCGGGACGCCGATCCTCACGCCGACTGCTGTCTGCTCGAGGGTGCGCCGGGCCGCGCAGCCCGCCGGGTATTCGTCCGGGTCGAGTGTGTCGTGCGGAAGGACCCAGCCGTCATGGTCGACCCGGTGCACGAGCAACACCTCTGGGCCAGCATCCCCCTCCCGCACCACGACGGCACCGGCGGCTGTCGTCTTCTTCGACGATCTCCGATGGTGGGCCACATGGACAGACTGCCGAAACGCCACGACCCGTTCGACCACGTCCAAGGCGTGGTCGTGGAAGGCGCGGGTGACCACCGAGGGAACGGATTCCGCCTAATCACCGCCATGTTTGCAGCTTGATCTTCTTGCGTTCACGTCGTAGTTGGTACGCGTTGGCCCCGACGCGCCATGGTCAGGTCAAGTGTTTGAGTGACGAGGAGGGTCATGCCAAGGATCGGCCCGCCGTGCCCCGTCGGCGAGTCCCGTCAGTGCTGTGCGCTCTAGCGTCGTGGGCTTCCACGCCGGCAGCGTGCGCCTCGGCCCCGCCTGGGTCGCCTGGGCCCCCGTCCGGCGGCTCGGCCACGCGATACCCCTGGCCGCACTCAGCGGACCGGACCTGCTCCGCCTTG
>JADGPA010000032.1 GCA_017882685.1 Propionibacteriaceae bacterium | reverse complement strand
CGGTTCCCCAGGTAGCGGGCCATGGTGGCGCTCACTGCAGTGAACGGAACAGCATGTACATCTCGGTCTTTGCCCGCTGGTCGGCGACCTCCTGCCAGAAGCGGTCGGCGTCGAGTTGACGCGTTGCGCGTTCCTGCCTGCGAGCGAGCCGCTGGCTGCGCTGAAGGTCGGAACGACGGGCCCACCGGATGAGCGCGATGCCGGACCAGATGGCCGCGCGATCGATCAGGCCTTTGTGGGTGAGGGCTATGGGTGGATGGGCTTGTTCACGCGTGAGCGTGAGTGTGGTGTTCATGTCGAATTCCCTTTATATACATTCGGGCACGCCAAATAGGACGTGGATGAAATGACCGCGAACTGCGGTAGCAGGACCTCAGAAGGTTCTGGGTCTGGACGTGGCGTTGTTTCGACGTCGATTTGTCGAATTCTGGCTTCGTGAGCGTCGCCACCGTCAAAGGGGTGGCGGATCGAAACCGCTACCCGTTGAAGACGGGGAGGACGCCGCCGGAGCCGGCATCGGTGAACTCCTCTCGAGTTCTCTGGGTAAGGATCATTGCCGGCCTCCTTTCCTGTGATACGGCGCGACTGGAATAAGTTACCTGCATTTCGGTCGCTTTGGCAACCCGACTCGGTGCGCAAGATTGCGGGCACGTTCCCTGAGCCCGAGCCATGCTCCCTGAGCTGACGAGGACCAGCTAGCTGCCCTTGCCAGCTAGCTTGCAGAACAAGGTAGCTGGCGATACCATGTATCCATGAGCATCGAGCAGGAAGGGTGGGGCTCGCAGCTCCGCAAGGGCGTCCTCGAACTGGCCGTCCTCGGGTTGCTGGCCCGCGAGCCCATGTACGGATCGCAGCTGGTCGACGAGCTCGCCGCCCGACCGGAACTCGCCATCACCGCCGGCACCGTGTACCCGCTGGTCGCGCGGCTGGCCAAGGGCGGCCTGGTCACGTCGACCTGGCAGGAGTCGCCCGTAGGTCCGCCCAGGAAGTACTACGAGCTCACCGCGGCCGGCGCTCGGGCGCTGACAGCGATGGCCACCACCTTCTCGGCCGTCGCCACGGCCGTCCGCGAGATTGTTGAGGAGTCACGATGATCAGTTCGCTCGATGAGCTGAACGCCGAGGCGCGCGCCGCACTGGACGCCTGCCTCGAGCGCGTCGGCCACGGTGTCGAAGCCGGGTTCCGCGAGGAGGTGCTCGACGACCTCCGGGTCTACTTCACCGACCACCTCGAGCCCGGTGCAACCCCCGCGGACGTGACTGCTCTTGCAGCGACGGTCGGCGAGGTTGCCGAGTCCGATGAGCCGTCGCACACACGCTTCGCCGGAGTGCCGATCGACCTCACCCCGCCCACCGCGGAGCGGGTTGCGCACACCTGGTGGAATCCTCGCGACGAGCGCATCTTCGTGCCCCGGGTGTTCGGTCTCGGCTGGGCCGTGAACATCGGTGCCGTGGCGGTGAAGCTCGGCCTGATCGAGCCCGACGCCGAGGACGAGCCCTTCGAGAGCACCCCCGTCACGGCTCTCCGTCGGGGACTGGTCGTGCCCGCGCTGCTATCCGTCGCCGTTGTGGCCCACTACGCGCTGCGAGGCCCCGGGCTGCCGGATCGCCTCCCCAACCAGGCGGACCTCGCCGGCCGGGTGGGCAGCTGGACCAGCAAGCCGGTGGCCGCGGTCACCGACATTGCCGTCGCTGTTGTCCCGACAGCCTGGGCTGCTGTGACCGTGGGCCGCGGCGGCACCGGCGCGCGGGCCGCCGGATCACTGGCGACCGCCACCGGTGCGGCGGCTGTCGCTGCCGGGTTGACCCTCTGGCGTGCCGCTGCGCTCGACGGACGGTCGCGACCGTGGTTCGGGCCCGCGCTCGCCGGCCTCCTGTGGCTGCCATCCGGAGCGGTGCTCCTGGCCCTTGCCCGGGCCGGCAGGGCCGCCGAGCAGCGACGTGACCTGGGTGGTGCGCGGTGACCACGCCCATGCCCGAACGCGTCGCCTGGTCGCGCGTCGCCTGGTTCTACGGCATCGCGTTCGGCGGTGCTGTCCTTGCGGGTCTCTTGCTGTGGGCGATGCGACAGGCCGGGGTGCCCATTGTCGTCGTCCAGGGTGGCACTGCTGTCCTGTACATGCCGTTACCCCTTGTCGCTGGGCTGATCGTGGAGCGTCGCGCCGGGCGACGCCCGCTGATCGCCGGCGAGTGGAAAGCCCTGCGCACCCGGTTCTGGGCCACCGTCGGTCCCAGCGCGGCGTGGGCGGTGATCGTCATGATTGCCGTGTTGGCCCTCGGGTTCGTCGTCGCACTGGTCGCCGGCGCCCTCGGGGTGCCGGGCGCCGGCCACTTCGTCGCGAGCGATGCGGAGTTCCGCGAGAGACTGCTGCAGATCGTCCCGGCGCTCCCGGCCGACGTGCAGCTACCGCCGGTGGCGGTCCTCGCCGCAGCATTGTTGTCCCAGGGCCTGATTGCCGGCCTGACCATCAACGGCCTGTTCGCCTTCGGGGAGGAGTACGGCTGGCGAGGCGTCCTTGCCGACGAGCTGCGCCCGCTGGGCAACGTCCGGGCGAACCTGCTCACCGGTGTGCTCTGGGGCCTGTGGCACGCGCCGATCATCATCCTGATGGGACACAACTACGGCACCGAGTGGGGGTGGGGCATTCCGCTGATGGTGGCCTGGACCACACCGCTGGCCTTCCTGCTCTCCTGGGTGCGCCAGCGCTCCGATTCGGTGCTCGCGCCGGCCTTCCTCCACGGTGCGTACAACGGCACCATCGGGTTCTTCGCGCTGACGATCATCGGGGGCTCCCTGTTCGTGGCGCTACCGATGGGAATGCTGATGGCGCTGGTGCTGAGCGTGGTCGCCGTCGTGGTCTGGCGGCTGCCCGCTCGCCCCGTCAAGAGTGAGCCTGCCCAAACGGTCCTTGAGCGTCACGAGGTTTCGTAACGGTCCCTGAGGAGTGTTCGTGAGCGCAGCGAGCGACCGCGTCACGAAGGGTCGCTGCCACCGTGTCCTCCTCGCTTCGCAAGCGCCTTGAGTAGCTCGATGTCGCCATCAACGAGCGCCTGCTTCTTGCGCCTCGACCAGCCATGGATTCGCCGCTCGATTGCGTAGGCGTCCGCGAGATCAAGTTCCGCGCACCAAGCCAACGTGACGACGCCGGATGGTGAAGCCGACCTTGCTCGTGGAGTGCTCCTCAAGGCGCTGCTCCAGATCGCGCGTGCTGCCGACGTAGAAGGCGCCGTCCGCACATTTCAACAAGTAGACCCACGCCATCGAAGCAGCATCAGCGGTTTCGCTGCCAGCCACCAGCGTGAATCCGCTGCCTGTGGACCAAACCCCCTTTTGTCCACAGGCGGCGACCCTTCGTGACGCGTTCGATCGCTGCGCTCCCGAACGCTCCTCAGGGACCTTTCGGAGAGTGTCGCGAACGCTTCGACTACGCTGCCGAGGGTGTTCGCCAAGCTGCATCCGGTTCCCGCTCTCGAGCGTCCCGACCTGCTGCCCGCGGCGGTCATCGAGGCCGTGCGCGGCTACGTCCCGTCCGCCCAGGTGTTCGAGGTCGACCCGGCCCACGCCGACACCGAAACCTTGTGCCAGGTGTACGACCTGCCCATGGACGCTATGGCCAACGCCGTCCTCGTGCTGGGACGCCGCGGAGGCGAGGACCGCTTCGCCTGCTGCATGACGCTGGCCCACCGCCGGGTGGACGTCAACAATGTCGCTCGCCGCAAGCTCGACGTCCGCAAGGCCTCGTTCGCGCCGATTGAGTTCGCCGTCGAGGCGTCCGGCATGGAGTATGGAGGTATCACCCCGGTCGGGCTGCCCGCCGAGTGGCCGGTATGGGTGGACGGCGCTGTCGCCGACACCGAACTGGTCTGCATCGGCGCCGGCATCCGGGGCGCGAAGCTGCTGCTGCCCGGCAGCGCCCTGCTCGACCTGCCGACAGCAGAACGCGTCGACGACCTGGCCCGCGACATCCCGCGGTAACCAGCGCCGGCCCTTCGTCAGGCGCAGGGAGCGTCGACGGGGTCGAGCCCGATGAACCTGCGGAACTCGGGTGCTCCCGACACGGTGATCTCGGGCCCCCGGTTGAAGGTCTCGCGGGTGAGCATCCACTGCTGCGAGCCCTTCCACTCACCCTCCCTGCGGGTCTTCCGCATCGTCCCGTTCGGCTGGTACCCCACCTTGCGGCTGACGGCGTTGGATGCCGGGTTGTCCGCGAACGCCGCGGAGGTGACTTCGTCGGCGTCCAGGTGGTCGAAGCACAACGCGCAGATGGCCTGCCGCATCTTCGTGCCGATACCGGCCCCGTGGTGCTGCAGCCCGAGCCAGGAGCCGGTCTCGCCGGTCCGCGTCACCAGGTAGTCCTTGGTGGCGAGGCCCTGGCAGCCGACGACGCGTCCCTCGTACTCCACGGCGAACTGCAGGTCCCAGTGCTCGGGGGCCCAGGAGGCGCGCACACCCCAGTGGTACTGGGTGAAGTTGAGCGGCAGGCGGTCGGGTGGGGCGTCGGTCCAGGGCACGTAGAACGGCATCCTGCGTGGGTCGTGGATACCTCCCAGCGCGAGGTTGACCAGCGCGGGCAGCACGTCGTCCGTGATCGGACGCAGGACCAGTGGCCCTGCCTCGATCCGCAGCCCGAATGGGGGAAAGGCTGTCGCCAGGTTCACCGGGACCACCCGCCCGCGGCGACGACGTGAAGTTCCATCCCGCTACCTTGCCACAGGCCACGAGCGGGGGACGGAGGAGGCGGGCTGTGCTCAACCCGCGACATCTGACACGATGGGCGGGTGATTCAGATCAGGAGGCAGCGATGAGTTCATCGGATGATCTGGAGTTCGAGTTGCCCAATCGCGGTGACGACCGGGTCGGGCTCGAGGAGCTCGACGATCTCGACGATCTCGTCACCGAGGAAGACGACGACGCCGACGTCGAAGAGGTTGACGAGGACGGCGACGATTACCCCGAAGACGCAACAGAAGATGACGTCGATCTGATCGTCGCGTTGTATCGCGAGGACGGCTCACCGGTGGCCTTGGCCCTCGACTACGAGCTTGCCAACGACCTTGAGGCCCTGATCACGCAGCTACGGCGGATGCCCGGGGACGGTGGCGCGGTCGCCCTTGTCTCGATCGCTTCCGAGGTCTTCGTCATCGTCCGTGTGCGCGGCAAGCATGTGCAGGCGTTCTGCTCCGACGCCGTTGCCGCCGCCGACTGGCCGATCGCGCGCGACGTGGTGGACCTGCTCGGCCTCGAGGTGCCCGAGGACGACGATGATTCGACGCCGGTCGGTGACCTCGGCATCCTTGCCGACGCCGGCCTGCACGACTTCGAGCTCGAGGCGATGGCCGAGGACTACGACGAGGACTCGGCGACCCTGGTGGAGAGGATCGCCACCCGGATCAAGTTCGGGCCGGAGTTCGCCAAGGCGCTCGCCACCTTCGAGTGAACCGGTGGCTGCCCGCCATGGGCGAGGCGCTGGCGGAGGCTGCGCTGGCGCCGGCGCACGGTGACGTCCCGATCGGTGCTGTGGTGCTCGGGCCCGACGATGCCGAGCTCGCCCGTGCCCACAACGAGCGGGAACTGACGAACGACCCGTCCGGGCATGCCGAGCTGCTGGCCCTGCGCCGCGCCGCAGACGCCCTCGGCACCTGGCATCTCGACGACTGCACGCTGGTGGTCACCCTCGAACCCTGCACCATGTGCGCCGGCGCTCTCGTGCTGGCCCGGGTGTCCCGGCTGGTGTTCGGTGCCTACGACCCGAAGGCCGGCGCGGTCGCCTCGCTCTGGGACGTGGTGCGCGACCCACGCCTGAACCACCGCGTCGACGTGGTGGGTGGCATCGCAGAGGTGGAGTGCGGAGACCTCCTGCGCACCTTCTTCGCCGGCCACCGCTGATCCCGACGCGCAACCACCACAAGCTGTGAGTTAACCGGTGTAGTCACCGGCCAACTCACAGCTTGTGAGTTGGCCGGCGGGCGGATGGGGTGGATTGGCCCGGCCCCTGCCCGGATCTGTACACTCCTGCGCGGTGGCGTGTCCGAGCGGCCTACGGAGCGCGCCTCGAAAGCGCGTGAGGGGCAACCCTCCGAGGGTTCAAATCCCTCCGCCACCGCCAGCAAGCGCCGTCCGGCTACCG
>JADGPA010000031.1 GCA_017882685.1 Propionibacteriaceae bacterium | reverse complement strand
GCATCGTTCAGCACCACCACGCCTCCGGTGACCAGGGTGGCAGCGAGGTATGTGTAGGTGCTCGCAGTGACGGCGAGGAAGCCCGGCAGCCGCGGGACGCGGTTCCACGCGAGGAGGATGCACAACCCGGCTGCACCCAGGCCGACCAGCCCGAGCCCCACCGTGTTGACGACGGCGATGTTCAGCGTTGTCAGGCTGAGCGCGACGTGGCCCATGCTGCCCAGGTCGACGCCGGGAGGCCCGCCCGGGGACCTGGACGACAGCCCCGCCATGAACGCCAGCGGGTCACCGACCGCCAGCCAGGAGAACCCTGCCCACGCACCGACCGCCAGCGCGGGCACCGTAACGAAGCCGGCCGCCTCGCGTCCAGCCGTCCCCACCTCGTGCGTGCTGTTCCACGTGATGATCGCCACGCAGACCGCCCCGACGCAGACCAGCGCCCACCCCTCGTAGCCGGACAGCGCAGCCACCGCCGCCGGGACGCCGGCGTAGAGGGCCAGCCGGCGAGGCCGCAGCAGGAGGTCGCTCGCAGCCCAATGCGCGAGCCCGGCCAGGCAGCCGGCCATGCCGGCGATCAGCACCGGTTCGCTGAGCGCTGTCGAATGCAGGTAGAGCATGGTCGGGTTTGCCACAACGGCTGCGACGCCCGTCAACCGGCCCAGGCCGTGCAGCCCCCACCGGGCGCCCACCCGGAACACGGCTGCGGCCGTCGCGGCCAGGCAGCAGGCGCCGAGCAGGGCCGCGCCCCAACCCGAGAACCACAGCCACACGCTCACGACGAACGGCGCGAGCAGCACGGTCGGCAGGGGGGGCACGGTTCCCCCGGAAGGAGCATCGAACAACTGGCGGGCTGCGGTGAGGTGGGCCAACGCGTCCCCGTAGCCGAGGCTCAGGTGGTTCCGCACGAAGTAGGCGGACGCGGCCAGCGATGCCAGTGCTGCGAGCACGGCGACGGCGATCGTCCCGGGTACGCGGCGTCCGGTGACGGGGAGGTGCAGGGCGTCCCCGACATCGTCGAGGCGGTCGAGGAGACGCTCGCGCAGATGCGGGCGGGGATCAGGCGTGGTGGCGGTCACGGCGTCCTGTCGCTGGGGCTTCCGTCGAGGGGGTGGTGGGAGCCGTGGCTCCGATCAGGCTACTCGCAGTCCGCGCCGGGAAGCGCTCACCGGTGCCGGCGAACCCCGTCGGCTACCCGGTCGAAGCGGGCCTTGTCGAGGGCGGCGCTCACCCGGCGGACGCCGTTCGGGTCCACCCGGATGATGCGGTTCACCCGCACCTCGCTGACCCGGTCTGAGGAGTCCCACGGGCCGCGTCCGACCTCGACCCAGTAGCGGCCCTCCGAGGCCTCCTGAGCAGCATCCCTGTCGTGGTCCTTGCTGGTCATCGGCAGCCCGAGGAGCCAGTCGCCGTCCCGCCCGATGATCAGCACCGGCCGGTCCTTGCCCCGGCTGTGATCCTCCTCGTAAGGCACCCACGTCCACACCACTTCGCCCGGGTCGGGCAGCGAGACCGGGTGCGGGTCGTACGTGAGGACGGGAGGGCCGCGGAAGTCGCCCGGGTAGTCGCGGCCGGAGCCCGTGCCGGTGCCTGTGGAGCGAGGTGTGGACGGCTTGCGCGGTGTCGGCCGCCGGGCGGAGCTCCGCGGACGAAGCGCTTCGATGATCGCCTGGCCGATGGCCTTGATGAGGTCGCTGGTTCCCGCCACGGCGGCAACGGTACCGTCCCGGCTGGGCGAACGGCTGTCGAACCCCGCACGGGAGTTGATCCTCCGAGCAAGGGTGTTGTGGCTTCGTCTCTTGGGCTAATCTCTGCTTGTCCAATGGAGGAAAGTTGACAGAGCTCGGCATAGCTGAAGTTCTCGATCTGGCCCAGGTGCAGAAGATCCTCGAAGACTTCTCTGAGGCCACGGGTTTGGCGACGGTCGCCGTCGATGCTCGCGGAATCCCCGTCACCGACACGTTCGCTTTCACCGACTTCTGCCGGGAGATGCGCTCCGACCCGGTGGGCAACCGTTTGTGCCATGGGTGCGACGCACACGGTGGCCTGCAGTCCCTGATCGAGGGCTCGCCCCAGGTGTACCGGTGCCACGCGGGTCTCGTGGACTTCTCCGTCCCGATCACCGAGGGTGACAAGTACGTGGGGGCCATCCTCAGTGGCCAGGTGCGCGTCCCGAAGTCGGACGAGCCACGGTTCCTCACGGCCGGATCGGCCTGGCGCGGGCAGGGGCAACTGGAGGTCCTCTACGACCAGGTCCCGATGTCTACCCTGAGTCGCGTCGCCGCAGCCGCCAAGACCCTGTTCGGGTTGAGCCGCATGCTGGACGGCATGCGGGTGCGGAGGAGGGGCCCCGACCTGGGAACGGTTGGTTCCGCGCCGCAGCGACCGCTGCTCACCCTCGTCCCGCTCCCGAAGACCAGGATCGAAACAGAGGCCGCACAGCCGGTGGAGGGCTCGGTCTTCCGCGAAGCCCTTGATGCAGAGGACCTTGCCAGCGCCGTCGCCGAGGCCAGCATGCTCCTTGATGCCGTCTACACAGAGGACGGTGACCTGCGCGATGGCGTGGCGCGCGTCGAGGATCTCGTGATCGCCGCGACGAAGGATTGTGCGCCGCGGCTCGTGCCACACCTCACCCAGCTGGTGCAGGGCCAGCGGGAGCGCCGGACGGCGTCGATCAACCGCCTGCAGGCCCAGCTGCACATCGAGCGTCTCCTCGGGATGGCACTGGACGAGGTGCTGAGATCGCGGCCGCAACGCCGGCCCGACCTTCGCGACCTGCTCAACGACATCGCCCGGCATCCGAATCGTGCGATCTCGCTCACCGAGGCGGCGGCAGCGACCCATTGGTCGCCCGGTCACCTATCCAAATTGTTCAAATCCGTCACCGGCTACACATTCGTGTCGTATGTGACTGCCTGGCGGATCTCCCGCGCGCAGCTGATGCTAGCTTCCACCCAGATGCCGGTTCAGAAGGTCGCAGCCGCACTGGACTTCAACCAGGTCAACTACTTCTCCAGGGTCTTCCGGGCACATACCGGAGTGACTCCCAGCGAGTTCCGGCGTCAGTGTTCGTCGCGCGACGGGAGACCTGCCGGTGTATCGCTTCCAACTCACCACCACCCTCTACTACGGGCCTGACTCCCTCTCTGCGCTCTCGGAACTGGCCGGACGCCGGGTCCTGATCGTCACCGACGCCTTCCTCGCCGGCAGCAGCCTGATGGTCCAGGTGCGGGAGGCGTTGTCGGGCGCCACGATCGAGGTGTACGACCGGGTGATCCCCAACCCCGACGTGGCCGCTGTCGCCGCCGGGCTGGCCGCCTTCCTCGCTTTCGAGCCGGAGGCTTTGCTCGCCGTCGGTGGCGGATCGCCGATCGACACGGCCAAGGCGGTGCGGAAGCTGGCCCTCGAACTGGGGCACCGTGCAGAGGCGGGCTTCTATGTGATCCCCACCACCAGCGGCACCGGCTCGGAGGTGACCTCGTTCGCTGTGGTCACCGACCCGGTGAGCCACGCCAAGCTGCCGCTCAGTTCCGACGACATGCTGCCCGACGTGGCCATCCTCGACCCCGACGCGGTCAGCACGGCACCGCCCTTCCTTGTCGCCGACTCCGGCATGGACGCGATCAGCCACGCCATCGAGGCCTACGTGGCCATCGGCCACAACGACTTCTCCGATGCGCTCGCCGAGAAGGCGCTGCGGATGGCCGACACCTACCTGCTGCGCAGCTACCGCAGCAACCTCGATGTGAAGGCGCGCACGCACCAGCACACAGGAGCCACGATGGCCGGCATCGCCTTCCAGAATTCGGGGCTCGGCATCGTGCACAGCCTTTCGCACGCCATCGGCGGGTCGTTCAAGGTGGCACACGGACGCCTCAACGGCATCCTCCTTCCCCACGTGATCGAGTTCAACGCCGGCGAGCTCGGCATCCGTCCGGGCGAGATCTCCGACGTTGCGCGCCGCTACGTCACCCTTGCGCGCTCGCTGGGCCTCTCCGCGTCCAGTGACCGCAACCTCGTCCTTGGCCTTGTCGGCTGGGTGGAGCGCGTCCGGCGTGAGCTGGAGATGCCCGCAACAATCACCGCTGCCGGAATCGACCGGGACGCGTTCCTCGCCGCCATCCCTGTGTTGGCGCACACGGCACTCAAGGACTTCTGCACCTCCGGCAACCCGATCGAGGTGACCGTGGCCGACCTGGCCGCCATCCTGGAGTGGGTCAGCTGATCCCCACCCGAGAAGAGGGGGTCTAGGCGAGGCGGGCGGTGAGCTTTGCGATGCCCACGCCGGTGAGGGCTGAGACCGCGAGGATCTCGGTGGCGCCGGCCAGCCGGAGGTGGTTGCCGGCCAGTTGCACCTGTTCGGGCGTAGCGATGTCGATCTTGGTCACCACCCCGATACACGGCGGCATGAAGAAGGTGGTGAAGCCGGGCTGGAACCGGCCCTCCGGAACGGTGGCGGAAGCGACCAGCACGACCAGTTCGACCTCGAAGGACGCCAGCCGCAGGGCGTGCTTGAACCACGGCAGTTCGAGGTATTCCCCGGGGGTGTCGATCACTCCCCCCGAGGCGTACATCTCGCCGGTCTTGGCGTAGCTGATGTCCCTGCCCTCCAGCCGCTGCAACAGGGTGGTCTTGCCACAACCGACGCCGCCGACCAGGAGGAGCCGTTTCACGTGCGCGTCAGTGGCGGCCTGGCAAAGCCCAGTTCGCCGCACAGCACCGCAACAACGGCCTCAACAGCGGTCTGGACATCGGTGAGGCTGCCCGTCACGACCAGCGAGCCGGAGAACCGGTCGACGAAGCCGAGCTCGACCGCCGCGGCCTTCGTGGCCACGTCCGCTGCGATGACCGTGCCTTCGCTGGGGGTGATCGTCATCACGCCGATGGCACCGCGACCGGGCGGCAGTCCGATCTTCGGGTACAGCCGCGCGTCAGGGTTGGCCACCACGTGCGCAAGGGTCACTTGCTTGCCGGGGACGAACTCCTGGATGATGCGCTGCTTCTCCGACATTTCCACCTCTCGTGGCGCCCGGACGGCGCGCAATACTCCACCCGGTCAGGCCCATGCTCGGCATTGGGGCACCCGGTGTCAATCAGGACGCCCGTCCTGTGCTCCAGCTGCACTTTTTGGTTCCCCAAGCAGCATTTTCTGGTCCTGCCCCCTCCTGACAAGCGAAGCGAAAGTGGTCACAGCGTGGCCGTTTAGTGCCGGTGGTTCCGACTTACCCTCGGGACGAACGGCCGCCCTGCCCGAATCCGGCTTTGCGCGGCCCACCGACCCAACGGAGGAGTCTGGAATGCAAGAAGCCCTGGGAATGGTGGAGACGAAGGGTTTCGTCGCCGCTGTTGAAGCCGCGGACGCGATGGTCAAGTCGGCCAACGTCGTCCTGATCGGAAGCCAGCGTGTTGGCTCCGGTCTGGTCACCGTG
>JADGPA010000002.1 GCA_017882685.1 Propionibacteriaceae bacterium | reverse complement strand
CCTGGTCGAGGTCCTCGAAAAGGCCAAGTGACCAGGAGATATTGAGATGCTTCAGCAGGAATCGCGAATGAAGGTCGCCGACAACACCGGTGCGAAGGAACTCCTTTGCATCCGCGTGCTCGGTGGCTCCAAGCGTCGTTACGCCGGCCTGGGCGACAAGATCGTCGCAACGGTCAAGGACGCCATCCCCGGTGGCGCAGTGAAGAAGGGCGAGGTCGTCAAGGCGGTCATCGTCCGTACGGTGAAGGAGACCCGTCGTCCGGACGGCTCCTATATCAAGTTCGATGAGAACGCCGCCGTGCTGCTGAAGAACGACGGGGAGCCCCGCGGCACCCGCATCTTCGGCCCGGTCGGCCGTGAGCTGCGCGAGAAGAAGTACATGCGGATCATCTCGCTCGCGCCGGAGGTGTTGTGAGCATGGGAAAGACAGTCGAGCGGACGCATGGCGTCCACGTCAAGAAGGGTGACCGCGTCAAGGTCATCGCGGGCAAGGACAAGGGACGCATCGGGGAGATCATCTCCGTGGACCCCAAGGCCGGCCGCGTGATCGTCCAGGGCGTGAACCTGGTCAAGAAGCATCGCCGCGAAACCCCGAACACCCAGACGCGGCAGAACAACGCTTCCGGGATCATCACGACCGAAGCCCCCATCGACGCGTCCAACGTGCAGCTGGTGGTCAAGGTCGACGGCAAGGACGTCGTGACCCGCGTGGGCCACGACCGCCAGGAGGTGACCAAGCGCCGCGCTGACGGTAGCGAGTACACCGCAGAGCGCAGCGTCCGGATCGCCCGCAAGACCGGGAAGGAAATCTGATGGCGGACACCGCTACCAAGACCCTGCCGCGGCTGAAGGAGAGATACCACTCCGAGATTGCCCCGGCGCTGAACACCGAGTTCGGTTACGACAACGTCATGCAGATCCCCGGTCTTGTGAAGATCGTGGTGAACATGGGTGTTGGCGAGGCAGCACGGGACTCGAAGGTGATCGACGCCGCCGTGCGCGACCTCACCGCGATCACCGGCCAGAAGCCGACGGTCACCAAGGCCCGCAAGTCCATCGCGCAGTTCAAGCTTCGCGAGGGCATGCCGATCGGCTGCCACGTCACCCTCCGCGGCGACCGCATGTGGGAGTTCGCCGACCGGCTGCTGACCTTGGCCCTGCCCCGTATCCGTGACTTCCGCGGCCTTTCTGGCCGGCAGTTCGACGGCAAGGGCAACTACACCTTCGGGCTGACCGAGCAGGTGATGTTCCACGAAATCGACCAGGACCGCATCGACAAGCTGCGCGGCATGGACATCACGTTCGTGACCACAGCAAGCAACGATGACGAAGGTCGCGCGCTGCTCAAGGCGCTCGGCTTCCCGTTCAAGGCCCCGGCGGACGAGCCGGCACAGGTCGCGAAAAAGCGCCCGGCGTTCACCGGCAAGAAGAAGAAGTGAGCTGAAACATGGCAAAGACCGCCCTGAAGGTGAAGCAGGCCCGCAAGCCCAAGTTCGCCGTCCGCGCCTACACCCGCTGCACGAAGTGTGGCCGGCCCAAGGCTGTGTTCCGCAAGTTCGGCCTGTGCCGGATCTGCGTCCGCGAGCTCGCCCACAAGGGCGAACTGCCGGGCGTCACCAAGTCCTCCTGGTGAGTAACACCTGGACCAATCACAACCCGCTGAAGGTCCGCGAGCGCGCGGAAACCGTGGCGAGAAAGAGGCACCACACGTCATGACAATGACCGATCCGATCGCGGACATGCTGACCCGCTTGCGGAACGCCAATCAGGCGTACCACGAGACGACCAGCATGCCGCACAGCAAGATCAAGGTGGGTATCGCCGAGATCCTCAAGACGCAGGGCTACATCAGCGGCTTCGAGGTCCTCGATCCCACCGCCGGCGAAGTCGGCAAGACCCTCAGGCTCACCCTCAAGTACGGCACGAGCCGCGAACGGTCCCTGGCCGGGGTGCGTCGCATCTCGAAGCCGGGCCTGCGGGTCTACGCGAAGTCCACGGCGCTCCCCAAGGTGCTGGGCGGGATGGGCATTGCCATCATTTCCACCTCCCAAGGTCTGCTGACCGACAAAGAGGCCAACTCTCGAAGCGTCGGCGGAGAAGTCCTCGCCTTCGTCTGGTGAGCGAAAGGAGCATATAGATGTCACGAATTGGCAGGCTTCCGATCGCCATTCCGGCCGGAGTCGAAGTCAACCTCGACGGTCAGACGGTTGCGGTGAAGGGCCCGAAGGGCTCGCTGCAGCACATCGTCTCTGAGCCGATCAGGGTCGCACGCAATGAAGAGGGCCAGCTTGAGGTCACGCGCCCGGACGACGAGCGCGAAAGCCGCTCGCTGCACGGCCTGACCCGGACCCTCGTGTCCAACATGGTCGTGGGCGTCACCACTGGCTATGAGAAGAAGCTCGAGATCGTGGGCGTCGGCTACCGGGTGATCTTCAAGTCCCCCGCGCAGCTCGAGTTCGCGCTCGGGTTCTCACACCCGGTCATCGTGAACGCACCGGAGGGCATCACCTTCTCGGTGGAGAGCAACACCAAGTTCACCGTCTACGGGATCGACAAGCAGGCTGTGGGCGAAGTTGCCGCCAACATCCGCAAGATCCGCAAGCCTGAGCCGTACAAGGGCAAGGGCGTGCGCTACGCCGGCGAGCGGGTTCGCCGCAAGGTTGGAAAGGCGGGTAAGTGATGGCCATTTCACTTTCGACGAACAAGGGCATGGCCGACAAGGCTGCCGCCCGACTGCGCCGCCAGGCGCGTGGTCGCAAGAAGATCGCCGGTACGCCGGATCGTCCTCGACTCGTTGTGTTCCGGTCCAGCCGGCACATCGCAGCCCAGGTGGTCGACGACACCGCCGGCGTGACCCTTGCCGCTGCGTCCTCGCTGGAACTGCGGTCGGCGGACGGCGACAAGTCGGCCAAGGCCAAGGAGGTCGGCAAGCTCGTGGCCGAGCGCGCCAAGAAGGCCGGTGTCGAGAACGTTGTCTTCGACCGGGCCGGCAACAAGTACCACGGGCGGATCGCGGCGCTGGCTGACAGCGCACGCGAGGCCGGCCTCGGATTCTGACGGAAGCGGAAGGTAGAAGCGATGAATACAACCCAGCAGCGCCGCGGTGCCGGCGCCGCCGGCGGTGGTGAGCAGCGTCGCGGCCGCGATGACCGTCGAGGTCGTGATGCGGCTGCCGAGAAGGAAAAGAGCCAGTACCTGGAGCGGGTCGTCGCGATCAACCGCGTCGCGAAGGTCGTCAAGGGTGGCCGCAGGTTCAGCTTCACCGCGCTTGTCGTGGTGGGCGACGGTGACGGCATGGTCGGCGTCGGCTACGGAAAGGCCAAGGAGGTGCCCGCGGCGATCGCCAAGGGTGTCGAGGAGGCCAAGAAGAGCTTCTTCCGCGTGCCCCGGATCCAGGGAACCATTCCCCACCCGGTGCAGGGCGAGAAGGCTGCCGGTGTCGTGATGCTCCGTCCGGCTTCTCCGGGTACCGGCGTCATCGCCGGTGGTTCGGCTCGCGCCGTTCTGGAGTGCGCCGGTGTGCATGACGTGCTGGCCAAGTCCCTTGGTTCGGACAACGCGATCAACGTGGTGCACGCCACGGTGGCCGCACTGAAGAGCCTCGAGGAGCCGGAAGCCGTGGCCAAGCGCCGTGGCCTCTCGGTGGAAGACGTCACCCCGGCTGCGATCCTCCGGGCTCGTGAGGAGGGCCGGCACTGATGGCACGTTTGAAGGTCACCCAGGTCCGTTCCGGGATCGGTGGTAAGCAGAATCAGCGCGACACCCTGCGTTCGCTGGGTCTGAAGCGCATCGGCGACGTCGTGGTGAAGGAGGACCGTCCGGAGATCCGGGGCATGGTTCTTGCCATTCCCCACCTGGTCGCCGTAGAGGAGGTCGAGTGACATGGCACTGAAAGTTCATCACCTGCGTCCCGCCCCGGGCGCCAAGACCGCCAAGACCCGTGTGGGTCGCGGTCAGGGCTCCAAGGGCAAGACCGCCGGCCGGGGCACCAAGGGCACCGGAGCACGGAAGAACACCCCGGAGAACTTCGAGGGCGGGCAGATGCCGCTGCACATGCGGCTGCCGAAGCTTCGCGGCTTCAAGAACCCGTTCCGCGTCGAGTACCAGATCGTCAACGTGGCCCGGCTCGCAGAGCTGTACCCCGAGGGCGGTGCGGTGGACCCGGCCGACCTCGTTGCCAAGGGTGCCGTCCGCGACGGCGAACTGGTCAAGATCCTCGGCAACGGTGAGCTCACCGTGGCCGTGACCGTCAGCGCGCACGCGTTCTCCGCGTCCGCGAAGGCGAAGATCGAGAAGGCTGGCGGTACCACCACCGAGCTCTGAGCTCACACCGCACGACCACAGTTGGCCCCCGGCTCAGCCGGGGGCCAACTGCGTTCCCGCTCGGCCCTCGCCCATCCCCGCTCCCGGAACGCGCCCTTGCTCCCGAAACCCCGGGAGCAAGGGCTGGTTTCGGGAGCGCGAGAGTGCGGGAGCGCTGCGGCGGTTCGGGACGGGGCGGGGCCGCGGGGCGAGAGCCGCAGGCGCCAGGTGTTGTCAAGATCGCTGAGGTGGTGTCGATTCTCCGCCGGATCTTGCTGATGGAGACCGGTTGCGCTTGAAATCTGGGATGACCGTCAAGCGAACCAATCAGCTGAACGCCGTCGGGCAGTCACCGAAGGTGCGCGCCCGCCTGACCAGAGCGGGTGAACTCGTCGTCGTCCGACACGGCGCCTACGCCGATGCGCCTCCTGCCGGCGCGCTTGACCGACACCGCCGGCTGATCGCAGGCACCGTCCCACTCCTCGGCGAAGCAACCGTCCTGAGTCACGTCAGCGCGGGAGTGCTCCACGGCTTGCCCAGCTGGGAGTCGATGCTAGGCAAGGTGACCGTCGTGCGGCGGACGAACGGCCACGGATCGAGGCGCCGATACCTCCATGTCCGGACCGCGCCACTGGCTCCTTGGGAGGTGGTTGAGGTCGACGGCTGCACGGCGACCTCGATCGAGAGGACGGCGATCGACCTGGCGCGGTGCGTCGACTTCGAGCGCGCGGTGGCCGTCCTCGATGCTGCCCTGCACCTTGGAGGTGACCTCCTCGCCATGTTGGACGTCCTGGCCGAAGCCACCGGACGTCACGGAGTCGGCACGGCGCGCGCAGCCATGGAGTTCGCCGACGGCAGGTCCGAGAGCGTCGGAGAGTCCGCGAGTCGCGTCCGCATGGCTGACTCGGGGTTGCCCATGCCAGAGCTGCAGCTCAACGTCTTCGACAGTCTCGGTGCCTGGCTCGCGCGTCCGGACTTCTGCTGGGAGGCGCTCGGGGTCCTCGGGGAGTTCGACGGCCGGGTCAAGTACATCGGGACGCGGGACGAAGTCGCCCACGCCGTGATGCAGGAGAAGCGTAGGGAAGCCAGGCTCCGCGAGATGGGTTGGGTTGTCGTCCGGTGGGAATGGGCCGATCTGGCCGACCTGCAGGCCTTCCGGCGCAGGGTCGAGTCAGCCTTCGCCCAGGCCCGTCCAGCCACGATCCGGGGAAGGGTGGGGCCCTCGCAACCCCCGTCCGACCGTCCCCGCTCCCGAACCGCGCCGTCGCTCCCGGAATTCCGGGAGGAAGGGCACGTTTCGGGAGCGGGAAGGGAGGGGGGCGCGGGGGAGTGGCGGGCTGTGGCGGGAGCGGGAGGATGAACAAGGGCGGGTGGACGGGGCGGGAGGAGGACCCGATGCGCGCATCCGGGGCTTGCCTTGATAGAGTTTGCCGGGTTGCCACGCGCTCAGTGCCGTGGTGACACCCGGGGCTGTGCTCATGCACCCCGGACGCTGAGTAAGGAGTAGGCCCTCTTCATGCTTTCCGCCTTCGCGAATGCGCTCCGGACGCCTGACCTGCGCAAGAAGATCCTGTTCACGCTCTTCATCCTCGCGGTCTTCCGGCTCGGCTCGGTGATCCCGACCCCGAACGTGAACATCGTCAACGTCAACCAGTGCCGCGCCCAGGCCACGTCGGGTGACGCGGCCGGCCTGTACCAGATGATCCAGCTGTTCTCCGGCGGTGCGCTGCTGCAGCTGGCGATCTTCGCGCTGGGGATCATGCCCTACATCACCGCCAGCATCATCCTGCAGCTGCTCACCGTGGTCATCCCACGGTTGGAGGCGCTGAAGAAGGAAGGGGCGTCGGGCACCGCGAAGATCACGCAGTACACCCGGTACCTCACGCTCGTGCTGGCCGTCCTGAACTCGACGGCCTTCGTGACCCTGGCCATCAACGGCCAGCTGTTCAAGGGTTGCTCCCTCGACCTGGTCTACGACAAGGGTGTCTTCCCGATCCTGACCATGATCCTTACCATGACCGCCGGTACCGGCGTCATCATGTGGCTGGGCGAACTGATCACCGATCGTGGCGTCGGCAACGGCATGTCGGTGATGATCTTCACCCAGATCGCCGCGCAGTTCCCGGCATCCCTCTGGGCGATCAAGGAAAGCCGTGAAGGCGCGGCTGGCTGGTTCGTCTTCTCCATCGTGATGGTGATCGGCCTGGCAGTAATGGCCGGCGTCATCTTCATGGAGCAGGCGCAGCGGCGGATCCCCGTCCAGTACGCCAAGCGTATGGTCGGACGCCGGCTGCTCGGCGGCACCACCACCTACATCCCGATCAAGGTGAACCAGGCCGGCGTCATCCCGGTCATCTTCGCCTCCTCGATGCTGTACCTGCCGGTGCTGTACGCCCAGTTCCAGCCGGGCACCGCAGACAGCCCGAACCCGCTCGCCAACTGGATCGCGGCAAACCTGACCACAGGCAGCTGGGTCTACGAGATGTTCTTCTTCGTGCTGATCATCTTCTTCACCTACTTCTACGTCTCGATCACCTTCGACCCGGTCGAGGTCAGCGACAACATGAAGAAGTACGGCGGCTTCATTCCTGGCGTCCGCGCCGGCGGTCCCACCGAGCGCTACCTTGCGCACGTGCTCTCCCGGTTGACCGCGCCCGGTTCGCTCTACCTCGGCATCGTCGCCCTGATCCCTGCGATCGCGTTCATCAGCCTCGGTACCCAGAACAAGTTCCCCTTCGGCGGAACCTCGATCCTGATCATCGTCGGAGTCGGTCTGGACACCGTGAAGCAGATCCAGAGCCAGTTGCAGCAACGAAACTACGAAGGATTCCTCAGATGAGACTGTTGATCATGGGCCCTCCCGGTGTCGGGAAGGGAACGCAGGCCGTTGGCATCGCCGCCCACTACCGGGTCCCGGCGATCTCCACCGGTGACATCTTCCGGGCCAACGTCAAGAGCCAGACCGAGCTGGGCAAGGAAGTCTCGCGCATCATGGCCGAAGGCGGCTACGTGCCCGACGAGGTCACGAACGCCATCGTGGCCGACCGCCTGACCCACGACGACGCCGCAGCCGGCTGGCTGCTCGACGGCTACCCCCGCACCGCCGGCCAGGTCGCCGCTCTCGACGACGAGCTCACGAAGACCGGCCAGGGCATCGATGCCGTCATCTCGCTCGTCGCCGATACCGAGATCCTCGTCGCCCGACTCCTGAAGCGGGCCGAGCTCGAGGGCCGCGCCGACGACAACGCCGACACCATCCGCAACCGGATGGTCATCTACACCGCGGCCACCGACCCGCTGCTGGCCACCTACCGCGACCGCGGTCTGCTGGTCGAGGTGGACGGCATCGGCGGCATCGACGAAGTGGCGGGCCGGATCACGTCCGCGCTGGACGCCAAGCTCGGCTGAGGATGCGTCGCCGGCCGGGGATCGAGGTCAAGTCCGTCGACCAGGTTCGTCTCATGCGAGTGGCTGGGCTGATCGTCGGCCGGACGCTCGCAGCGGTGCGTGACGCCGCGCGAGTGGGCATCACCACGACGGAACTCGACCAGGTGGCCCGTGAGCACATCGCCGCGGCAGGAGCGACCTCCTCTTTCCTCGGTTACGGCGGCGGCTTCGGGCTGCCTCCGTTCCCCGCGGTGACCTGCATCTCTGTGAACGAAGAGATCGTGCACGGCATCCCGGGGGACCGCGTGCTGGCCGACGGCGACCTCGTCAGCGTCGACTTCGGCGTCTCGAAGGACGGCTGGCACGGCGACTCGGCGATCACCTTCGGCATCGGTGACCTCTCGCCGCAGGCGGTCGCGCTCAGCGAGACCACCCGGACGGCGATGTGGGCAGGCATCGCCGCCGCGCGCATCGGCGCGCGCATCGGCGACATCGCTCATGCGGTGGAGAGCTCGGTGAAGGCCAGCAAGGCCGGCTACGGAATCGTCGCCGAGTACACCGGCCACGGCATCGGCAGCGAAATGCACCAGCCGCCCGACGTGCCCAACCTCGGCCGTCCCGGACGGGGTGAGCTGGTGGTGAAGGGAATGTGCCTGGCGATCGAGCCCATGGTCACCGCAGGGTCGGCGATCACGGCGACCCTCGAGGACGAGTGGACGGTGGTGACGAGGGATGGCTCTCCGGCCGCGCACTGGGAGCACACCGTCGCCCTCACGCCGGCCGGCGCCTGGGTGCTGACAGCGGAGGACGGCGGAGAGGCGGAACTGGCCGCCCGCGGGGTGAAGTTCGGCCCGCTGGGGGACTAGATGTCGCGAATCCACGTTGTGGGTCTCGGGGCGGTGGGGGCTTCGTACGCCAGCCGCTTCGTCGAGGCAGACGCCGACCTTCGGGTGGTGGTCGACCCGACGCGGGCCGAGCGGTACCGCGCCGAGCCCACCGTGGTGAACGGGCGGCCCTACCGCTTCACCCAACTGGGCGACGACCTCCCTGCCGACCTGGTGATCGTCGCGGTCAAGCATCCCCACCTGGGGGAGGCCATCGAGTTGCTCCGTCCCGGGATCGGCAGGGACACCGTCGTGCTCAGCCTCCTCAACGGGATCGGCAGCGAGGACCGGCTGCGGGCAGGCCTGCCAGGGGCCCACGTGCCGTACGCCATCAGTGTCGGCATCGACGCCGTCCGCGAGGGACGCGACGTGCGCTACACCTCCCTGGGTCGCATCATTTTCGGTGACGCAACCAATACCGATCCGCCCACTCCCGTCCTCAGCCGGGTCGCCGGCCTGCTCGCCCAGGCAGGGATCCCGCACCTCGTGCCGACAGACATGCTGCACGAGCTGTGGTGGAAGTTCCTGATCAATGTCGGTGTCAACCAGGTCTCGGCGATCGCCAAGGCGCCGTACAGGGTATTGCAGGACCGCGACCAGCCCGCCCGCCAGGTGATGATCGCCGCCCAGCACGAAGTGATCGCCGTCGCCAACGCGTCCGGCATCGCGCTCGACGAGTCAGACATCGAGCGGTGGCTGCACGTGCTCGACGGGCTCGGCCCTGACAACTACACGTCCATGGCGCAGGATGCCCTAGCCGGGAGGCCCACAGAAGTGGACATCTTCGCCGGCGCCGTGGTCGAGCTCGGCCGGCGCGCCGGGGTGCCCGTGCCGGTGAACACCACCCTGTACGGCTTGCTCAAGGGCGCAGAGGCAGCCGCACGCTGACCGGGTTCGCCTCTCGTCAGGCCGTCAGGCCTTCCAGGCGCCGTGGACGGAGTGCAGGCGGAACCCCAGCCGGGTGTTGATCCCCAGCATGTGGTTGTTCTCCCCGGCGTTCCAGGTCTCCACGTAGCGCGCCTCGAGGGTGGCGGCCGCCAGGTGCTGCAGGTTCACCGCCTTGATCAGCAGGCCAAGCCGATGCCCGCGATGGGGCGCAGCCACGGCGGTGTTCCACTGCTCCGGACGGTGGGGGTAGGCGTTGTGGACGTGGATCAGCGTGAACCCCGCAGCGTCTCCGGTGGCTGCATGGATGGCGAGCGTGCTCACCGAGTAGCCGGTGCGGTGGGTCAGTTCGTCGGACAGGCGGACGCGCTCGCCGTCCCACACTTCCTCCTGCCAGTCCAGGTCGCCGGTGGGGGCGTCGACCGACAGCGTCCGGTTGAGCTCGGCAACCCGTTCCAGGTGAACCTCCGGGGTCGGGCCGATCCACGACACCACCTCGTAGGTCGGCAGCGCCATGGCTTCCGCCTCTGCGCGCACGGTGGCCAGCAGGTCGGGGTCCACCGGCAGCACGAGCCGGGATTCCCGCTCCACCTGCGCCAGCTGGAGGCCCAGCGACTGGGCGAACAGCGAGCCGCGATCCACCGGCAGGTGGCCGACGCCGGTCGACGGTTCGACCCGCTCCGGCATGCTGACCGCTCCCGCGAGGTGGTGGCTCCACGCGATGGTGGCGGTGCGCCCCTGCTCGGCGGCGATGCGGCGGGCCTCCCGCCACAGGGCCGTGCCGATCCCTTCCCGACGCACCCGTCGGAGCACCTGGATGTACACGTCGTCCATCAGGTGCAGGTTGTCCCTGGTCGGCAGGCCGAACTCCAGGGCGCCCAGCACCTCGACCGGCGATTCCGGTGCCTCGGGAAGGCCGAACCTGCCGGCCACTGCGTCCGTGGGAGCCTTCCCGGGCAGAGCCAGCAACAGGCCCTTGAGGGACGTGACCTCACTCGAGTAACTTGCCCGAGACCATTCCGCGCCGACCGACTGGTCCTCGCCGAGGAGCTCCTGGGTGACGGCCACCTCGAGTGCGTGCAGGCTGTCGTAGACCCAATCGGTACGCGGTCGGGCCTCGACGATGTGGAACTCGGACATCGACGCAGGATAACCGGCGACTCGCGCCTGCGCAGCCCCCCGCCCTGCGGGCCTTATCCTGATTCGCGTGACCAGCACCACGCGGAGCCGCCTGCTCGCGGGCCTGATCGACCTGGGTTTGGTGCTCGCCTGGGCGCTGGTGGTGGCCGGCATCGTTGGCCTGCTGCTCAGCGCAGGCCCTGCTCGCGCGGTGAGCACCCTCACGCTCCACCTGATCGGTATCGCCGTCGTGGTGCTACCGGCCACGATTGGCCTCACCCTGCTGGAGGCCGGACGGTACGAGGCCACGCCGGGCAAGCTGAAGTACGGCCTGCGCGTGCGCCGCGATCCGTCGGGGGAGCGGATCAGCTGGGGCCGGTCCCTGGTACGCAACCTGCTCAAGCTCGGCCTGCCGTGGACGCTGGGGCACCTGGCCGTGATCTCGATCGGGGCGTCGGTGGGTGTGGACGCCGTCATCGGCGTGCTGGCGTCCGCAGCGGTGCCGATCGCCTACGTTGTCTCGCTGCTCATCGGCGATGGTCGGACCATCTACGACCGGCTCGCCGGCACCATGGTGATCAGCACAGAACCGGGTCGCCGGTTCGCCTGAGCAGGCACCCCCATTCGCCGCAGCAGTACTGGTTTCACTACACTTCGCAGGTGGAGCAGCTCCAGGAAGAAATCCCGATTCCCCGTTTCAGCGAACTCGGACTCGATGACCGTGTGTTGAAAGCGACCCGGGATCTCGGCTACGAACTGCCGACTCCGATCCAGGCCGCGACGATTCCGCGACTGCTCGAGGGCCGCGATGTCGTGGGCAGGGCGCAGACTGGAACCGGCAAGACTGCAGCCTTCGCGCTGCCGATCCTCTCCCGGCTCGACCACACCCAGAAGGCACCCGAGGCGCTGGTGCTGTGCCCGACGCGCGAACTGGCGATCCAGGTCTGCGAGGCCTTCGCCAGCTACGGCTCCCACATGGCAGGGCTGCATGTCCTCCCGGTCTACGGAGGCCAGGGCTATGGCGTCCAGCTGAGCGCGTTGCGCCGCGGCGTCCAGGTGGTCGTGGGCACCCCCGGCAGGATCATGGACCACTTGGAGAAGGGCACACTCGACCTCAGCCAGCTGCGCTTCATCGTCCTCGACGAGGCCGACGAGATGCTCAAGATGGGCTTCGCTGAGGACGTCGAGACGATCCTGGCCGGCACCCCGGCGGACAAGCAGGTCGCCCTGTTCTCGGCCACCATCCCGCCACAGATCCGCAAGATCGCGAAGAAGTACCTCGTCGACCCTGTCGAGATCACCATCAAGACCAAGACCACCACGGTCGCGACCACCACCCAGCGGTATCTGCGGGTCGCGCCGGCGCAGAAGCTGGACGCGCTCACCCGCATCCTCGAGGTGGAGAACTTCGAGGCGATGCTGATCTTCGCCCGCACCAAGCAGGAGACCGAGCAGCTGGCTGAACGCCTGCGTGCGCGTGGTTTCGCCGCCACAGCGCTGAACGGCGACATCGTGCAGGCTCAGCGCGAGCGGATCGTGAACCAGCTGAAGGCCGGGAAGCTGGACATCCTCGTGGCCACCGACGTCGCAGCCCGCGGCCTCGACGTCGACCGGATCAGCCACGTCGTGAACTACGACATCCCCACAGACACGGAGTCCTATGTGCACCGGATCGGTCGCACCGGCCGCGCCGGACGCACCGGCGACGCGATCTCCTTCATCACGCCGAAGGAGTTCTACCTGCTGCGCCTGATCGAAAAGGCCACCCGCCAGGAACTGACACTGATGCCGCTGCCGACCATCGACGACGTCAACAGCAACCGGCTCACCAAGTTCGACAGCGCCATCACCGCAGCGCTCGAATCGGATTCCGTCGACACGTTCCGCGACATCGTCGCCCACTACGTCCGCGAGCATGACGTGCCCGATGTGGACGTCGCCGCGGCCCTGGCGATCGTGCTGCAGGGCGACGTGCCGCTGCTGCTGGAGGACCGTCCCGAGCAGCTACCGCGGGGCGAGAGGGATCGCCCGAACCGGGGCGACCGGGGCGAGCGCGGCGACCGGCCTCCACGCGAACCGCGTTCCCGCGGCCAGGTGGAGCTGGCGACCTACCGCATCAACGTCGGACGCCGGCACCGGGTCGAGCCGCGCCAGATCGTCGGCGCGCTGGCCAACGAGGGTGGCCTCGGCCGTGACGACTTCGGCCACATCGACATCCGCGCGGACCACTCACTGGTGGAGCTGCCGGTGAAGCTGCCGCAGGGCGCTTGGGAGGCGCTGGCGTCCACCCGGATCTCGGGCAAGCTGATCGAGCTCAGCCGCACCGGCAACCAGCCGGTGACCGACGGCGGTACACGCAGCTTGCCCCGCACCCGGCGCAGCTGAGGCACACCTTGACGACTTTCGCCGACATCGGTGTGTCCCCGGACCTGGTCACCGTCCTTGCCCGTCACGGCATCGTCGAGCCATTCGGCATCCAGGCGGCGACGTTGCCCGACTCCCTTGCCGGGCGTGACGTGCTGGGCCGCGGGCCGACCGGCTCGGGCAAGACCGTCGCGTTCGCACTTCCGCTGGTGACGCGGCTGGCCGCGCGCCACCGTACGCGGCGCCGTGGCCGTCCCTCGGGGCTGGTGCTTGTGCCCACCCGTGAGCTGGCCGTGCAGGTGGAACGCACCGTCCACTTCCTTGCCAAGGCCGTCGGCCTGCGCACCATGACCGTCTACGGCGGTGTCGGCTACCCCGGCCAGCTGAAGAACCTCGCCGCCGGCGTGGACATCGTGATCGCGACGCCCGGCCGCCTCGAGGACCTGATCGAGCGCGGCGCCTGCGACCTGTCGGAGGTGCAGGTGACGGTGCTCGACGAGGCCGACCTGATGGCCGACATGGGCTTCCTCCCGCCCGTGCGCAGGCTGCTGGAGCTCACCCCGCCAGGCCAGCGGCTGCTGTTCTCGGCCACCCTCGACGGCGACGTCGACAAACTGGTCACCAGATACCTGGACAAGCCCGTCACCCATTCCGTTGAGCCGCCGAAAGAGCGTCCGGCAGAGCACATGGTCTTCCTGGTGACACGGGAGAACCGGCATGCGGTGCTGGTCGACCTGCTCGGCGGCCTCGGCCGTACCCTCGTCTTCGCGCGCACCAAGCACGGCGCAACCAAGCTGGCGAAGGACCTCAGCAGGGCGGGTGTGCCGGCGACGGAGCTGCACGGCAACCTCAGCCAGTCGGTACGGCAGCGCAACCTGGCCGCGTTCTCCGACGGCCGCGTCCGCGTGCTCGTCGCCACCGACATCGCCGCCCGCGGCATCCACGTCGACGACGTCGCCCTCGTGGTGCACTCCGACCCGCCGGCCGAGCCCAAGGCGTTCCTGCACCGCTCCGGACGGACAGCGCGCGCGGGCGCGAGCGGCATCGTGGTAACGCTTTGCCAGCAGGACCAGAACCGCAAGGTGAGAGCCATGATGGCCGCGGCAGGCATCGGCAATGCCCGCCGCGAGGTCGTCGCTCCCGGCAGTGACGTGATCGCGGAGGTCCGTGGCGAGCTCGCCCCGCCGCAGGCCTACGTCCCCGAGCCGGTGGTCGACCATCGCTTCGAGCCCAAGCGTCCCCGGCAGGCTCCGGTACAGGGCAGGGGCCGGCCGTTCGGAAACGCACGAGGGGCGACCAAGGCACGGGCACAGCTCGGCACCGGGGCATGGGGCAAGCCCGCGCCGGAGCGCACCGTCACGCCCAAGGGCAACCGCAAAGGGCAGCAGTCGCCCAAAGGCGGAGGGACGCGGGGCGGCCGGTAGCCGCCGGGTGTCGAAACCTCTCCGAAACGAAAGACACCTGCGTGAAACACGGTGCACCTAACCTGAGCAAGATGAGCCTGTTTCGTGACTATGCCGGCACCCCGAAGGCCTTTGACGAGGTCGTGGGTGCCGAGGGAGTCCGGGTCGCGTACGGGTCGGTGCTGCGGCAACTCGCCAAGCTCGACGGCGACGAGGTACGTGCGCGGGCCGAGTACCTGAAGTCGACCTACCTCGACCAGGGTGTCACTTTCGACATCGGTGGTGAGGAGCGACCCTTCCCGCTCGACATCGTTCCCCGCGTGCTGCTGGCCGACGAGTGGGCGGAGGTCGAGGCCGGCGTCGCCCAACGGGTGCGCGCCCTCGAGGCCTTCCTCGCCGACGTCTACGGCGAGGGCCGGGTGTTCCGCGACGGCGTCATTCCGCGCAAGGTCGTTGTCAGCTCGCCGCACTACCACCGGGTGATGGCAGGGGTGCGTCCGCCGAACGGTGTGCGCTGCCACGTCGCCGGGATCGACCTGGTGCGCGACGAGGTGGGTCGCTTCCGGGTACTGGAGGACAACGTCAGGGTGCCGTCCGGGGTGTCCTATGTGATGACGAACCGCCGCGCCATGTTCTCCGCGCTGCCGGAGGTGACCAGCCGGCACCGGATCCGTCCGGTGGAGGGCTACCCGCTCCACCTGCTGGCAGCCCTGCGAGCTGCGGCGCCCAGCGGCGTCAGCGATCCAACCGTCGTCGTGCTGACCCCCGGCGTTTACAACTCCGCCTACTTCGAACACGCGCTGCTGGCCCGGATGATGGGGGTCGAGCTCGTCGAAGGGCGCGACCTGCTCTGCCACAACGGACGGGTCTCGATCCGCACCACCCAGGGACTCAAGCCGGTGCATGTGATCTACCGGCGGGTCGACGACGAGTTCCTCGACCCGGCCCAGTTCCGGTCGGACTCGACCCTCGGTTGCGCCGGGCTGATCACCGCCGCCCGCGCCGGCAACGTCACCCTGGCCAACGCGGTCGGCAACGGTGTTGCCGACGACAAGCTGGTCTACACCTACATCCCCGACCTGATCCGCTACTACCTCGCGGAGGAACCGCTGCTGGCCAGCGTCGACACCTGGCGCCTCGAGGACCCGGCGCACCGCGAGGAGGTGCTCGACCATCTCGCAGAGCTCGTGCTCAAGCCGGTGGACGGCTCCGGCGGCAAGGGCATCGTCATCGGGCCGCGGGCGAACAAGCGCCAGCTGGACGCGTTGCGCGGCCGGATCGTGAAGGACCCGCGCGGTTGGATCGCGCAGCCTGTGGTGCAGCTGTCCACCGTCCCGACGATGATCGACGGCAAGATGGCGCCCCGCCACGTCGACCTGCGGCCGTTCGCCGTGAACTCCGGCGACGAGGTCTACGTGCTGCCCGGTGGCCTCACCCGGGTGGCCCTGCCCGAGGGCGAACTGATCGTGAACTCCAGCCAGGGCGGCGGTTCCAAGGACACCTGGGTGCTGGCACGTGACGGCGTCCGCGGGAAGCGTCGGCGGCGGCGTCCGCGCGAGGTGATGGAGGGTGTGCCGCTGGGCGAGCTCGGCGAGGAGAAGGTGCAACAGCAGCAGGCGCAGCAACAGCAGCAGACCCGGATCGGCGGTGCACCGTGCTGAGCCGGATCGCCGAATCCCTGTTCTGGATCGGCCGCTACCTCGAGCGTGCCGAGAACACCACCCGCATCGTCGAGGTGCACCTGCAGTTGCTGCTGGACGACCCTTCGGTAGACCAGGACGACGCGGCGCTGTCGCTGCTGGCCGTCATGGGCGCAGCGCCGGTGGAGGTGGCCGACACCAGCGAGGTGCTCCGCGCCCTCTGCTACGACACGACGTCCGCCTGCTCGATCGCGGCAGCGCTCGGGGGCGCACGGGAGGCCGCGCGGCGTGCCCGCGAGACGGTCTCGATCGAGATGTGGGAAGCGATCAACACCACCTGGAACTCGGTGAAGGGCGCGCGCCTGCAGCGGATGCGTCCGGCTTCTGCCTTCCGCCACGTCCGCGAGCGCTGCGCAGTCATCTCCGGTACCGCCGACCAGACGATGAGCCACGACGAGGGCTGGCACTTCCTTACTCTGGGACGCAGCCTCGAGCGGGTGGACATGACTGCCCGGCTGATCTCGACAGCGCACCTGACGTCAGGCACGCAGAGCGCGTGGAACAACGTCCTGCGGGGTTGTGGCGCGCACCACGCCTTCGTCCGCACCTACGGCGGTGTGACCACGGACAAGGATGCCGCGGAGTTCCTGCTGCTGGACCGGCTGTTCCCGCGCTCGGTGGTGCACAGCCTGCGCTCTGCGGAGAGCTCGCTAGCCGACCTCGCGTTGGCCGGAGGCCGTCGGGTCGGGTTCGACGACGAGGCCCAGCGGTTGCTGGGCACCGCCCGTGCAGCGCTGGAGTACCGGGCGCCGGGACGGATGCTGGAAGACCTGCCGCAGCGGATGACCGACCTGCAGCGCACGTGCAACCTGGTCAGCGAGGCGGTCACCACGCGGTACTTCACAGGCGCGACAGCAGCGACCTGGAGCGGAGGCAACTGATGGCCCGGCAGCTACGCATTGTCCACCGCACCGGTTACCGGTATCACGGGCTGATCAGTGCGTCCCACAATGAAGCACGGATGACGCCGCGGGCGACCAGGGAGCAGTACGTCCTCGCGACCCGGCTGGAGATCACGCCGGTGGCGTGGTCGCACGCCTTCATCGACTACTGGGGCACGCCGGTGACGGCCTTCGAGATCGCCGAGCCGCACAGTCGGCTGGACGTTGTTGCCACCAGCACCGTCGACGTCGGCGACCGTCTGAGCGTCGGGGCTGGCATCAGCTGGGCTGACCTGCGCGACCCCCGCCTCTGCGACCAGCAGGTGGAGTATCTCGGCGTCACCGACCACGTCGATCCCGGCAGCGAGCTGCGGCGGATCGCGCATGACGCGGTGAAGAAGGCCGACCGTCCGGTGGACGCGGCGCAGGCGATCATCCGCCGCATCCTCGAGCGGGTGGAGTACGTGCCCGGCTCCACCGAGGTCAGCACGCGAGCGACAGCGGTATGGGAGGCACGCGCCGGCGTCTGCCAGGACCTCGTGCACCTTGGGCTCGGCGCCCTGCGCAGCGTCGGCATCCCCACCCGCTACGTGTCCGGCTACGTCATGCCGGCTACCAACCCGGTGGTCGGCCAGCCGACGACGGGGGAGTCCCATGCCTGGTTGCAGTTCTGGGACGGCGCCTGGGTGGGCCTTGACCCCACCAACAACACCACTCCCGGCGACTTCCACGTCGAGGTCGGCGTCGGCCGCGACTACTTCGACGTCACCCCGTTGAAGGGCGTCTACTCCGGCTCGCAGTCCTCCGACCTGTTCGTCGAGGTGGAGATGACCGTCCTGGCCTGACCCCTTCCTGCCGACTTGTCAGAATCTCACGGCGCCATAGCGCCGTGAGATTCTGACAAGTCGGCAGGAAGGGGTCAGCGGCGGGCCTTGTTGGTGGGACGGATGTCCTCCCCGGTCAGGTCGCCGTGCACCCGGTAGGCGGCAAGGGCCCCGGTGAGCAGCTGCGCCCACGCATCCGGGCCGGCCGGTGACCAGGCGGAGGCCGAGAGCACGCCGGGAACTGCCGTCTGCAGCCGCGGCAGGTCGAGCAGGGTGCGCCAGGATGCCCACAGCGGCCCCTGGGTCGCGGCCGGCCGCACCGCCCGGACGATCCGGAAGTCGGCCTTGTCGCGGGTGAGATCAGCGTGGTCGATCGGGCTCAGCGTGCTGATGGCCGCCGCGACGTCGAGGCGGCCGTCGGTGGTCACGATGCGTGGCCCGTCCCCACCGTTGCGGATGCTCACCACCTCCACGCCGGTGTGGACCCGCACACCCCTTGTCGCCAGCCGCTCGACCAGCGTGCCGACGAGCACGTCGGCCGGTTGCGGGACGCCGGCGGCGTCGGTCAGCTGCCACCGCCCGAAGGTGCGTTCGACGCTCAGCCGGACCGCGTGCCACCCGGGCAGGCGCCGCGGGTCCTGGCCCAGCCGGGCGGCCACGTCGAGCACCAGTTCCGTGAGTTGTGCCGCGGGCAGGCCAGCCGCCAGTCGCGCGATGCTCTCCCGGGGACGCAGCAGCGCGCGCACGTCCGTGGTGAGCTGCTCCTTGCCTGTGAACTCGGCCTCGAGCCCGAGCCGCCGCAGCGCCTGCCAGGTGCCGTCGAGCCGGTCCAGCAGGTCGCGCCAGGCAACCGCAGCGGGCTCGCCGAAGGTGTCGCGGAGCGTCGTCCACTGCTCGCCCCTGTCGGTGGGCAGGACGAGGCTGGAGCCGTCGGCGAAGCGGTGGCTGCGGGCCGGAGCCGGCCGAAGTTCGAGCCCCTTGCGTTCGAGTTCTGCGTCGAGGGTCCGTCCGGACTTGCGGAACAGGTCGCGCCAGGCTGCCGTCAGGGTGATGACGGTGTCGTCGGGCTCTCCCGCGAGATCGATGCCGGCGCCGAGCTCTGGCTCCCGCTCGAGCAGCACCACGTCGTGCCCGACCTTGGTCAGACGGGCGGCGGCGGCCAGCCCGGCAAGCCCGCCGCCGACGACAGCGATCAACGCGCTGCCAGCCAGGCGCGGAAGGCTGTGACCCCACGACGGATCCGGGCCACAAGCACCACGGCGAGCGCGATGGTGCCGACCAGCAGGATGCCGGCGAGGATGGCGGCCTGCAACGGGTGGGCGATGGCGAGCGAGATCACGGTGACCAGTGCGGCGTCCCCGGCAAGGGAGGCGCCGATATTGCTCAGGGGCTCCGGTGAGGTGTTCACGGCAAGGCGGACGCCGGACTTGGCCGCGTGGCTGACCAGGGCTGTGACGCCGCCGAGTGCGCCCATCGCCATCGGGAGCAGGTCGCCGCTGGCTCCGGCTAGCAGGGCGCCGATCAGCGCGCCGGCGACCGGGCGGATGAAGGTGGAGATGGCGTCCCAGGCCGAGTCGAGGTAGGGGATCTTGTCAGCGAAGAACTCGGCGAGGGCGAGGATGCCCATGATCACCAGCACATCGGTGCGACCGAAGCCCTCGGGAATGCCGGCGATCGCGCCGAACCGGCCGATGATGCCGAGCAGGAAGACCGTGGCGTAGGCGTTGATGCCGCTGGCCCAGCCGCTGGCGAAGGTGAGTGCGACGACATCCATGACGAAAGCGTAGCCACGGGTGCGCGGACGGGGCTTGACGCACTGTCGGAGGCGGGCCCTATGATGGGTGTCAATCGAATACACGTTCGATAACGCGAGTTGGGGAAGCTCGCTCGGGCAGCACACCGCAGCCCGTCCCGGCCCCGGTGTGGACGGTTTCCCGGCAGTTCTGTTGGGTGGTCTCGACCCCCGCCCGACGGCACGCCGGAGAACCATCCGTGCCGGGGTCGGTCAGTGCCACGGAAGAATTCAGGGACAGGCAAGGAATTCAGGAAGAGGGAAGGGATCATGCGCCGGTACGACGAGGAGATCGAGGTTCGTACCGGGCTGATCGGCACCCAAGAGGGCCCCGCCCACTTCAGTTGGCGCCGCCGTATCTGGCGGGTCAGCCAGGTGCAGACCCGCTGGCTCGAGACCGCCGACTGGTGGCGCAGCGCGCAGGTGGAGGCCGCCCGCGGCGACGACCCGGAGGTGGCCGACGGCGGCGACCTGCTGGGCGAGGAAGAGATCTGGCGCGTGGTCGCCAGCCCCGGGGCGGCTACCCGGTCCGGGGTGTACGAGCTGGCGCACAGCTGGGGCAACGGCCGCTGGCGATTGCGGGCGGTGATGGACTGATGGCCCCGACAAGCTCAGGGAGCGTGGAGGGAATCGACGATGGACTCGGCTTGGCGAGGGCTGCGCTGGTGGGCGCGGAACTGGCCGACTCCCCTGCAGAGCGCTACCTGCAAGCGCAGCTCGCAGCACTGCGGGTGGCTGCGACGATCCTCGCCGCACGGGCACGGGCGGCGTCCGGGGGACGGCTGCGCAACGTCTGGCAGGTGGTCGGCGAGGTGGCCCCGGAGTTCTCCGAGTGGGCGGGGTTCTTCGCAGCCACCCAGGGCAAGCGCGAGGCCGTCGCTGCGGGAGCCATTGCCATCGTCACCGTGCGCGAAGCCGACGACCTGGTGCGCGACGCCCAGGCCTTCCACGACGCCGTCGCCCGTCGGCTGGCCCGTCCCGCACGGGCGGCCAGGTGGACGGGATGAGCGACCCGTTCGTTCACCTGCGGGTGGCTTCGGGCTACTCGCTGCGCTACGGCGCCTCCGCCCCGTCCGCGCTGGTCGCAGCAGCGTCCGGACACGGGATGGACACCCTCGCCGTCACCGATAGGGACGGCCTCTACGGTGCCGTCCGGTTCGCCAAGGCCTGCGCTGCGGCCGGGATCGCCCCCGTGGTCGGGGTCGACTTCGCTGTCGCGCCGTCCGTTCCGGCCCGTCCACGGTCGACGCGACCGGTCACGCCGGCAAAGGGCGGTGAGCTGCGGGACGCGCGGCTGCCGCGGGTGGTGACGCTGGCCACCTCCCGGGCAGGCTGGGCGTCGCTGTGCCGGCTGACCACAGCCGTCCACGCAGCCGGCGAACGTGGTGAACCTGTCTGCACGACGAGCCTTGTCGGCACCCACGGCCGCGATCTGCTGGTGATGCTGGGACCCGACTCCGAACTGGGCCTCGCGCTGGCCGCCGGCCGCCCCGACGTGGCCGAACAGGTGTTGGCGGGCTGGCTCGAGGTGGTGGAGCCGCACCAGCTGGTGGTGGGGGTGGCCAACCAGCAGCTCGCCGGTAGCGGGGTCGGCACGGCCGCACACGCCGGCAGGATGCTGGCCTTCGCCGACGCCCACCGTCTTGTCGGCGTGCTCACCAACGAGGTGCGCATGACCGCCAAGCACCTCGGCCCTACCCTCGACGTGCTGGACGCCTCGCGCCGGCTGGTGCCGCTGGCGTCGCACAACGTCGACCGCCGCAACGCGGAGGGCTACCTGAAGGCCGGCAAGGAGATGCTGCCGCTGGCAGAGGAGGTGTCCCGCCTGGCCGGAAGGGCGGACGCGGAGCAACTGCTCGCCGACACCCGGACCGTCGCGATTCGCGCCCGGCTCGACCCGCGCGCCGACATCGGCCTCGGCGAGATCCACCTGCCCGAGTTCGACGTGCTCAAGGTCAGCGCCACCGACGCCCCCGGCGAACTGCGGCACCGCTGCCGGGCCGGGCTGTCAGCCCGCTACCCCGACCCCGGTCCCGCCGTCCACGAACGGCTGGCCGCAGAACTCGCCGTGATCGACGCCCTCGGGTTCGCGCCCTACTTCCTCACCGTCGCCGACATCACCGACCTGGTGCGTGACCTCGGCGTCCGCTCGGCTGCCCGGGGCTCCGGCGCAGGCAGCCTCGTGAACTACCTGCTCGGCATCTCCGGGGTCGACCCGATCCGGCACGGCCTGTTGATGGAGCGCTTCCTCTCCCCGCTGCGGGCTGCTCTCCCCGACATCGACCTCGACGTGGAGTCGGCGCGACGCACAGAGGTGTACGACCTGATCCTGCGCACCTTCGGCAAAGACCGGGTGGCATGCGTCGCCTCCTTCGACACCTACCGGGTGCGCCACGCCGTCCGCGATGTCGGGGCTGCGCTGAGCCTGCCGCCGAAGGAGATCGACGCGATCGCCACAGCGTTCCCGCACATCCGCGCGTCCGACGCCCGCGCAGCCCTGCGCGACCTGCCCGAACTGCGGGCCGCCGGGCTGGGGGAGCGGCGGCTGGACGTACTGTTCGGCCTTGTCGAATCCCTGGACGGGCTGCCCCGCCACCTCGCGCTGCACCCGTGCGGGGTGCTGCTCTCGGATGCGACCCTCGGCGACCGGACCCCGACCGAGGCCAGCTTCGGCGGCTATCCGATGAGCCAATTCGACAAGGACGACGTGGAGGACCTCGGCCTGCTGAAGCTGGACGTGCTGGGGATCCGGATGCAGTCATCGATCGCCCACGCCCTCACCGAGATCGAGCGGGTCGAGGGTGTGCGGGTCGACCTCGACCTGCTCGCTCCCTTCGACGACCCCGACACCTACGACCTGATCGCCAAGGCCGCAACCCTCGGCTGCTTCCAGATCGAGTCGCCCGGCCAGCGCGAGCTGCTGGGCAAGTTCGGCCCGGTCGACTTCGCAGACATCATCATCGACATCTCGCTGTTCCGTCCCGGCCCGGTGAAGTCCGACATGGTGATCCCTTTCCTCTCGACGCGGCACGGCTGGCAGCGGGCCAGTTACCTCCACCCCTCGCTGGAGCCGGTACTGGCGGAAACCGGCGGCGTCGTGGTGTTCCACGAGCAGATCATCGGAATCATCGCCACCGTGACCGGCTGCACGCTCGCCCAGGGAGATGAGGCCCGCCGGGCGCTCGGCACGCCGCAAGGGCAGGTCGACGTCAAGCGCTGGCTCGTCCCAGCTGCGGCGCGGAAGGGCTACGACGACGCCACAATCGGGCGCATCTGGTTCGTCCTGGAATCGTTCGCTTCCTTCGGCTTCTGCAAGGCGCACGCCGCAGCGTTCGCCCTGCCCACCTACCAGTCGGCCTGGCTGAAGACGCACTACCCGGCGCACTTCCTCTCCGGCGTTCTCACCCACGACCCCGGCATGTACCCCAAGCGGCTGATGCTCGAAGAAGCCCGCCGGCTCGGGGTGCTCGTGCTCGGCCTGGACGTGAACCGCAGCGATGCCTGCTACCGGGTGGAGAAGCTGGACGGGCCACCGCCCGGCCCGCCGGAGGGCGCCACCCCCGGTCGGCTGGTCCCCGGTGCCGGGCTGCCGGACGGGCGCGGCTACGGCATCCGGCTCGCGCTGGCCGACGTGAAGGGCATCAGCGCGACCGACCTCGAGCGGGTCGTGCAGGCGCGTCCCTACGCCTCGCTGACCGACTTCTGGCGGCGGGCAGGCGTGGCCACCCCGGTGCTGGAGGGGCTCGTGCTGGCCGGCGCCTTCGACGAGCTCTATGGCATCGTCGACGCCCCGATGCTGCGCCGTGGACGCATCACTCGCCGTGACCTGCTGCTCAGCGTCGCCGACCTGGAACGGGCCGACCGCGTCGACCGGCGCGGCGGCCGGGCGCGTGGGCTGCGCGCCGCCCACGACAGGCCGGCGGAGGTGCAGTTGCCCCTCGACCTGGCCGGCCCGGCCGAGGTCGGCGACGTTGTGGCCACCGGCCTGCCCGAGCTCACCGCCACCGAACGGTTGGCCGCCGAGCTTGACATCATCGGCCTGGACGCCAGCCGCCACGTGCTGTCGGAACACCTCGACTTCCTCACCGCCCTTGGGGTCACGTTCGCATCCGACCTGCTCGGGCGACGCAGCCGGAAGGACGTGCTGATCGCCGGGGTGAAAGTGGCCACCCAGACCCCGCCGCTACGCTCCGGGCGCCGGGTGGTCTTCCTGACCCTCGACGACACCACCGGACCCGCCGACGCAACCTTCTTCGAGGACGTCCAGGGGCCCTACGCAGCAACCGTGTTCAACTCCTGGCAGCTGGTGGTGCGTGGCGAACTGCGCCGGGCCGGGCCGCGGGGGGTCAGCGTGCGGGCCACCGGCTGCTGGGAGCTCACCCACCTGCACGGGCTGTTCACGCAGGCCCTGGCAGAGACCGGCAGTGAGACCGAAGCCCTCGAGCGGGTGCGTGCCGCGATGGACGTGGTGCCCGACGGCTTCGGCGTCGGGGATGCCCACGGCCGCCGCCCCGTGCTGGTGCACGCCAGCGGCTTCCGTCAGTCGCCCTACGCCGACGTGAAGCCCGCGGGTGGGTCGGTGGCCGCCGCGCCGCGGAAGCTGTGGCACTCCAGCCCGGGGAGCGCAGGCAGGTGAGGGTGGTGACGCACGTCGACATGGACGCCTTCTACGCCTCGGTGGAGATGCGGCGCCGCCCCGAACTGCGGGACGTGCCGATGTGGGTCGGCGGCGCAGAGCGCGGCGTGGTGCTGTCTGCCAACTACCCGGCGCGCACCTTCGGGGTCCGCGGCGGGATGTCGTCGGTCCAGGCCCGCCGGCTCTGCCCGACAGCTGTCAGCGTCCCGCCCGACTTCGACACCTACGGCGAGATCTCCGCCGGGGTTGTCGCGATCTTCGAGACCTTCACGGCCCAGGTCGAGAGCGCATCGATCGACGAGGCCTACCTCGACCTCACCGGGGCAGTGCACACCGATGGTTCCGCCGCCGCAATCGGCGAACGGCTGCGGGCGATGGTGGCAGACGAGCAGCAGATCACCTGCTCGGTGGGCATCGGGCCGAACAAGCTGATCGCGAAGATGGCCTCCAATGCAGCAAAGCCCGACGGGTTGCTGGAGGTGCCAGCGGTTGCAGTGATCGGCTTCCTGCACCCCCAGCCGGTCGAGCACCTGATCGGGGTGGGGGACAGCACGGCGGCATCGCTGCACCGGCTCGGCATCACCACCATCGCCGAGCTGGCCTACCTTCCACGCACCACGCTGCAACGGGCGTTCGGGCCGCACGCCGGGGCCCTGCTGTCCGAGCTCGCGTGGGGGCGGGACTCGAGCCGGGTGGTCGCCCGGCCGGGCGAGCGGGGCGTGGGGTGTCAGGAAACCTTCGCGAGGGACACCGACGACCGGGCCACCGTGCACGCAGAATTGCTACGGGTGAGCGTGAAAGTGGCCTCGCGGATGCGTGCCGCGGGGGTGCTGGGGCGGACGGTGACGCTGAACCTCCGTTTCGCCGACTTCACCACCCTTTCCCGGGCCGTAACGCTCACCAGCCCGACCGACATCACCGACGAGGTGTACGAGGCTGCCCTCGCTGCGCTTGCCAGGCTCGGTTTGCAGCGCGCCCGGATCCGCAGGGTGGGGGTACGGGTCACCGGCCTTGTCGATCGCTCCACCGCCTACCTGCAACCCACCCTCGACACCCCCGAGCACGGGTGGCGGGACGCCGAAAAGGCTGCCGACAAGGTAATCCAGCGATTCGGCCCGAAAGCTGTGCGGCGGGCCGTACTGACGAGGAAGGACCGGCCGTGACCGGATCGAGACAATTGCAACCAGTTCCGTATTGCGGTATAGGCGCCTAGACTTGCCTTATTCTTCGGCCACTACGGGAAACGGGAGGCGGCCATGGCGCTCTCTGAGGATGAGCAGCGGCTCCTCGAGCAGATGGAAGCCGCCCTGGCGGCCGAGGATCCCAAGCTCGCCAACACCCTTCGCGGCACCACGCGACGCTGGCACCGACGCCGCGCCGTCTTCGCAGGAATCGGCTTCATCGCCGGCATGACGTGCCTCATCGCCGGCATGCAGGTGCACCCCGCCGTCAGCGTCATTGGTTTCGTGATCATGCTCGCCGCCACCGTCGTCGGCGTGAGCGCGTGGCAGCAGTCCGGCCTCGCCGCGGACGGCCAGGGCAACGGGGGACGCTCCGGAGGAAGCTCCGAGCGCGACTTCATGGGACGTATGGAGGACCGCTGGCGCCGGCGTCAGGACGACGGCCTCTGAGGCCACACTGACCGCGGCCACCAGCGCCGAACCCAGGCGGTGGGCTTCGCCCACCGCTTTTCCATTGCCCCGGTGACGATGCCGACAGCCATGGCGAGCTCGCCAGCCGGCACCACCTCACCGGAGTAACGCGACCGCTCCACCAGAAGCGCAAGATCGTTCAGTTGACGGCTGGCGCGCGCGTCCAGCTCGGGGGTGAGAACGGCTGCGACTTGGCGGGTCGACCCTTGCGGCCAGTCCACCCCGCGGTCGATGGCGACGGCCCGCACCTCTGCCCAGGCGTCCTCCACCATTCGTCGCTGGTCGGTCCGGACAAAGAGGCGTCGCCAGCGCAGGCCGCGACGCACCAGCAACGGCCCGCCGCCCACCAGCAGCAGGGCGGCCAGACCGCCGGTGGTTGGCAGGATCCACGTCGGCGTGTCGACGGTTGTCGGGTTCAGCGGAACCGGCGGCGCCTCGCCAGGGGCGGAGGTGGGCGGCCGCACGGTGGGCTCCGCACTGGCCGAGCTGGGCCGTGCGGTGGCGCTCGCCGACGGCGTGGGCCCGCCGACCGCCGCGGGTGGCGTCGCGTCGATCAGCACCCAGCCGATGTCATCGCCGAAGTACAGCTCGGTCCAAGCGTGCATGTTCCGGGTCGTGATCTCCCAGTGCTCTGCCACCTTCTTGCCGGGCAGGAAGCCGATCACGACCCGCGAGGGGATGCCGACCATGCGGGCCATCACTGCCATGCCGCCCGCGTACTGCTCGCAGTAGCCCAGCCGGCTGCCGAGCAGGAAGTCGTCGAGGGTCTGCAGGGTCGTGCCGGGGGTGACGGTGGTGCTGTAGGTGAAGGCCCCGGAGCGGAGGAAGTTGCGCAGGGCGAGCGCTTTCTCCCCGACAGCGGTCGACCCGGACGTCACCTGCTCGGCGAGTTGCCGGATCGCGGGGGAGATGTCGTCGGGCAGGTCGAGGGTGAGGCCGTTGTCGTTCGGGCGGCCGGCGTCGGTGAGGCGGGGCAGCCAGTTCTCGACGTCGGGGAGGCGCTCGCTGGTGACCGTGTATTCGAGGTTGCGGGACGCGGATCTTCGGTTGTCCCCGATGGCGACAACCGCCATTGTCTCGGGGTCGTAGCGCCAGTTGTCTGCGATGTCGGTCCGTGTCGGCACCCAGGGCATCGGCAGGTACTCACTGGACAGGTTGTCGATCTTCACCGACGTCCGCACCGATGAGCTGCCCGCCACTTCCGGCGGGTCTTCGCGCAGCGGCAGCGGGATCAGACTGGTGCTGGTGAGGTGGAAGCCGCGATCGTCGAAGGCTGGCAGCGCTGCCAGCCGCAGGTATTGCCCTGCGGTGTCCGTGGTGGTGTAGCTGATCACCTTCTGATCGCTGGCGGCGGTCACGTTGCGGATCAGGTCGAGGCTGGGGTCGCCCAGGAGGACCGCGCCGGAGCCGGCCGGGTTGGCAGCGTTGGCCGAGCGCTCGGCGATCGGCACCGACAGCACGACGCTGCAGACCAGCGCCAGCCCGCCGGCGGTGGCTGCGGCCCGTGTGACGCCCGTACGCCAGTGCGGCATGTGCGCCTGCGCCTGGGACAGTGTGGCAAGGGCGTCGTTGCGGACGCTGGTTCCCAGCACCCCGATGAACCCGATGGCGGGGAACGCGAACAGGAACGGATTGGTCTAAAAAACACGAGGACGGGGAATGTCCAGGCCGGGGTCCGCAGTCCGTTTGTCAGGGTTTCCACAACGAGGAAGACGACCCAGAGCATCGAGGCGGTGAACACGGCGAAGCCCTCCTGGTAGGACATCGGCGCGAACGCCTGCTGCACGAACTCGATGGTCTCCCCGGCCAGCTTCCACGGGTTGCGCAGGGCCGGCACCAGCCAGGGCAGCAGCAGCACAGGAAGGAACTGGGCGAGCCTTGTGGTGACCTCCCCGCCGCCGGCGCGGCGCACAACGGCGCCAATGGCGACGCTGGCAGCCATCAGCAACGTGCCGAGGAAGAGGTAGCTGCGATCCTGGGTGACGGTGAACATCGGCACCCCGGCCGCAAACGTCGCCGCAAGGCCGGCGAGGCTGAGCCGTTCGGCCCCGTTCATCGGGCATCACCGGAGTTGAACGCCCGCCAGGCGTCCGCCACGGGCACGCCCGGACCGCCGATCGCGCACCGCCAGCCGGTGGAGCGCACCAGGTCGGCACCGGTGAGGGCGAGGTGCGGCGTCGCACCGGCCAGCAGGGCCCAGCAGGTGCGGCCCTGGCGGCGGGCGCGCGTGAAAGCCGCCGCGTCACCATCGTCGACACGGCCGAGGATGGCGATCAGCAGTTGTCCCTCCGCTCCGCGGGCGCTGGCAGTGAAGGCCTCGCCCAGCGTCGGCACCGTGCTGGTCTTCAGGTCGGCCAGCTGCTCGAGCACCAGCGACTCGCGTCCGGACATCGCCCGGTGCGGGCTGAGCACGGTGCCGTCCGCCTCCACAATGTTGATGTCGAAGCCGTCAGCCAGCAGGTGGATGGCGATCGACGCCGCGGCGGAGACCACCCATTCCAGCCGGTCGTCTGGTGTGCGACGGGAGTAAGCGGACGCCCGGTTGTCGATCAGGACGGTGGCGCTGGGATCCCACGATCGCTCCTCGCGCCGTACCATGAGCGCGCCGGTGCGGGCTGTCGAGCGCCAGTGCACCCGTCGGACGTCGTCGCCGTGCCGGTACTCGCGGATCAGCACGTCATCGGCGGCGCCGTGCCCGGTGCGCAGCAGTGAGGTGTCGGTCGCCACGCCCAGCCCGGAGGCCCCGCGCAGGTTCGGCAACGGTTCGATGGCCGGCGTGACCAGCAGCTCCGTCGTGCCCGGCACCACCGTGCGGGTGATCGCGAGCCCGAGCCCGTCGGCAACGCTCCGCTCGGCGGGTCCCACCTTGTGGCGCCCTCGCCAGGCCGGACGCAGCTCATAGGTGAACCGCTGCTGCCAGCGGCCCAACCGGGTGGGGGAGTCGTGCCAGCGTGGCTCGCCGAGGCCAGGGCCGAGGCGGTCGCGTGCCCGGATCGGGCCGCCGACGGTGACGGACTGCGGGTCGATCAGCAGGTCGACACGTACGATCTGGCCGGCGGACACCCGCGGCGGGTCGAGACGCCGGCTGACGCGCACGCGGTGCGCTCCCGGGAGGAGCAGGACGAGGCTGCCAAGGGGCAGGAGGACAAGGAACAGGCCGGGCCACCAGAGGTCGCGCTGGCCGACGAACGCCGCAACCAGGCACCAGGCGATCCCGGTGCCCAGGATCGTCCAGCCGCGAGCGGTCAGCCCGGTGCCGGCCCTCATCTCACCGGCGTCCGGTCGGGATGGCGACCTCCCGCACGGCGGCCGTCAACAGGTCGGTGACGCTGCGCCCGGCCAGTTGGGCCTGGGTACTGAGCAGGACCCGGTGGGCGAGCGCTGGTCCGGCGAGGTCGGTGATGTCGTCAGGGATGACATAGCCCCGTCCGGCCATCGCTGCCCGTGCCTTCGCTGCCCGCATCAGCTGCAGGCCGGCGCGCGGCGAGGCGCCCAGGCGGACATCGGTGAGGGTACGGGTGCGGTGCAGGATCGCCACAAGGTAATCCTTCACGGCCGGGTGCACGAACACCCTGCGCACGATGGCGACGCAGCGCATCACGGCTGCGGCGTCCGTGACCGGCTGCAGCGGGTCGATCGGATCCACCTCGCCGTGGTGCTCGAGCATGGCCACCTCCGCCTCCGCGCTCGGGTAACCCATCGCGATCCGCATCAGGAAGCGATCCCGCTGGGCCTCGGGCAGCGGATAGGTACCCTCCATCTCGATCGGGTTCTGGGTGGCGATCACCATGAACGGCCGGGGGAGTGAGTGGGTGGTGCCGTCGACACTGACCCGGCGTTCCTCCATGGCCTCCAGCAGGGCCGATTGGGTCTTGGGTGAGGCGCGGTTGATCTCGTCACCGATGACGAGGTTCGCGAACACCCCACCCGGCTTGAACTCGAAGTCCGTGGTGAGCTGGTTGTAGACCGAGACGCCGGTGATGTCGCTCGGCAGCAGGTCGGGCGTGAACTGGACGCGGCGTGCGGAGCAGTCGATGGCCTTGGCGAGTGACTTGGCCAGCATCGTCTTGCCGACCCCTGGCACGTCCTCGATCAGCAGGTGTCCCTCGGCGAGTAGCGCCGTGATCACAAGGTCGAGAACCTCCGGCTTCCCCTCGATGACCTGACCCATCGCCTGGCGTACCGCCTGGGCGAGATCAAGCACATCAGCCAGTTCCCGTTCGCGATCGACGTCCACGTCGCCTCCCTCCTGCGGGCTCCACCTTAGGTGGCTCCCGGTACCGGGTCTCTGGAATGGATGTACGGGATAAAGCGAAAGCCTGTGAAAGGGGATGTTCAGTGGAGGGAAGTGGAGTATGGTGGCGGAAAGTGGAGCCGAGGAGAAGGGGAGAGGGCCATGTTTCTGGGCACCTACACCCCCAAGCTCGACGACAAGGGACGGTTCTTCCTGCCCGCGAAATTCCGTGAGCAGCTGGCATCGGGCCTTGTCATCACCCGGGCGCAGGATCGCTGTCTGGCGATCTGGCCGACGGAGGCCTTCCTGGCCGACGTCGCGAACGCTGCGGCCGGGCCCTCCACAGTCCGTGGGGTGCGGGACTACCAGCGCATGGTGTCCTCGGGCGCCTCGGACGAACTGCCGGACAGCCAGGGACGCGTGACCGTCCCGGTTCCGCTGCGGGCCTACGCGGGCCTGTCGAAAGAGATCGTCGTGATCGGGGCTTTCAACCGCCTCGAGGTGTGGGATGCGGCGAACTGGGCGGAGTACTCGGCAGCGCAGGAGGAGGCCTTCGCGGCCTTGGATGAAGGAACACCGGCGGTGGGTTGACCCACCGCTCGCACCGAATCGTGCGGTGCGGCTCCAATCCGCGCTCGTCCGGCGCCCTGGCTCACCTTCCCCGGTGCCAGGTACCGGCGGCACGCGGCTTGGAACCACGGCGCACGAAGCGGAACCGAAGCAGACAGGGTCGAGCATGGTCGAAGCGGACGACGGGGCGCAGGACACCCACGTGCCGGTGCTGGCCGCACGCATCGTCGAGCTACTCGCCCCTGCACTCGACCAGCCCGGCGCCACCTACGTCGACGGCACCCTCGGTCTCGGCGGCCACGCCGGCCTCATCCTCGATGCGTGCCCGCAGGCCAGCCTCGTCGGCATCGACCGCGACCCGGCAGCCCTCGACGTGGCAGCCGAACGCCTTGCCCGCTTCGGCGACCGAGTGCGCCTGTACCGGGCGGTCTACCACGAACTCCCGGAGGTACTGGAGGAAGCCGGCCTGCGCCGTGTGCAGGGCATCTGCCTCGACCTCGGACTGTCCTCCCTGCAGATCGACCGGCGCGAGCGCGGTTTCGCCTACTCGGTGGACGCGCCGCTGGACATGCGGATGGATCCCGACTCCGAGCTGACCGCGCAGACCATCGTGAACACGTGGCCGGCCACCGACATCGCCCGGGCGCTGCGCGTCCACGGCGAGGAGCGGTTCGCCGACCGCATCGCCAGGCGAATCGTCACAGCCCGCGAGCAGGAGCCGTTCACCAGCTCTGCCCGACTGGTATCCGTGATCGCGGACGCCATCCCCGCGGCCGCCCGCAACACCGGTGGACACCCGGCGAAGCGCACCTTCCAGGCGCTGCGGATCGTCGTCAACGCAGAACTCGAGTCACTTGCCGGCGTGCTCCCGGCGGCACTGGCCGCACTGGCGCGGGGCGGACGGCTGGCGGTGCTCGCCTACCACTCCGGTGAGGACCGGATGGTCAAGCGCGCGTTCGCCACTGCCACCACGGACCACGTCCCGGTCGGTGTGCCGGCGGTGCCGGTCGGCTACCGGGCGCAGTACAGCCTGCTCACACGCGGTGCCGAACGACCCGACGCCGCCGAGGTCGAGGCGAATCCGAGGGCTGCCTCGGCGCGGTTGCGCGCCATCGCCCGTAACCAGGAGGAATCCAGATGACAGCGCTTTTGGACCCCCGGCCGGGCAGGCAGACGCAGGACCGACCGCGGCTGCGGCCGGTCCCCGGCGTGCGTCGGCGCATGGCGACCGTCCCCTTCGTGATGGTGGTTGCAGTGCTCCTCGCCGTTGGCATGGTGGGGCTGCTGGTGCTGACCACTGCGCTGCAGGACCAGACGTTCGGCGTGCAGCGCACCCAGCGCGAGGCGAACACCCTTGCCATCCGGCTGTCGGCGCTGCAGGACCAGGTTGCCACCGCTCGCTCGATCCAGAACCTCTCCGTCGCTGCCCAGCACCTCGGCATGAGGCCCAACCCCTACGGCGCCCAGATCCGGATCACCGACGGCGCCGTCCTCGGCGAGCCACGCGTCGTGTTCGGCGGCGAGGTGCCGACCGTCCGCTACCTGACCCCTGAGCAGGCGGCAGCCCAGGTGCGCGCCCTCGACCGTGCGGAGGCCGACCGCAAGGCTAAGGCGAAGGCCGCGCGCCAGGAAGCAAAAGCCAAGGCGAAGGCCAAGGCAGAAGCGAAGGCGAAGGCAAAGGCCGAGGCGCAGTTCAAGGCCGACGCAGAGGCTGCGGCAAAGGCGAAGGCTGCGGCCGAAGCGAAGGCGAAGAAGGGAAGCCGTCCATGAGCCGCCCGCTCGACCGGTTCTTCGACCCGACCCGCAAGCGCCGACGCATCCGCATGCCGCTTGCGCGCTCGGTGCGCCGCGTCCGCGCGCTGCTGATCATCGTTGCCGTTGTGTTCTCCCTTGCCGCCGGCCGCGCCGTGCAGGTGCAGGCCATCGACGCCACCGCCGTCGCCCAGGAGGCCGCGGACCAGATCACGGTCACCAGGGACCTGCCCGCCTTCCGTGGGGAGATCACCGACCGCAACGGTGAGGTGCTGGCGATGACGGCCGACACCGTCAAGGTGATGGTCAACGCCAAGTTGATCGCAACGAACGGCCGCATGAACGGGGAGATGACAGTCAAGGACAAGGAGGTCGCAGCGACGGCGCCCGGGCGCATCGCCGACCTGCTGGTGCGCTACCTCGGCGGCACCGCCAGCGACTACATGGCGAAGCTGATCGCAACGGGACCCGGTTCCCAGGCCGGTGTGATCGCCGCAAGGGTGCCGGCAGCAACCTTCAGGGAGATCGCCCAGGCCATGAGCGACGCGAACCTCGTCGGCCTGTCGTCCGTGAGCGCCCCCACCCGGGTCCTGCCCAACGGCAGCCTCGCCGCAAACCTGATCGGCTACATCAACGAGGCCGGCGCGGGCGCCGGCGGCCTCGAGTACGCGCTCAACTCCACCCTCGCCGGCAAGCCCGGCAAGGAGGTGTTCGAGAATTCGCCCAACGGCAAGATCCCGTTGGGCACCAGCGTGCTGATCCCCGCCCAGAACGGCCTTGGCTACCAGCTCACGCTCGACGCCGGGCTGCAGTGGCAGGTGGAGCAGATCCTGGCTGAACGCGTCCGCCAGACCAAGGCAGACGCCGGCATGGCGATCGTGACCAACATCAAGACCGGCGAGATCCTCGCGCTCGCCAACGTGCCCACCTTCGACCCGGCCGACGTCGCGAAGGCCGACCCGAAGGCGCTCGGCCTGCGTGCGATCACCGACCCGTACACCCCGGGCAGCGTGCAGAAGACGCTCACGTTCGCAGCAATGATCGACCAGGGCCTGGTGAAGGCCACCGACGTGGTCGAGATCCCCGGCAAGATCAAGTCCGGCGACAACTACGTCAGCGACGCCTGGGCGCACGGCAAGATCAAGCTGCTCGCCCGCGGCGTCGTCGCGAAGTCCTCCAACGTCGGCACCATCGAGCTCAGTCGCAAGATGACCAAGCAGTCGCTGCACGACTACCTGGTGGCCTTCGGTCTTGGCGCCAAGACCGGCCTCGGTCTCCCGGGTGAGTCCCGCGGCATCCTGCCCGGCGCCGACATGCCCGACTACACCCGCGACGGCATCGCCTTCGGCGGTAGTGGGGTCGCGGTCACGCTCGTGCAGGAGGCCGCAGCCATCGGGGCGATCGCCAACGGGGGCGTCTACAACGCCCCGCATGTCCTCGCGTCCCGGGCCACCGCGGACGGCAAGGTCGCGCAACTGCCGACTGCCGCGCCACGCCGGGTCGTCTCCGAGCACACCTCGAAGGAGGTGGTCTCGATGATGGAGGCCGTGGTGATGCAGTCCGCCACCCACACCTTCACCATTGACGGCTACCGCACCGGGGCGAAGACGGGCACCTCGAAGAAGCTCGACCCCGGCTGCAACTGCTTCAAGGGCCTGGTCACGTCCACCATCGGCGTTGCGCCGGTGGAGGACCCGCAGGTGCTGGTGTACGTGGTGGTCGATAATCCGCAGCGCGGGTCGTCCGGCTCCTCCGTCGCCGGTCCCGCTTACCAGGACATCATGTCGCTCGCGCTCCCGCGCTACGGGGTCACCCCGTCGAAGACCAAGTCGCCCAGATTGCCCATCGAGCCCTGACCGCTCGTAAGGTAGCCCTCCATGACCACATCACCGGCGGCTCTCCGTCCGACCGTGAACACGGGCCTGCCCTTGGCCGCCCTGTTCCCGGGCGCTGCGGACGTGACCGTGACCGGCGTCAGCCTCGACTCCCGCAGCGTCCGCCCCGGTGACCTGTACGTTGCGGTGGCCGGGCAGGCCACCCATGGCGCGATCTTCGCCGGGCAGGCGATCGGCAACGGTGCTGTCGCCGTCGTCACAGACACCGCTGGGGCGGAGCTGTTGCCGGACGCCGTCGTCCCTGTGGTTGTGGTGTCCGACCCGCGCACCGAGATGGCGCGTCTGGCCGTGGAGGTCTACGGCCGGCCCGGGGAGCGGCTGACGATGTTCGGCGTCACCGGCACCACCGGCAAGACCAGCACCACCTTCCTGCTGGCCGCGGCACTGACGGCCGCCGGGCACACGGTGGGCACCATCGGGACGATCGGATTCACCCTTGCCGGGCGCCAGCTGACGTCCCCACGCACCACCGTCACCACGCCCGAGTCGCCTGACCTGCAGGCGCTGCTCGGCCTGCTCGCAGAGGAGGGGGCGGACGCCGTCGCGATGGAGGTCTCTTCCCACGCCCTCGCGCTGCACCGGGTGGACGGACTCGTCTTCGACGTGGCCGCGTTCACCAACCTCGGTCGCGATCACCTCGACTTCCACCCCGACCAGGAGCAATACTTCGAGGCGAAGGCTGCCCTGTTCCACGCCGGCCGCTGCCGGGCAGCCGTAATCAATATCGACGACGAATACGGACGCCGGCTGGCAGCTGAGGTCGCAGCCGACGTCGCGATCCGCCTCGTCACCACCGGCCGCACGGCGGAGGCCGACTACTACCCGATCGCCAGCGACCCGGGGCCGGATGGACGCGCGCTCGTGCGGCTGGCCACGCCGTCGGGTGAGGTTGCGTTCACGCTGGGGTTGCTCGGCGACTTCAACGTCCGCAACGCCACCACAGCGACAGCGATACTCGACCTCGCCGGCATCGATCTAGCCGCAGCCCTTCCCGGCTTCGCAGAGGCGTTCGTGCCCGGACGGATGCAGCGTGTCGACCTCGGCCCCGGAGCGCCCGGCGCTGTCGTCGACTTCGCACACACACCGGAATCGGTCGCTGCAGCGCTGGCAGCCCTGCCGGAGGGTCGGCGGATCGCCGTCCTCGGCTGCGGGGGCGACCGCGACCAGGCCAAGCGCGGCCTGATGGGCGCAGCCGCCGCGGAGGGTGCCGACGTCGTGGTTGTCACCGATGACAACCCCCGCAGCGAAGAGCCCGCGGCCATCCGTGCTGCGGTGCTGGCCGGCGCGAGGGAGGCCGCCGTCCGTACCGGGGCAGAAGTGATCGACGGCGGCGGCCGGTCGGAGGCTATCGCCGCAGCGCTGGGTCTCGCCGGCGCCGGCGCGTGGGTTGCCGTGCTCGGCAAGGGCCACGAGACCGGCCAGCAACTGGCAGACCGTAGCGTTGCCTTCGACGACGTCGAAGTGGTGAAGGCCGAATGGGCGCGAATCTCGAGGGGTGCCGATGCGTGAACTGACCGCTGGGGCTCTCGCCGCGCTGGTCGGCGCCCGGCTGGCGGGTGACCCGGACGCCGTTGTCGGCCCCGACGTGGTGATCGACTCCCGCGCCGTCACACCCGGTGCATTGTTCGTCGCGCTGCCGGGGGAGCGGGTCGATGGCCACGACTATGCCGCTACCGCCGTCGCAGCGGGTGCGGGCGCCGTCCTTGTCACCAGGGAACTGGCACTGGACACGCCCGAACTCGTCGTTGACGACACGCTTGCTGCGCTGGCGACCCTTGCGACGGCCCTGGTGGCCGAGGCGCTACCGGCTGGGCTGGCAACCGTTGGCATTACCGGGTCGTCCGGCAAGACCAGCACCAAGGACCTGCTGGCCCAGGTGCTGGCAGAGGCCGGGCCGACGGTGGCGCCTGTCGGGTCCTTCAACAACGAGATCGGCGTGCCGCTCACCGCCACCCGCATCGATGTCGGGACCCGCTTCCTCGTGAGCGAGATGGGTGCGCGCGGCCAGGGGCACATCACCTTCCTGTGCGGGATCGCCCAGCCGCGCGTTGGTGTCGTTGTCAACGTCGGCCACGCCCACGTCGGCGAGTTCGGTTCGGTCGAGGCCATCGCGGCGGCCAAGGGCGAACTCGTCGAGGCGCTGCCTGCCGACGGTTGGGCGGTGCTCAACGGCGACGACCGGCTGGTCTCGGCGATGGCCGGTCGCACCCTAGCCCGGGTCGCCACCTTCGCGGTCGGCACGGAACCCGCCAGTGGCGACCTGCGAGTGTGGGCGGAGGAGATCGGCTACGACGCCCTGCAGCACGCCGCGTTCGTCCTGCGCGCCGCCGGAGCCGTCGACGGTGCAGCCACCGTGCGCCTGCAGGTCACCGGCGCCCACCAGGTCGGCAACGCCCTCGCAGCGGCAGCGGTTGCGCTCACCCAGGGCATGAGCCTCGAGGACGTCGCAGCGGCCCTCGGACGCGCGGCGCTGAAGTCGCGCTGGCGCATGGAACTCCACGAGCGCGCTGACGGCGTCCTCGTCGTCAACGACGCCTACAACGCCAACCCCGATTCGATGGCGGCGGCCCTGCGCACCCTCGCGTCCCTGCGGCGTCCGGAGGGACGCCTGCTGGCCGTCCTGGGTGACATGCTCGAGCTGGGGCCGGAGGCGCCCGCAGCCCACCAGGAGGTCGGCGCCCTCGCAGCGGGGCTCGGTGTGGACCGTCTGATCGCTGTCGGCGGCTACGCAGCCGACCAGGTCAGAGGCGCCGGATCAGCCGTCGACGCCACCGTCGCGTCCAACCGGGATGCCGCAGCGGCAGAGGCAATGGCCTGGCTGCGACCCGCGGACGTTGTGCTGGTGAAGGCGTCGCGGGGTTTAGCTTTGGAGTCAGTGGCTGAACAGCTGTCAATGGCGCCGGAGGGGGAGCGACAGTGAGAAGCATCCTGCTCGCCGGCGGCATCGGCCTGCTTGGGACGCTGCTCGGTACCCGGTACGCCATCAAGTTCCTCGTGAAGCAGGGCTACGGCCAGTTCATCCGCGACGACGGCCCCACCAGCCACCACACCAAGCGCGGCACGCCCACCATGGGCGGCATCGTCATCATCGCCAGCGTCCTGCTTGCCTACACCGCTGCCCATCTGGCCACCTGGACCTCACCCACAGCCAGCAGCATGCTGGCCCTCGGGTTGTTCACCTGCCTCGGCGCGGTGGGCTTCACCGACGACTGGATCAAGATCAGCAAAGCCCGCTCGCTCGGCCTGCACGCCTGGGTGAAGTTCAGCCTGCAGACCGTTGTGGCCATCGCCTTTGCGATCGGGTCCTTCCAGTTCCCCGACAGTCGCGGCCTCACCCCGGCGAGCACGTACGTCTCGTTCCTGCGGGACCTTCCGTGGCTGCAGCTCGGCCTGTGGGGCGCGGTGATCTGGATCATTCTGCTGGTTGCTGCCTGGTCGAACGCTGCCAATCTCACCGACGGCCTCGACGGCCTCGCCACCGGTGCAGCAGCCATGGTCTTCGCCGCCTACGGCATCGTGAACATCTGGCAGTACAACCAGTCATGCTCATGGGCCGACGCGGGCCCGCAGTGCTACGAGGTGCGCAACCCGCACGACCTCGCCCTCATCTCCCTCGCCCTCGCCGGTGCCTGCTTCGGGTTCCTGTGGTGGAACGCCAGCCCGGCCAAGATCTTCATGGGCGACACCGGTTCGCTGTCCATCGGCGGCGCCCTGGCAGCCCTTTCCGTGCTGACCCGCACCGAGCTCCTGATGGTTGTCGTCGCGGGCCTGTTCGTGATCATCACCGCTTCTGTCGTGCTGCAGATCGGTTGGTTCAAGATCACCAAGGGCAAACGGTTGTTCAAGATGGCCCCGCTGCAGCACCACTTCGAGCTGCTCGGCTGGGCAGAGGTCACAATCACGATCCGGTTCTGGATCATCTGCGGCCTCGCCGTCGTCGCCGGGCTGGGACTGTTCTACGCCGAATGGATCGTCGGCCAGTGAAGCCCTGGATCGCGACAGCCGACCGGCTCTCACCCTGGCCGCAGGCACGCGTGGTGGTGGCAGGACTCGGAACGTCCGGCTTCGCTGCGGCCGACGGCCTGATCGACCTCGGCGCGCAGGTGCTTGTGCTCGAGGACGCCGACACGGCGGGCAACGCCGAGAAGGCGAAGGTCCTCGAAATGCTGGACGCGGAGGTCCGCCTCGGCCCTGGCGCTACCGCAACCCTGCCCGAGGACGTCGACCTGGTGGTCACCTCGCCCGGCTGGCGACCCTCCGCGCCGCTGCTGTCCCAGGCGGCCCTGCGTGGCGTCCCGGTGTGGGGAGAGGTCGAGCTCGCCTGGCGGATGAGCCTTCCCGACCGGCAGGTGCCGTGGCTGGCCGTCACCGGCACCAACGGCAAGACCACCACCGTCGGCATGCTGGAGTCGATGCTGACAGCTGCAGGGCTGCGCACCAGCGCCGTCGGTAATGTCGGGCGGCCGATCGTCGAGGCCGTCCTCGACGAGGTCAACTACGACGTGCTGGCCGTGGAGCTGTCCAGCTTCCAGCTGCACTGGACCAACAGTCTCTCGCTGCACTCCGCAGTCGTCCTCAACGTGGCGCCCGACCACCTGGAGTGGTACGCCGACACCGCTGGCTGGCCGCCCGGCGCCACCGACCCCATGGCCGCCTACGCAGCGGACAAGGCCGCGATCTACTCCCGCGTGCAGCAGTCCTGCGTGTACAACGTCGACGATCCCGCCACCGAGCGCATGGTGGCCGACGCCGACGTCGTCGAAGGAGCGCGGGCCATCGGTTTCACCCTCGGCATCCCCGCCACGTCCATGCTGGGCGTCGTGGACGACCTGTTGGTCGACCGCGCCTTCATCGCGCAGCGCCGTGACTCGGCCATCGAACTGGCCAAGGTGTCCGACGTGATGCCGAACGCGCCCCACAACGTCGCCAACGCGCTGGCAGCCGCTGCGCTCGCCCGGTCCTTCGGAGTGCCCCCGACGTCTGTTGCAGACGGGCTGAAGCGGCTGCGCATCGGCGACCACCGCATCCAGACGATCGCGGAGATCGGTGGCGTCCGGTACATCGACGACTCAAAGGCCACCAACCCGCACGCGGCGGAGGCGTCCCTTTCCGCCTTCGACCATGTCGTGTGGATCGCCGGCGGGCAGGCCAAGGGCACCACCTTCGATGACCTCGTCGGGCGGGTCGCGCCCCGGCTGCGAGCAGCCGTCGTGCTCGGTGTCGACCGCCAGGTGATCGCGGATGCGATGGCCCGACACGCACCCGAGGTACCGGTCAACGTGCTTGATTCCGTGGATCATGGAGCGATGCAACAGGCCGTGGAGTGGGCAGCGACGCAGGCGGAGCCTGGCGACGTGGTCCTCCTCGCGCCCGGTTGCGCCAGCAAGGACATGTACACCGACTACGCGGCAAGGGGCGATGACTTCGCCGCTGCCGCCAAGGCCCTCACCGGATAGGAGATCTTCGAGGTGGCGATCCTGACTTCCCCCGCTGTGGATCGCCGCGGAACACCGCCGAAAGCCCTCGTTGAGGGACGACGGCGGAGTCTCGTGGTCGAGTTGCTGGCGCATCCCCAGGCGAGTTTCTACCTGGTGCTCGTTCCGGCCGTCCTGCTGCTCGCGCTGGGCATGATGATGGTGCTCTCCGCATCCAGCGTCTACGGCTTCGTCCAGTTCGGCGACGCCTACTACTTCGTGAAGCGGCAGGTCGTCTTCCTTGCGCTCGGCGGTCTTGCCGCCGCCATTCTCGCTCGGCGCTCGCCGCAGCACCTGAAGGTCCTCGGCTGGGTGCTCGTCGTCGCAGCTGTCGGGCTGCAGCTGCTGACGTTCACACCGCTCGGCTTCACCAAGAACGGCAACACCAACTGGGTGCAGTTCGGCACCTCGTTCTTCCGCGTGCAGCCGTCCGAGCTGGCGAAGATGGCGATCGTCGTCTGGGGCGCGGACATCTTTGCCCGCAAGAACAAGCTGTTGTCAGACCCGCGGCACCTCCTGGTGCCGTTCGTCCCCGTCTCTGCGATCCTGATCGGCCTTGTCGTGATGCAGGCCGACCTCGGCACCGGCATGATCATGGGCGCCCTCGTGCTCGCCGTGCTCTGGTTCGTCGGCGCCTCATGGAAGCTTCTCGCCGGGATCGTGGGGGGTGTTGCCGTTACCCTCGGGCTGCTGGTGGTCACCTCCACCTACCGGATGAACCGCATCCTCGGCTTCTTCAACCAGGACCTCGACCCCCTCGGCGTGAACCACCAGCCGATTCGGGCGATCTTCGCACTCGCCTCCGGCGGCTGGTGGGGCCTCGGCCTCGGCGCCAGCCGGCAGAAGTGGGGCGGCCTCGTCGAATCCCACACCGACTACGTGCTGGCGGTGATCGGGGAGGAACTCGGCCTCGTGGGAACGCTGCTCGTGTTGGTCCTCTTCCTGATCCTCGGCTATGCCGGGTTCCGGATCGCGATGCGCTCCGACATCCGGTTCTGCCGGTACACCGCTGCGGGGATCACCAGCTGGTTCATGATCCAGGCACTGGTGAACATCGCCGTCGTGCTGCGCATGGTGCCGGTGCTCGGCGTGCCGCTGCCGCTGGTCTCCTACGGCGGTTCCTCCCTGCTCGTGAACCTGATGGGCCTCGGCGTGCTGCTGGCCTGTGCCCGCCAGGAGCCGGCCTACCGTGGGCTCATGCGGCGGCGCAGCAACCGCAAACGCGACCGGGCGCTCGTCACCACGGCGGCCGGGCGCGGATGAGTGCCGTCGCCATCGTGCTCGCCGGCGGTGGGACGGCCGGCCACACCTCGCCACTGATCGCGACTGCGGAGGCTCTGCGGGCCCGCGCCGACGTGGACCTTGTGTGCGTGGGCACGCCGAAGGGGTTGGAGACCCGCGTGATCCCGGAGGCCGGGCTGCGGCTGGAACTGATTCCGCCAGTGCCGCTACCCCGCCGCCTCACCCCGGAGCTGCTGGCCGTGCCCGCCCGGCTGTGGCGCGCGGTCGGACAGGCCCGCCGGATTCTCGTTGCCCACAACGCCCAGGTCGCGGTCGGATTCGGCGGCTACGTCTCGCTGCCCGTCTACCTCGCTGCGCGCCTGGCCAGGGTGCCGCTGGTCATCCATGAGGGCAACGCCGTGCCCGGCCTGGCCAACCGGATCGCCGCCCGGTTCACCTCCCACGTCGTGACCACTTTCCCCGAGACGCGCCTGCCGCACGCCCGGCACCTCGGGCTGCCGGTGCGCGAGCAGATCGCCGGCCTCGACCGCGCTGCCCGCCGCCCCGCCGCCCGGCAGCGATTCGGGCTTCCGGACGCCGGCCCGGTGCTGCTGGTCAGCGGCGGCTCGCAGGGCGCCCGCAGCCTCAACATCGCAACGGCGGACGCGGTTGTGCGCCTTCTTTCTGCGGGGATCTCGGTCCTGCACGTGCTGGGCTCGGCCAACCTGACCGCCGACATCGTTGACGTGACCGATGCAACCACCGGGGCTGCCTACCGTCCGGTCGGCTACGTCGATGACATGGGTGAGGGGTACGCCGCCGCCGACCTGATGCTGGGCCGGTCCGGTGCCGGCACCGTGATGGAGACGGCGATGACCGGGCTGCCGACGATCTTCGTCCCGCTGCCGCACGGCAACGGTGAGCAGGCCCGCAACGCCGGCTTCCTGATCGCAGCCGACGCCGGGGTGCTCCTCCCGGATGCCGAGCTGGACGGCGCCCGCCTGGTCGCTGAGGTCACCCACCTGCTGGAGGGGCCCGGTCGTCTCGAAGCAATGGCGGCCACCTGCCGCCGTCTGGTGCCCGCGGACGCCTCCGCTGCATTGGCCCAACTGGTCCTCGACGTGGCCAAGCGGCGAGACTGAACCCATGCCGCTGATCGAACCCGTCGCCCTCGTGCCGGTCGCAGAGCTCGGCGACGTGCACTTCATCGCCATCGGCGGTGCAGGGATGAGCGGGGTCGCAGCCATGTTCGCAGCCCTCGGCCTCCGGGTCAGCGGCAGCGACCAGGCCGACAGCGCAACGCTCGCAGCGCTCGCTGACCTCGGCATCCGGACCCACGTCGGCCACGACCCCGCGCACCTGGGCACGGCGAGCACCGTCGTGGTGTCCTCTGCCGTGCGGGAGACCAATGCAGAACTCGCGGAGGCGCGTCGCCGGGGCCTTCGTGTCTGGCACCGCAGCGCTGCGCTCGCCGCGCTGATGCTGGGCCGCACCGGCATCGCCATCACCGGTACCCACGGGAAGACCACAACGACGGCGATGACAGCCGTCCTGCTGGCCGGTGCGGGGGCCGACCCGAGCTACGTGGTGGGCTCGCCGCTCGCCGACACCGGCAGGGCCTACCACCTCGGCACCGGCGACCCCTTCGTGATCGAGGCGGACGAGAGTGACGGCTCCTTCCGGCAGTACCCGGCGCAGGTCGTCGCGATCACCAACGTTGAGGCTGACCACCTCGACAACTGGGGCACGTCGGAGGCCTACGCCGCCGGCTTCGTCACCCTCGCTGTTGCAGAGCCCGTGCAGGTCGTCGTGATCAGCGCTGACGACCCCGGCGCCGTTGCGATCACGCCCGCCATCCGCGCCGCAGGCAAGCGGGTCGTCACGTTCGGCACAGCGAGCGGCGCCGACGTGCGCATCGTCGGCGCCAGCTTCCCGTCCGCCGGCGCGCGGGCCACCCTCATCACGGCAGGCGACAGCGGCGACCTGGTGCTCGCCGTGCCGGGCGCCTACAACCTGCAGAACGCCGCTGCCGCCTACGCCGTCGGTCGCGCCGTCGGGCTGCCCGGTGACCGGCTGCGGGCTGCCGCCGGTGAGTTCCATGGCACCGAGCGGCGGTTCCAGCCGGTGGCGGAACTCTCCGGAGTGCGGATCTTCGACGACTACGCCCACCATCCCACGGAGGTGGCAGCCACGCTCACCGCTGCCCGCGGCCTCGCCGGCGACGGACGGCTCGTGGCCTGCTTCCAGCCGCACCTGTTCACCCGGACCCGCGACTTTGCCACCGAGTTCGGTCAAGCGCTCGCCCTCGCAGACGAGATCCTCGTGCTCGGCATCTACGCGGCGAGGGAGGACCCGCTTCCCGGTATCACCGGCCAGCTCGTCGCCGACGCCGCAGCCGAAGCGGCCCCCGGCACCGTGCACTACGTGGAGACGCTGGCAGAAGCCGCCCCCGCCCTCGCGGCGCTGGTGCGCCCTGGCGACCTGGTGGTCACCCTCGGCGCCGGCGATGTGACCCGGGTGGGCCCGGCGCTGGCCGGCCTCCTGGGGGAGGCCGCCCGATGAGCCAGGTCAGCGACGCCACCTCCCGGCTGCAGCTGCGCCAACGCGACCAGCGTCGTCGCCGCGGCCGCTACTGGCTCATCGGCACACTCGCGCTGGTGCTTGTCATCGGCGTGGGCTACGTGGTCGGGTTCTCGCCGGCACTCTCGGCCCGTGCGGTCACGGTCAACGGGGCCAAGGTGCTCACCAAGAACGAGGTGCTGGACGCCGCAGGCGTGACAACCGGCACGCCCCTGGTGTGGGTGGATCCGGCCAAGGTCGCCGAACGCGTCTCCGGCCTGCCGGCGGTCGCGGAAGTCACCGTGTCCCGCGACTGGCCCGACCGGGTCCACATCGTCGTCACCGAGCGAAAACCGCGGCTGGCGATCCCCGCGGGTGCCGGCTACCTGCTTGCCGACGCGTCCGGGGTGGTTTTCCAGGCGGTCGAGAACGCACCGTCCGGGCTGGTGGTGGTCGAGGCCGACCCGAACAGCCAGCAGGTGCTGGTCGACGTCGGCACCGTGTTCTCCGCGCTGAGCAGCGCCACGGCGGGGAAGGTGTCGCGGCTGGAGGCTCCGACCCGGGACGGAATCGTGCTCCGGCTACGGGACGGGTCGCGCGTGGTGTGGGGGAGCGCAGAGGATTCGGCCCTCAAGAGCCAGGTGCTGGACGCACTGCTGCCGCTCGGTGGAAGCGTGTTCAACGTGTCAGCGCCGGGCTTCCCGACCCGTCGTTGAGGCTTCTAGGGCAACCCTGAACCCCTACTTGAGGGACGCGCCGAGCCACCCCCCTTTCTTGGACAAGGCCAAACGCGATCCCTAGCCTTGGAGAACGCCGAAGCTGTTGCCCTTCCCCGGTTCGCCTCGCTTCGTCGAACCAGTGCGTTAACAACTTCTCCAAGCTCGAGTAAGGGTGACTTTCGTGGGAACTGCGTCCCAGAACTACCTCGCCATCATCAAGGTTGTCGGCGTAGGCGGCGGTGGCGTCAACGCCGTGAACCGGATGATCGAATCGGGCTTGCGCGGCGTCGAGTTCATCGCAGTCAACACCGATGCGCAGGCGCTGCTGATGAGCGACGCCGACGTCAAGCTGGACATCGGCCGTGACCTGACCCGCGGGCTCGGCGCAGGCGCCGACCCGGTCAAGGGCAAGCAGGCAGCCGAGGACCACGCCGACGAGATCGAAGAGGTGCTCAAGGGCGCCGACATGGTGTTCGTGACCGCAGGTGAAGGGGGCGGCACCGGCACCGGCGGCGCGCCCGTCGTCGCCCGCATCGCCCGCTCGCTCGGCGCGCTGACCATCGGCGTCGTCACCCGCCCGTTCAGCTTCGAAGGGCGCCGCAGGGCGAGCCAGGCCGAGGACGGCATCTCCGGCCTCCGCGAAGAGGTCGACACCCTGATCGTCATCCCCAACGACAAGCTGCTGGAGATGACCGACCACCACGTGGCGATCCTCGACGCATTCCGGCAGGCCGACCAGGTGCTGATGCAGGGTGTTTCCGGCATCACCGACCTGATCACCACGCCCGGCCTGATCAACCTAGACTTCGCCGACGTCAAGGCCGTCATGTCGAACGCCGGCTCCGCCCTGATGGGCATCGGGTCTGCCCGCGGTGAGGACCGCGCCCGCGCCGCTGCCGAGATGGCGGTCAGCTCGCCGCTGCTCGAAGCCAGCATCGAAGGTGCCCACGGCGTCCTGCTGTCCATCGCGGGTGGTTCCGACCTGGGACTTTTCGAGGTCTCGGCCGCTGCCAACCTGATCGAGGCCGCAGCCCATGAGGACGCCAACATCATCTTCGGCACGGTCATCGACGACGCCCTCGGCGATGAGGTGAAGGTCACCGTGATCGCTGCCGGCTTCGACGGTGGCGTGATGCCCAGGAAGGCGTCCGCGCGACCCGAGGTGCGTCGTCCGGAGCTGCCGGCCCTGCGGCCGACTCACGTTCCCTCGCCGGTGGAGACCGGCTCGGACTTCGCCGAGCGGGAGGTTCGTCCCGCCGCTGCCCCCGTGGCGACGCGGCCGGAACCCGATGACGACGACCTGGACGTGCCGGACTTCCTGAAGTAGGCCGACTCGGGCAAGCTGGCTCGTATGTACAGCTTCCGCAACGACCCCGGTGCCGACGGCGCCGGGGTCGCGTGCTGTGACGCCGTCGCCCCCGACGGCGGACGGCTCGACCTGACCCTCGGGGTGGGCGACAGCTGGCGTGCCGGGCAATGGGATCTCGTCGAGGCCGACCTCGGAGTAGCTGCCGTCAACGCCTACCAGGTGCACGGCACCCGGGTGCTCACCGTCGACGCCGGCAGCGATCGTCGGGCCATTGCTGCGGAGAAGGCAGACGCCCTCGTGACCACCGACCGCAGGCTGGCCGTCGCCGTGCGCGTTGCCGACTGCGTCCCGGTGCTGTTCGCCGACCCGGACGCCGGCGTCGTGGCAGCAGCCCACGCCGGACGGGTGGGTCTCGGCGCCGGCGTGCTGTCCGCCACCGTCGCCCGGATGGCGGAGCTGGGAGCCGGACGCATCACAGCGTGGATCGGCCCCCACATCTGCGGGGACTGCTACGAGGTGCCGGCCGACCTTCAGGCCGACTACGGCCGTGTGCACCCCGCCGCCGTCGCGACCACCAGCTGGGGAACGCCAAGCCTCGACCTCGGGGCAGCGGCAGCTGCGCAGCTGGCAGCGCTGGGCTGCACCGTCCTGCGCGTCGACCCGTGCACCCGCACCACCCCGACCCTGCATTCCTACCGCCGCGACGGTTCCGCGTCCGGCCGCCAGGCCGCCCTTGCCTGGCTGCCCTGAACCAATGGCTTAACCGGTTGGCCTCGGGCCCAGTTGGCGCGTGTCGGCCGTGGCCTCCACCGACCGGCACCGGGCGCAAGTTAGAGTCACCGTGGACTGGCGAGAAGAGGGACGAGAGACATGGCTGATCGCTTCAAGAAGGCGGCCGTTTGGCTTGGCCTGGTGTCAGACAACGACTACGCCGAGCCCGAGCCCGGCACGGACGACGTGACCGAGCAGGTGATGGACCGCGGCGAGGCGCCGACGCGCCCGGCTTCTGCCACGGTGACCGAACTCGAGACCCGCCGGCCGGCGAAGGACCACCAGCGAGTGGCCGACATCAGCCGCATCATCACGGTGCACCCGCGCACCTACAACGAGGCCCGGACGATCGGGGAGAACTTCCGCGACGGCGTCCCGGTGATCATGAACCTCTCCGACATGGAGGACTCCGACGCCAAGCGGCTGGTCGACTTCTCGGCCGGGCTGATCTTTGGCCTGCGTGGCAGCATTGAACGCATCACCAGCAAGGTGTTCCTGCTGTCTCCGCACAACGTGACCGTCTCCGTGGAGGACAAGGAGCGCCTGGCAGGCGGGTTCTTCAACCAGTCCTGAAAGGCGGCCCGGATGGCCCTGATCGCTGCGCTGATCCACGGGGTTCTCTGGGGTTACCTTGCGATCCTCACCGTTCGCATGATGCTGTCGCTGTTGCCCCTACTGGTGCGCCAGTGGGAGCCGCGCGGGGTACTGCTCGTGATCGCCGAGTTCACGTACACCGTCACTGACCCGCCGCTGCGCTTCCTGCGTCGGTTCCTGCCCAGTCCGCGGCTGGGTGACATCGCCATCGACCTGCCGTTCATCGTGGCCTACCTGGGGCTGTCCCTCCTGCTGCGTTGGCTGCCGTTTTAGAGTCTTGACCTCGGGTTTACTCCTGCCGCCGCGCCCGCGCCGGTTCTTGGACTCCGCAAACCGGCTGCATTAGCCTGAGAGCGCCCTCGGGACCCGGTGCGAGCCGGGCCTCGTAATCAAACACGTGAGGTGAGCAATGACCCTGACACTGGAGCAGGTCCGCCAGACCCGCTTTCACCTGGCCCGGCGGAACGGCTACGAACCCGTCGACGTGGACAACTTCGTCGACAAGGTGGAGGCCACGCTCACCCAGCTGTCGGAGGAGAACAGCACCCTCAAGCAGCAGATCGACGCGCTGAGCTCCAGCGAGCCGTCCAGCATCTTCGTCCCCGGTGACCCGGTCGACTCCGACAAGCTGAAGGCCGACCTGCAGGGCTCGCAATCCGAGCTGGATGGGCTCCGGGGCGAGCTCAGCAAGTTGACCGAGGAGCTCGGCCAGCGCACGCAGGAGGTCGAGCAGGCCCGTGCGGAGCTCGACGGGGTCAAGGCCCAGCTCGAGTCGACCCAGGCCGAGTCCGAGCAGCTCCGTCAGGCCGCAGACCAGGCCAAGGCGGCCCCAGTCGCTGAAGGCCCCATCGGCAGGGTCGAGAACATCGTCGTCACTAGCTCCGCGGAGGCCTCCCCGGCCGTTACCCGCCTGTTGCAGATGGCAACCGAGCAGGCCGAACGGCTCGTCGGTGAGTCCCAGGCAGAGGCCCAGCGAGTTGTGGCCGGTGCTCGCGCCGAGGCGGAAAACGTCATCGACGGCGCAAACAAGAAGGCTCACGAGACCTTGACCGACGCCCGCACCCGTGCGGACCGGGTCGAGTCCGAGTCCCGCGTCAACGCCGACAAGGTGACCGGCGACGCCCAGCGTCGCGCCGACGCAGTCTCCGGCCAGGCGGACGCCCATCGTGCGGAGCTGTTCACCGCGCTCGAGCAGGAGCGCGACCTCCTGCGGGGCAAGGTCGACCACCTGCGCAGCTTCGAGGGCACGTTCCGCGCCAACCTGACCAACCACCTGCAGAGCCAGATCAAGGCCCTCACCGAGGCCACGCTCGAACCGTCGGACACCCCGGCGATCCTGAGCGAGCCGGCGCCGGAGTCGGCAACCCCCCGGCTCGACGCACTGCTCAGCGAAGGAAACTGACTCCGACACGCTGACGCTCACCGCACGACAGGCTCCCCGGGCGATTCGCCCGGGGAGTCCTGTGTTCGGTGGTACTCTCCGTGCTCAGGTATCAGCAGGAGGAGTTTTTGATGGCGTCGGCACGCACCAAGGACGACCCCAAGTCCAAGGCGATCACCTTCCCCGTGGCCGAGGGCGAGGACCCCTGGACCGAGGACGAGGTCGAGGAGATCCGCCAGGAGTTGCTGGCTGACATCGCGCGCATGGAGCGGGCGATCGAGGTGGCAGAGGCCGGCCTGGCAGAAATGTTCGAGGAGGGCACTGACGGCGCCGGCCGCGACCCCGCCGATGTCGGCTCGTCCAACTTCGAGCGCGACCAGGAGATGTCGCTGGCCCAGAACGCCAGGGACATGCTTGAGCAGGCGCAGCTTGCCCACCGAATGTTCGAGTCCGGCGAGTACGGCTCCTGCGAGTCCTGCGGCCAGCCAATCGGCAAGGACCGGCTCCAGGTGTTCCCGCGGGCGACCATGTGCGTCTCCTGCAAGCAGCGGGAGGAGCGGCGATAACCGGCGCGCACGCCGTCGCCTCGCGGGTCGCCCCGTACCGCTGGCTCTGCCTCGGGATCGGCGTCGTCGGTTTCGTCCTCGACCTGGTCGTCAAGAGCGCCGTCATCGCGAATCTCGACCCGCAGCACCCGATCTCCCTGCTCGGCGGGCTGGTCACGCTGCAGCTGATCCGCAACCCGGGTGCGGCCTTCAGCATGGGCGAGAACTTCACCGTGCTGCTCACGATCATCGCTATTGCAGCGCTCGTGGCAGTGCTGGCTCTTGTGGTGCCCCGCATCCGGCACGTCGGCTGGGCAGTGACCATCGGGTGCCTGCTGGCCGGTATCGCCGGCAACCTCACCGACCGGCTGTTCCGCGACCCCGGGCCGTTCCGCGGCCACGTCGTCGACTTCATCCAGCTGCCCAACTTCGCGATCTTCAACGTCGCGGACATGTTCATCACCGCCGCAGCGGTGATCGGCATCTGGCTGTCCATGATCACCCAGGTGAGCTTCAACGGAACCCGACTGAAGGAGCCGGTCGAGGCCTCTGATGTCTAGCGTCTGGCTTGTGCCCGACGGGCTGGACGGCGACCGCGTCGACGCGGCGGCCGCCCGCATGACGGGGCTGTCCCGCAGCCGGATCGAGGACCTCGCGGAAGCCGGGGGAGTGCTGGTCAACTCTGTTGTGGTCGGCAAGTCCCACCGCGTCCGCGCGGGCGACATGCTCGAGGTCGAGATCACCACAGCGCCCACCGTTTCCGTTGTGCCGTCCGAGGTCGCCGGCATCGGGATCGTCTACGACGATGCCGACATCGTCGTTGTCGACAAGCCAGCCGGCGTCGCCGCCCACCCCACCCTCGGCTGGGACGGGCCGTCGGTGGTGGAGCACCTGGCCGCTGCCGGGTTCCGGATCAGCACCTCCGGGGCTGGCGAGCGGCAGGGCATCGTGCAACGCCTCGACGTCGGCACGTCGGGGTTGATGGTGGTGGCCAAGAGCGAACCGGCCTACACGGCGCTCAAGCAGGCCTTCCGGTCGCGTGAGGTCGAGAAGACCTACCACACCCTCGTGCAGGGTCACCCGGACCCGTTCGAGGGCACTATCGAGGCTCCGATCGGACGCCACCACGGCGCGGACTGGCGCATGGCGATCGTCGCCGGCGGACGGCACAGCGTCACCCACTACAAGGTGCTGGAGGCCTTCCGCGGGGTCACGCTCCTCGAGGTGCACCTCGAGACCGGCCGCACGCACCAGATCAGGGTGCACATGCAGGCCATCAAGCACCCCTGCGTCGGCGACCCGACCTACGGCGGCGACCCGGTCCTCGCAGCGAAACTCGGCCTGGAGCGGCAGTGGCTGCACGCTGTCGAGCTCGCCTTCATCCATCCACGGACGGGTGACCAGGTGCGGTTCACGTCCGGCTACCCTGAGGATCTGGCGGCGGCATTGCGGCTCGTCCGCTCCTGAGGGGTGCCTGAGCGGCTCCGCCAGGGTCGGCTAGGGTGCTGGTGTGCGTAGAGCAAAGATTGTCTGCACGATCGGCCCGGCCACTGATTCCGCCGAAGCCATCGTCAACCTCGTCAACGCGGGCATGAACGTCGCCCGACTCAACATGAGCCACGGTGACCACATCCTCCATGCCAAGCGCGTGGGCTGGATCCGTGACGCCGCCCGTGCCGCCAACCGCCCCATCGGTATCCTCGCCGACCTGCAGGGGCCCAAGATCCGTCTGGGCAACTTCATCGACGGCGAGGCCTTCCTCACGCCTGGTGCGCGGTTCGTGATCACCACCGAGGACGTGCCCGGCACCGCCGAACGGGCGTCCACAACGCTGCACACCCTGACCGATGACGTGAGCCCCGGCGACCAGATCCTGATCAACGACGGGGCGATCGAGCTCCGGGCCGTCGAGGTGACAGCCACCGACGTGGTCACTGAGGTGGTCGTCGGCGGACGTGTGTCCGACCACAAGGGCATCAACCTCCCCGGCGTCCCGGTGAGCGTGCCGGCGCTGAGCGAGAAGGACGAGCGTGACCTGCGCTGGGCGCTGCGCCATGGCGTGGACATGGTGGCCCTGTCCTTCGTCCGCAACGCCACCGACGTGGAGGGGGTGCGCGCGGTCATGGATTCGGAGGACCGCCACGTCCCGGTGATCGCGAAGCTGGAGAAGCCGCAGGCCATCGACAACCTGTACGCGATCGTCGACGCCTTCGACGCGTTCATGGTCGCCCGTGGGGACCTCGGTGTGGAACTGCCGCTGGAGGACGTCCCCTCGGTGCAGAAGAAGATCATCGACGCCGCCCGAGCCTGGGCCAAGCCGGTGATCGTCGCCACCCAGATGCTGGAGTCGATGATCACCTCGCACCGTCCGACCCGTGCGGAGGCCTCCGACGTGGCCAACGCCATCCTCGATGGTGCCGACGCGGTCATGCTGTCCGGCGAGACCGCCGTCGGTGACTACCCGATCGGGGCCGTCGAGGTGATGTCGCGGATCATCGTGAGGACAGAGGCCGAGGGGCTGGACAAGATCCGGTCCCTGGACTGGAACCCGCACACCACCTCCGGCGTCATCTCCAAGGCCGCTGTCGACGTGGCCGAGCGGGTCGAGGCCAAGTACCTGGCAGCGTTCACGATTTCGGGGGACACCCCGCACCGGCTCGCCCGGCTGCGTTCCGAGGTGCCGATCATGGCCTTCACCCCGTTGCCGAAGACTGCTCAGGAACTGACGCTGTGCTGGGGCGTCCAGTCCTACGTCACGCCCGAGTACACCAACACCGACGCCATGGTCGAGTCCGTGCAGATGGGGCTCACCGAGACGGGGTTCGTCGAGCACGGCGACCGGGTGGTCATCGTCGCGGGCAACCCCGGACGGCTGTCGCGGCAAACCAACTCGCTGCGCGTCTACGAGATGGGTTGATCCGCAGGCCTGATCCAGAAGGCCGCCGACAGACCCCTGCTTCATCGGGGCCGGACTCGACCGCTGCGCCGGGCACCCCCAGGCGTCCTCAGCCGGAAGGGAACCTGGCGCGGAGGGCGTTCAGTTCGTCTTCGTTGATCGTGTAGGCGTGTTCGCTGGCCGGGAAGTCGCGGTTGTGGACGGCGTTGGTGTAGGCGGTGAGTCCGCGGACGGTTTCGGTGTGGAGGTCGGCGAACGTGCGGACGAACTTGGCGAGGTGTCCGGTGGTGATACCGAGCAGGTCGTGCCAGACCAGGACTTGGCCGTCGGTGGCGCTGCCGGCGCCGATGCCGATGGTGATGCAGTCGAGCTGGCTGGTAAGCAGTTCGGTGACGGGTGCGGGGACGGCCTCGACCACGATCGCGAAGCATCCTGCTGCTTGCAGGTCGAGGGCGTCGTGGATGAGTCGTTCGGCGTGGTCGGCGGTCTTGCCCTGGACCTTGTAGCCGCCCAGTGATGTGGCGGCCTGTGGGGTGAGCCCGACATGGCCCATGACGGGGATGCCTGCCTCGATGATGGCGCGTGCCCGCGCCGTGGTGGTGCCGCCGCGTTCGATCTTGACTGCGTCCGCGCCGCCTTCCTTGACGAACCGCTGGGCCGTGTGGACGGCGTCGCTGTCGCTGGCTTCGTAGGAGCCGAACGGCAAGTCGGCGACGAGTAGTGCGTTGGTGAGGCCCCGCCGCACGGCCTTGGTCAGCATGAGCAACTCGTCGACCGTCACGGGCACGGTTGAGTTGTAGCCGAGCACCACGCTGGCCGCCGAGTCCCCGACAAGCACTAGGTCGACGGCCACCTCGTCGGCGATCCGGGCGCTGGGGAAGTCGTACGCGGTGACCATCACGATGGGCTCGCCAGAGGCCTTCTGCTGTGCCAGTGAGGCCAGGGTGACGTGCTTGCGTTCGGTGTCTATCCGCCCGTCCGACATGCTCATTCCTCCCCGGTGTCGTTGAGGGAGGCCACGTCAGCGTCGACGGTGAGGATCCGGTTCGCCCGGTCGACGTGAACCACCACGGGCGCGTAGCTTGCGAGCTCGTCGGCGGTGTACAGGCCGTAGGAGATCAGGATCACGGTGTCGCCGGTGTGCACGAGCCGGGCAGCGGCGCCGTTGACCTTGATCTCGCCGGAGCCACGCTGGCCGGCGATCGTATAGGTCTCGAAGCGGGCGCCGTTGTCGACATCGACCACGGCCACCTGTTCGTGGACGTGGATGTCGGCTGCCTCGAGCAGGTCCGGGTCGACGGTGATGGACCCGACATAGTGCAGATCGGAGTCAGTGATCGTCGCGCGGTGGATCTTGCTCTTCAGCATGGTGCGGATCACGGCGTGACCTCCATGTTGTCGACAAGGCGCACCGGGCCGACCCGGGCGGCCAGGGCGATCAGGGTGGGCCGCTCGACACTAGCGACCGGTTCGAACGTCTCCGGGTCGAGGACGGCAACGTACTCGGCGGTGATCGACTCTCGCTCCAGCTCGTCCGCCACGATGCTGGCCAGGATGCCGGCGTCCTGCTCGCCTGCTGCGGCCGCGTCCCGGGCTGCGGCCAGGCCACGGTGGAGCGCTGCCGCGCGACGCCGTTCGTCAGCGCTCAGCCGGACGTTGCGGCTGCTCATCGCCAGACCGTCGGGCTCCCGGACGATCGGCAGCACGTCGATGGTCACCGGGATGTCCAGGTCGGCCACCATCCGTCGAACGACAGCCACCTGCTGGGCGTCCTTCGCCCCGAAGTACGCCACGTCCGAGCCGACCATGTTCAACATCTTGGCCACGACCGTCGCCACCCCGGTGAAGTGGCCGGGTCGGTGCGCCCCTTCGAGGACGTCGGCGATCCCGGACACGCTCACGGTGGTCGCGAAACCGGCGGGGTAGACCTGGTCCACCGGCGGGGCGAACAGGATGTCGGTACCGCACTCCGCCGCCAGCGCAGCGTCACGTTCCTCGTCACGGGGATAGTTGGCCAGGTCGGACGCTTCGTTGAACTGGGTCGGGTTCACGAATAGCCACACCACGACAAGGTCACAGGACTCCCGCGCTGCCCGGATCAGCGACAGGTGGCCCTCGTGGAACGCACCCATCGTGGGCACCAGTCCGACGCGTCCCGCACCGTCCACCGCGGCGCGCACCGCCGCAACATCCCTGATGATCCTCATCCTCGGGCCACCTCCACCATCGCGTCGTAAAGAGTGAGCAGTTCGGGTGCTCGGGCCCGCAGCGCCCCGCGATGCGAGGCGAGCGTCGCCTCGTCACCACGAACGACGGGCCCGGTGAGCGCGTCCGGTCCCAGCCGGGACCAGTTCTCCACGGTCGCACGGACGAGCGGGAGCAGATCGTCCCGGGTCAGGCCCGCCGTCCGTCCGACCCGCTCCGCGGCGTCCTCCAACACCACCAGGAAGTTCGACGCCATACACGCGGCCGCGTGGTACGCCGCCCGATCGTCATCGGCGATCGCGATCGGTCGCATGCCGAGCCGACGAGCCAGGCTGTCGGCCACCGCGTCCCCGGACACCGCGCACGCGACCCCGGGGAAGCTGGCCACGCCCCCGGCGGGGATTGTCATCAAAGGGTGGAGGGAGAACCCGGGGTGGCTGCCCAGCGGTTCCAGTGTGGTCACGCCCGAGCAATGGCCCACGAGCGGGCCGGGCGCGATCGACGCGGCGGCTGATCCGATCTCTCGGTCGGGGACGCACAGGAGCACGACCCCGGCATCTCGACTCGGCACCTCGCCCCTTCGCAGCGGACCTTCGACCTTGAGGCCGGCATCGCTCAGGGCTGTGGCAAGGGCGGTGCCCAGGCGCCCGGCGCCGACAACAGCAACCCGTTCAAGATCCCGCATCGTCCCCCACGGCTCTTCGCGACCACGTCGGCCCCGACGAGGCCCGTTCCGAGGGCGCCAAGTCTAGACGGCACCCTTCAGACACGAGCCATCGGGCTTCCGGGTCGCGAGACTCCCCTTCAGCAGAGGCCAGCAGAGGGCAGACATGGAATCCCCAAGGGCAGGGCTCGAGTCTTGTCAGAATCAACCGAACGCCACCAGGTTTCGACGCCGAGCCACCAGTCAAAGCGGATGGCGCGCACTTCCGGAGCTTCCACCTATTGCGTCATCGAGGTGTCGACAGGATGCCGTGAATGAACTATCTGCGGCGGCGCGGTCAAATCCTTCGTCCGCAGACTCGGCGAACCAATGCCCTGTGCCGGGGTGATCCATCGCTGTGTACGGCCACCCGAAGCGTGCGAACGATCGCTCCATCTTGCGCCTGCCCGCGAGAGTGACGAAGGGGTCCATCTCGGCGAAATGCGCAAGCACCGGGACCGGCGTGCTGACCTTGGTGACCGCGCGCGTCGCGTAGTGAATCACCACCGCCCCCGCATGCGCGTCGGGACGCTGCGCCAACCAGACGGCCCAGTGGCCGCCCATGGAGAAGCCGACGATACCGACCTGGTTGGTGCTGGCTGCGGAATGAGCGATCAACTCATCAATGCCAGCCAGCATGCTGCGATACATCGGCACTCGACGTGGAGCCGACCGAAGCAGGGAGGCCTCTTCCGCCGTCCTCGCCAGGCGACCGTCGTACAGATCGACGCAACCTGCCAGGAAGCCCTGCGCTGCCAGGCGTGCGAGGACTACCTCCGTGCCGGCGACGCGTTGGTGGTGCGCGTTCGCGATCGGTTGGCCAGCACCACGACCTTGGCGATTCAGACGATCACTGAGCTGGCGAGCGCGGAGTCCACATCAAGAGCCTTACTGAGCCGGACATCGACACCCACGATGCCGCCAACTGATCCGGCGGTTGGCCCCACCTTGAGGGTTCGCCAGAGCCGGAGGGTTGGATCCTGCCGCGCAGGGTATTTCAGAGTCGTCAGAGAGGCAGTATGACCACAACCCCGCAAAACGAAACGCTGCGCGAGCGAGACTCCGCATCAGGCGTTGAGAACGGTGGCGACATTTCGCCCGACCCGCCAGGGTCGAAGCCGAGCAGGTCGGTCGCACCTGAGGCAGCCTCCCCCGACGAACGGCTGGCTGTGGTGGTCAATCCGTCCAAGTTCACTGACCTGGATGCGGTGAAGGCCCAGGTTACCGGCGCCTGCCTGACCCACGGCGCGATCGAGGTGCGCTGGTATGAGACCAGCCAGGACGATCCTGGAGCGGGACAGGCTGAACAGGCCGTCAGGGGAGGCGCCACCATGGTCTGCTCGCTGGGGGGCGACGGGACCGTACGGAGTGTGGCCAGTGCGCTGGTCGGCACCGGGGTTCCATTGGGCCTCCTGCCAGGTGGCACCGGGAACCTTCTTGCCCGCAACCTGGGCCTGCCCGTCGATGATCTGGGTGAGGCGTTGACGACAGTCCTGACCGGCACGAACCGGAGCATCGACGTGGGCGCGGTGGTGTGGGACGACGAGGCCGAGCGGGTCTTCGTGGTGATGGCCGGAATGGGTATGGACGCCACGACGATGGGCGAGGCTGACGAACGGCTCAAGGATGCGGTCGGCTGGCCGGCCTACCTGTTGTCCGGCATGAGGGCGCTCTTCGACCCCGGGTTCGCCGTGTCAGTGTCGGACCGCCAGCAGCTCGCCCACAGCCGACGCGCCCGGATGGTAGTGGTGGGTAACTGTGGCGAACTGACCGGCGGCGTGAAGTTGCTGCCAGATGCCCGGCTGGACGATGGCCACCTTGACCTGGTGGTGGTCGCGCCTCGGGGCATTGTCGGTTGGTTCGCACTCGTGCGCGAGTTGATCACGAGTCGGGGAGGCGTCGATGGGGCGGTCAGGCGAATGACGGCCGACCGGTTCGACCTCACCACCACCCAGCCCGTGGACGCTGAACTCGACGGCGATGCAATAGGCCCACGCCGTCACATGAAGACCAGAACGCTTGCTGGTGCGCTCCTTGTGCGCGTGCCGCGTCT
>JADGPA010000030.1 GCA_017882685.1 Propionibacteriaceae bacterium | reverse complement strand
GCCGCCGTTCACGACATGGAGGAACGGCCCGAGGGCGGCAGCGTCGAAGACGTCGGCATCCAGTCGTTCCACCTGATGGCCGGCGGCCTCGAGCAACCGCCCGGTGGCTTCCACCGCCGCCACCGCTTCCTCGTCAACGGGGACACCAAAGGCGCTCACCGTGTTCAGCACTACCCGCAGGCGCCCGGGATCCTTCCCAGGTTCCGTGGCGAAAGGGGCCGCCGGTGACGGCGCATTCCACCAGGCGTTGTGGTCCGGCGTACTCATCGCGTCGAGCAGCGCGGCAGCGTCGGCCACTGTCCGGCAGAGTGCCCCTTCGGTGGACATGCCCTGCCATCCGGGAATCACCGATGTCACCCGCCCCCGGCTCGGCTTGAGGCCGACCAGCCCGCAGCACGATGCCGGGATGCGAATCGAACCACCGCCGTCGCTGGCGTGAGCGACGGAGAACATGCCCGAAGCCACCGCAGCTCCCGCCCCGCCACTCGATCCGCCCGGGGTGTGCTCGGGGTTCCACGGATTGCGGGTGGGACCGTAACGGAGGTTCTCGGTGACGGTGATCGATCCGAACTCAGGAGTGTTGGTGCGGCCGGTGAGGATGAACCCGGCCCGCCGGTAGGCATCGACTACCCGTTCGCTGTGATCGCTCGCCCCATCAGGGGCGCCGAGCGAGCCGTAGGTCACCGGCTGACCCTCCACCGGAGTGAGGTCCTTGATGGGGATGGGCACGCCGGCGAAGGGTGGGAGGTCATCGGCCCCGGCGGCGATCCGCTCACCGAGCACCCGCGCCTCGGCCCGGGCCTCGTCGTCGTTCCGCCAGATCACCGCGTTCAGCTCAGGGTTTCGCTTGTCGACGCGATCAAGGCTGGCGTCGAGCACTTCGAGCGGGCTCACATCCTTGCGACGGATAGCCGCGGCGGTGTCGAGAGCTGAGGCGAAGTCGTTCATGCCCGCACTATAGGGAGATGCTTCGCCGCCGGCCCGGTGAAAGTTGACTGGCTGCTCTGGGTGACATCGCGCCCATAACACTCGCCCAGAACGACACCTGCGCGTCTCTTGCGTCTCGGACAGATCAGCACTTCGGAGCGTGGTTGCGGGTCGCAGGCGGGTCCCTGCCTCGCGGCCAAGTCGGCGTTCTGGGGCGCTCGCACCAGAGAAGGCCGACGGCCAGCCTGGTGCACCGCCTGCGTGCAACGGCATTCCGCCCTCACAGGGAGTCGGCAACCTCTCGCACTGCGTGGCACCAGAGGCGATGCGCAAGACGCGATGCGCAAGTTCCAAGGCGCTCGGACGTTACCAGGGCATGTCGACACGCCGCCTTCGCCCTGGCCGCCGCGGCGGCGGGTCCATCGTCATCGCGGTCCTTGCCTGTGCAGCCACCCTGGTGCCCGCAGGTGGAGCTTTGGCGGCCACGCTGGCGTCGCCGCACGCCCAAGCACACTCGGGCTACTCCTCGGGGGGTGATCCCGGAGCGGCAGGCAGTGGACCGGGTTCAGGCGCAGCGGGGCAGCATGCCCGTTTGGCGGGGTTCGTTGCCCCTCCGCCGGCGCAGGTCACCTCGAGCTCACAGGCCGCGGGGGGGACCGGTTACCAGGCATCAATGATGCACTTCGTGGTCCACGTCGGGCCCGGGCACTCGACGGTCTGCACGATCCTCGGCGAGATCTTCGTGCCCACGGCGGCATCGGCGTCGTCGCCGGACCCGGTGATCCTGACCACCAACGGCTTCGGTGGATCGTATGCCGACCAAGTACCCCTGGCCCAGTACGCCGCTCCCCGGGGCTACGTCGTGCTCACCTACTCGGGTCTGGGCTTCGGCGGCAGCGGATGCAACATCGAGCTCGACAGTCCGATCTGGGACGGTGAAGCGGCCTCGCAGCTCATCTCGTGGCTCAGCTACCGGCCCGAGGTCCTGAAGGACGGGCCGGCCGATCCCCGGGTGGGCATGATCGGAGGCTCTTACGGCGGAGGGGTTCAGTTCTCCACTGCCGCGATCGACCCGCGAGTCGACACCATCATCCCGATCATCACCTGGAACGACCTCGCCTACTCCCTGGCTCCGAACAACGGCTCGGCTGCCTTTCACTACACCGACAACCCGCCGGGGGTCCTGAAGTGGCAGTGGACGAGCCTCTTCACCGCCGATGGCTTGAGCGAGGCACCCCAGAACCCCAGCAGCACGCCGGTGCCCCCGTCGAGCTGCCCGGGGTTCGACCCCCGGATCTGCGAAGCCTACATCGAGTCCGCCGCGCTCGGGTATCCGCCGGATTGGGTGGTGTCCATGCTGCGGTCGGACTCGATGGCGAGCTTCGCCAAGCACGTCCGGATCCCCGTGATGCTCATGCAGGGCGAGGGCGACACACTGTTCAACATCAACGAGGCGGTTGCGAATTACAACGACCTCCGGGCGAACGGTGACCCGGTGAAGCTGGTCATCCAGAGCTGGGGCCACAGCAACTCCACACCTGCGCCCGGAGAGCTGAGCTACACCTCGGCGGCCCACGGCTACGAGACCAGCCTCATCATCGACTGGTTCGCCAAATACTTGAAGCACCAGAACGTCTCGACGGGTCCAGCCGTGGAGTACTTCCGGCCCTGGGTCGCCTACAACACCGGCGGTTCCGCCGAGCCCGCCTACGGCACCGCGTCGAGCTGGCCGGTGGGCGGCACGCTCGATCTCTACCTGTCGGGCGACGGATCGCTGGTGCGCTCGGCTCAGGACGTATCGCCGGGAAGCAAGAGCTTCGTCAACCCGCCGGGCGCCCAACCGGGCAGCTACTCGGAGACCTCGGGAGTCCAGAACATGTCGCCGTTCTCGAACATCGGGCCGACCGACCCGCCGGGTACGTACGCCTCGTTCGAGACGCCGCCACTCCCGGCGAGCATCGACTCAGTCGGCATCCCCGTGGTGCGCTTCCGGCTGACAGCGGCCGCCGCGTCGTCGCTGACACCGGCGGACCAGGCGGTGCTGTTCGGCAAAATCTACGACGTGGCTCCTTCGGGAGCGGTCACACTCGTGGAGAACCTCGTTTCTCCGACACGCATAGCCGTATTGCCTGGCCAGCAGCGACTTGTCACGATGACGCTGCCCGGGATCGTCCACCGTTACGTGGTCGGTGACCGTATCGAACTGGTCATCGCGGCCACCGACCAGGCCTACCTCGGCTCGCGGATCCCTGACGCCCTGACCATCTCCGTCGATCCTGTGCACCCGACCGCTCTCAGCCTGCCGGTAGTGAGCCCGCAGGACGAGACCTCCGGCGGCCCCCGGGCCACCAGTGCCACCATCGGCGTGCTGCCACTGGCGAGCAGTAGCAACTAGACCTCCTCCGGGTCCGGCGGCCTGCCCTCGGCACCGGGCCTGCCCTCGGCACCG
>JADGPA010000029.1 GCA_017882685.1 Propionibacteriaceae bacterium | reverse complement strand
TGGCGACCGTGACCTACGATGCCACCGCGGCGACCACGCCGGTGTACTGCAACTTCGAGCTCGTGGCCGGGGACGCCACCTGGGATCCGGAGCTGGGCTGGACGCCGCCGAAGGGGGAGGCGGCGTTCTGCGACAGCGGCAGCACCGGTAGCGTCTCTGCGCTCTTCGAGGTGCCGCAGGGCTTCCTTTCCCGCGTGCAGGGGGTCGGGATCACCAACCCGGATGGCGCATCACCACTCCTGCTCGGCCGGCCAGGCTGATCGTCAGCGGGGCGCGTCCGGGAGTCGTGTGAGGGGGAGTTGCACCAGGCTCAACGGGGCATAGGAGTCGACGTTCCACACCAATTCCTTGTCGTTCAGGCCCAGCACGGTGTTCGCCGTGTGTTCCATCTTCGCGACGCCGACCTCGATGCCTGCCTGCGGCACGTAGTCCGGCGGCAGGGTGAAGGTGACCGTCAGCGGCAATGTGCTGTTGCCGGGCGGCACCAGGTCGCGGTGAAAGGACGCTCCGATCTTCACCGAGTCGGGCTCAGCGGTGCGCCCGGAGGACAAATCATGAAGGATGAAATTGCCGGTAGGCCCCAAAATGGGAGCCAGTGCCTCGTCGTTGGGATTTCGGACACTGCCGGCCACCTCGACCTTCCATTCCGTCGCGCCCGAAATCCTCGGTACGGCCTGCAGTGTCGCGCCGGTGAGGGTGAAGACGAGATTGTGGCTGTCGATCTCTGCGCCGAGCGCCGCGGGCACCAGTTTGTCCGTGCGCCTGGCGAAGCCGCCCAGCCCGACGACCAGGCTGATCACCAGCAGTGCGGCCAGCCACGGCCACGCTCGCAGCCAGCGGCGCAGGCTGGTATGCGTGGACATGGCGGCCAATCTACGTGCTGCGTGTCGCAACACTCGGGCGGCCAGCTGGGCCTAGGGTCATCCTTTAGGGGGACAACGCCTATTCCGTGCAGTCATCCTTGAGGGGGACACAATCCTCGATGGGTCGCCCGAAAGGGGGACAAATGCAACAGAAAAGGGTCGCTGAATACCTGATATCGGGCTTTCGAATGACACAGGAATGCATTAGGATCTTGGCCATGCAGCAAGTCGGGGAGCGTGGAGCGACAGCCATCGAGTACGGCTTGTTCGTCGCCTTGATTGCCACGGTGATCATCGTTGGCGTCACCGCGCTGGGCCAGAGCACCCTGGGGCTGTTCCAGCCCGTCACCAACTTCTTCGCAAGCCTCCCGCACTGAGGAATGGCGACCTTGTACCGATACCAGAGCAGCAGGACGGGCAGGGTTGCGCCGCTCGTCGTTCGCGCAGACGGCAGGGTCGCACAGCTTCCCGCCGAGGCCCTTACTGATTGGCCGATAAGTTACATTATGACATTTGAGCGTGAGGGCCATCCCTTCAGGGCTGCGTTCGTCACGCTCTTCTCCGCACTCTTCGGAGCACGCCGATGAGCCGCTCCGCGGGTCGGTTCTCCCGCTGGGTCAACCGGGTCCTTGACGCGGACGAGCGCTACATCTGCGGTTCCTGCGACGACCGTTTCCCTGGACGCACCGAAGGCGTTGCCCACGTGGTGGCCTGCCATCCCCAGTTCACCGGCGTCTTCGCCACCGGGGCCGCCGACCACGAGTGGACGCCGGCCAGCGAGCCGCTGCCGGCACGCCCGCTGGCCACGACGCGCCCGTTCATGCCCGCCTTGGGCTGAGCACCACTGCAGAATGGGACGCGTGAACCAAGGACGCGTCCCGATGGCTGTTGCCGCACTCGACCGTGCCGGCATCTCCTACCGGCTGCACCACCATCCCCCCGTCCGTACCGAGGCGGACCTCCACCTGACCGGACTCGACGTCGCAGCTTCGGCCAAGACGCTTGCGTTCTGCCTGCCGGACGACCGGCTGGTGCTGGCAGCCATCCCCGGCCCGGCACGGCTGCGTTACGGCAACCTCGCCCGGCTCCTCGGCGTCCCCCGGTCGGCCCTGCGCCCCGCTGCGGCCGATCGTCTCGCCGCGCTCGGCATGGAACCCGGCGGTGTCGGCCCTGTCTGCGATGACCCCGACGTGCAGCTCGTGCTGGACTCCCGACTGGCCGGCACGCTCTTCTGCGGCAGCGGGCTACCGGAGGTATCGGTGGAGCTGGCCGCGGCCGACCTGGCCCGGGTCTCCCCCACGGCGCTTGTCGGCGATCTCTGCGGTGACGACGATCGTTAAGGCTTTTGGCTGAACTTCTGCTGATTTAGGCATATGCCTTCACGGAGTCCATCTCGCACCCACTTGCTGCGCGCGACGCGCGGTTGTGAGAACTCCAGTGTTGGTGGCCTCGCACTCGCGTCGCGATGACTAGCATGAGCGCTGGGAGCCGCTCAACCCCAAGCGAGGAGCACGACCGTGATCCACCCCGTCCACGACGTGCGGGATTTCTTCACGGCCGCACTGGTCAACCCCGTGCCACGAGACCACTCCGAGACACCCGAACAACTGGTGCAGCGACGCTGGGTGTCGGCGGTGACGTTGGCGATCGCGTCGTTCCTGATGGCCTGGACGCTGCGCATCAGTCCTGGCGACCCCGCGCTCTACGCCATCACGCTCGCTCTTGGCACGACCTGGGTGGTCGGAGCCCTGATGTCGGGCAAGCTCTACCTCGGTTCGGCCAACGACCGCCGCGGTGGCCAGGATTCGCGCGCGATCGTCCAGCCGCTGCTAGTCGGGCTGCTGCTGGTCGTGTTGTTCCTTGCCGGTGCCGTGATCGTCGCTGCCATCCCCGCACTGAGGGAGCCGCTGCTCGACCTGATGGCGCACGCGCGCTTGAGCATCCTCCCGGTCATGGTCGGCCTGCTGTTCCTCAACGCCGTGGCGGCAGAGCTCTTCTTCCGCGGCGGGCTCTACGCAGCCACCGGCGGCCAGCACGCCGTGCTCATCACGACCTTCGTCTTCGCGCTCTCCACCGTGGCGACCGGCATCCCGACCCTCGTCGTCGGGGCTGCCGTCCTGGGAGCCGTCGTCGGTCTCCAGCGTCGCGTGACCGGGGGCGTGCTCGCCCCGATCATTACGCACCTCACCTGGTTGACCGGGATGGTTTTCCTCCTGCCGGCAACGCTGACCCTCTGGCTCTGAGCCATGATCCTGGGGTCATTGACTCGTTCAGTCTTTTGACTTAACTTGATTGATATGAAGTCTCTGTCCTTCAGCTTCGTGCTGATCGCCGACCAGGTCGGCAGCCGCACAGCGGACGATCGGGTGCCGGCGGCACTGGCAGCGCTCGGCGACCTCGCCGTTGCACTGCCCTTCGAACGGACGGCGGGGGATGAGGTCCAGGGCCTGCTCGATGATCCGCGGCCCGTGGTGACGGCCATCACTCGCCTCACCCGCCTCGGCGGCTGGCGGATCGGGCTCGGCGGCGGGACGGTGGATTCGCCGGTGCCAACGTCCACCCGAGCAGCCCGCGGACCCGCTTACCTCGCGGCACGCGCAGCCATCGACAGCGCCCGCACGGCCCCGGCGGAACTCGCCCTCGCCCTTCCGGCCGGCGTCCGAGGCGCCGCCTATGGTGAGGTCAACGACGCGGCGGAGGACGCGGAGGCCGCGCTCTGGCTGCTGCGCACGGTGCTCGCCCGGCGGAGCGAGGAGGGATGGGAGCTGATGGACCTGCTCGACAAGGGCTTCACCAACGCCCGTGCCGCTCAGCGCCTGGGCATCTCCCCGTCAGCTGTGAGCCAGCGGCTGTCCCGGGCCTCCCGCACCGAGGTCGACCGCGGCTCCCAGCTGGCAGCACGGCTGCTCGGCCGGGTGCAGGAACTGGCGGTGACGCCGTGAACCCGGCGCTGGCGATCGCCCTCAAGGCTGCAGTGGTGGCCGTGCTCGCCGTCCTGGCGGTGCTTGCCGGCAGCCCGGTGGTGACCGCCGTGTTCGGCCGAGCCGATCCCCCGCGTCCACCCACAACGAGCAGCGAGCAGGCGGCAGCCGCCGACGCGACCGACGCCCCCGGCATCCGCGCCGCAGCGGCAACCCTGCGCGGCGGCCGCTGGATCGGCATGCTCGAGCGACTCGCGGTGTTCGCGACGATCCTCGCCGGATTCGGTGAGGGCATCGCGGTCGTGTTGGCCATCAAGGCGCTCGCCCGCTACCCGGAACTGAAGGCCACCAGCTCCGGAGCAGCCGAACGCTTCATCATCGGCACCTTCACCAGCGTCCTGTTCGCCGCGGCCTGCGCCGGCCTGGCGTGGTGGCTGGTCGGGCTGTGGTGATCGCGGCTCTGCGCCAGCGGTGGGAGTCGTTGCTGCCCGGCAGAGCCCAGTTGGGCGCAGAGCTCATGGCCCGCTGGACGGAGCCGCACCGGCACTACCACGACCTCGAACACCTCTGCGACACTCTGGCGGCTCTCGACCTGCTCGGTCCTGCCAGTCGGTCGGAGGAGATCGCGCTCTGGTTCCACGACGCTGTCCACACCAGCTCCCCGGGCCACGACGAGAAGCTGTCTGCAGCGCTGGCCGCGCGGGAATTGCCGGTAGCCGGGGTGGAGGACGCAGAGGTCGCTGAGGTCGTCCGCCTCGTCCTCGTCACCATTGGCCATCGGCCGTCACCGGAGGATGCCCCCGGTGCCCGGGTGAGCGACGCCGACCTGGCCATCCTCGGGGCAGAACCCACCCGCTACCGGGCGTCGGTGCAGGCGCTTCGGTCGGAGGCAGCCGGCATGGACGAGGAGATGTGGCGCGCCTCCCGTCGGGCAGCTCTTGCCGCGTTCGCCGCGACCCGGCCGTTGTTCCACACCGCATTGGGTAACTCCTGGTGGGAGGGCCCCGCACGGGCCAACCTCACCGCGGAAGGCGAGGACTACCGAAGGGAGTGAGGGTCGGGATCGACGGTGCCCCGCCGCTGCCCACCGGTTGACCCTTACCTCCAATCGCCTTGCGGCCATGCGGAATGGGGCACGATGAACCCATGTCGCAGCTTGCCCTCGGCCTGGATATCGGCTCCACAACGGTCAAGGCCGTTGTGCTGCGCGATGACGACATCGTGTTCAGCGACTACCGGCGACACAACGCCGACGTCCGGGGCGAACTGCGCTCGCTGCTCACAACCCTCGCCGACAGCGTCCCCGACATCGGCATGCGGACGTCGGTGACCGGCTCCGGCGGAGTCCACGTCGCTGAACTGATGGGCGTGGAGTTCGTCCAGGAGGTCATCGCCGGCACTGAGGCCGTGCAGCGGTTCCTCCCGGAAGCCGACGTCGTGATCGAGCTCGGCGGCGAGGACGCGAAGATCACCTACCTCCACCCCGTGCCCGAGCAGCGGATGAACGGCACCTGCGCCGGGGGCACCGGCGCCTTCATCGACCAGATGGCCGTGCTGCTGCAGACCGACGCCGCCGGCCTCGACGACCTCGCCGGTCAGTACCGGAACCTCTACCCGATCGCCTCGCGCTGCGGGGTGTTCGCCAAGTCCGACCTGCAGCCGCTGCTCAACCAGGGCGCAGCGCACACCGACCTGGCCGCTTCGGTGTTCCAGGCAGTTGCCCTGCAGACGATCTCGGGGTTGGCCGCTGGCCACCCGATCCGCGGCAATGTGGTGCTCCTCGGCGGCCCGTTGCACTTCCTGCCGCAACTCCGCGAGGCCTACCGGCGTGCGCTGTCCGGGCATGCCACCAGCTTCACTACCCCGGCGAACGCCCAGCTGTACGTCGCGATCGGCGCGGCCCTGCTCGCCGGTGAAGCCGTCCACACCGCCGCAGCGCTGCGCTCACGCCTGAGTCGCGCAGTCCCGGTGATGCCGGTCGGTGCACCCCTGCGACCCCTGTTCGACAGCGAGGCCGAGCGCGCCGAGTTCACCCTCCGGCACGCACGGGTGAGCGTCCCGACCGCGGCCCTCGCCGAGTCCGCCGGACCCTGCTTCCTCGGCATCGACGCCGGCTCGACCACCATCAAGGCCGTGCTGCTGGACGCCGACCAACGCATCTGTTTCACCCGCTACGCGTCGAACCGCGGCGACCCGGTCACCGCGGCCGTCGACATCGTCCGCGCCGTCCGGGAAGGGCTGCCGCCGGCCGCCCACCTGGCCCGCGCCTGCGTCACCGGCTACGGCGAGAGCCTCATCCAGTCTGCGCTCCATGTCGACGAGGGCGAAGTCGAGACCATGGCCCACTACCGGGCTGCCGAGCATGTGTCCCCCGGCGTCACGGCCGTGATCGACATCGGCGGGCAGGACATGAAGTACCTGAAGATCCGCAACGGCGCTGTCGACTCGATCGCCGTCAACGAGGCGTGCTCCTCGGGCTGCGGGTCCTTCCTGCAGACCTTCGCGGAGACCATGGGCACCGATGTCGCAAGCTTCGCCGCGGCTGCGACCCAGGCCTCCCGCCCAGTCGACCTCGGCAGCCGCTGCACGGTGTTCATGAACTCGTCGGTGAAGCAGGCGCAGAAGGACGGGGCTGACGTCGGCGACATCTCCGCCGGCTTGTCATACTCCGTAGTACGCAACGCGCTGTACAAGGTGATCAAGCTCAAGGATGCGAGCCAGCTCGGCGACAACGTCGTTGTGCAGGGCGGCACCTTTCTCAACGATGCGGTGCTGCGTGCCTTCGAGTTGCTCACCGGGGCGCGCGTCACCCGTCCCGACATCGCCGGCCTCATGGGAGCCTTCGGTGCGGCCCTCACCGCCCAGCTGCACGCCCATCCGGACGGGGTGTCGACGACCATGTCCCTTGGCGAGCTCGACGCCTTCTCCGTGGAGGCGGCACTGGAGCTCTGTCGGCTGTGCCAGAACCACTGCCAACTCACCATCTCCAGCTTCGGCGACGGCACCCGACACGTCTCCGGCAACCGCTGCGAGCGGGGAGCCAGCACCGAACGGGCCCCGCGGAAATCCGAGTTGCCCAATCTCTACGACTACAAGTACCGCCGCATCTTCGGCTACCGGCGGCTGACCGAGGCGGCCACCACCCGCGGCGACATCGGGATCCCGCGGGTGCTGAACATGTACGAGAACTATCCGTTCTGGTTCACCGTGCTGTCCCGCCTCGGGTTCCGGGTCATCCTCTCTGCCCGCACGTCCGGCGCCACCATGGCCGCCGGCGCGGAGTCGATCCCGTCAGAGAACGTCTGCTACCCGGCCAAGTTGGCGCACGGCCACCTGGAGAACCTGCTGGACCGCGGGGTGCGCACGATCTTCTACCCCTGCGTCCCCTACGAACAGCAGGCCTACACAGAGGCCGACAACCACTTCAACTGCCCGATTGTCGCCTTTTACCCCCAGGTGCTGGAGAAGAACGTCCCGCGGCTGCGGGAACCGGGTATCCGCTACCTCGACCCGTTCCTGAACCTCTCCGAACCGGACCACCTCGCACGGCGCCTGGTCGACGTGTTCGAGGACTTCGACGTCACCATCGGGGAGGTGGCGGCCGCCGTCACCGAGGGCTACGCCGAGGACGCCCGGGTGAAGGCCGACATCCGCGCCGAGGGGCGCAGGGCACTCGCGTGGATGGCCGCGCACGACACGTTGGGCATCGTCCTTGCCGGCCGCCCCTACCACGTCGACCCGCAGATCAACCACGGCATCCCCGAGCTCATCACCGGGCTGGGCCTTGCCGTGTTCACAGAGGACAGCATCATCGACGCTCCGCTCGTCCAGCGCCCGCTGCGGGTCCGCGACCAGTGGGCGTACCACACCCGGCTGTACGAGGCCGCTGCCGCGAGCACCCGCGAACCCCACCTGGAGGTCGTACAGCTGAACTCCTTCGGCTGCGGGGTGGACGCGATCACCACCGACCAGGTGCAGGAGATCCTCGAGGCTGCCGGGAACGTGTACACAGTGCTGAAGATCGACGAGGTGTCCAACCTTGGCGCCGCGCGCATCCGCCTGCGCTCGCTCCAGGCTGCAACGGCGGAGCGACGGCCCAGCGTCGAGATCGTCGCCTACGAAGAGCCCGGTCCGCGTCCGGTGTTCACCGCCGCTGCGAGGCGCACCCACACCGTCTACATCCCGCAGATGGCGCCGATCCACTTCCGCCTGGCCAGCGCAGTGCTCAACCGGCTCGGCTATCGGGTGGAACTGCTCGAGCACGCCTCGGCTGCCGACGTCGAGGTGGGACTGAAATACGTCAACAACGACGCCTGCTACCCGGCGATCATGGTGATCGGCCAACTGGTGAACAAGTTCCTCACCGGTGGCGCCGATCCGGCCAGCTCCAGCGTCGCGATCACCCAGACCGGCGGCATGTGCCGGGCCACCAACTACGCCGGCATGCTGCGCACGGGCCTTGCCGACGCCGGCTTCAGCCAGGTGCCTGTGGTGGCCGTGAGCGCCCAGGGTTTCGAGGAGAACCCCGGCTTCACGCTCGGCCCCACGCTCGCTCACCACGGAATCCAGGCGCTCGTCCTGGGCGACCTGCTGCAGACCGTACTGCTGCGGGTGCGCCCGTACGAGCGCCAGCGCGGCAGCGCGCAGGCGCTGTACCGCCGGTGGGACGCCATCTGCACCGAGTTCTTCGCCAACGGCGGCCACTCCCCCACCCTCGGCCGGCGGATCGGCTACTCCTGGCTGATCGACCATGTGGTGGCGGCCTTCGACGCGCTGCCTCTGCGGGACGTTCCGCGTCGCCCCCGCATCGGTCTGGTCGGCGAGATCCTGGTCAAGTTCCACCCGGATGCCAACAACAACGCGGTGCAGGTGATCGAGGACGAGGGCTGCGAGGCCGTCCTGCCCGGCCTGCTGGAGTTCTTCGGCCAGATGCTCTACACCGGCGACTGGAAGTGGGAGCACCTCGGCATCGGGGAGAAGTCGCGACACGCGAAGAAGATCGGGCTCTGGTTGATCGAGCAGTACCAGGCGCCCGCGAACCGAGCGCTGGCGCGTTGCGGCGGCAAGTTCACCGTGCAGGCCAGCCTCGACACCATGGCCCAGCGGGCAAGGAACGTGGTCTCCCTCGGCACCACTGCCGGCGAGGGCTGGCTCCTGACCGCGGAAATGATGGAGCTGATCGAGTCGGGAACGCCGAACATCATCTGCGCCCAGCCGTTCGCCTGCCTGCCCAACCACGTGGTGGGCAAGGGCATGTTCCGCGAGCTGCGCCGCCTCTACCCGCAGGCCAACATCACCTCGATCGACTACGACCCGGGCGCCAGCGAGGTGAACCAGCTGAACCGCATCAAGCTGGTGGTCGCGGGCGCCCACAAGGCTGTCGCTCGCGCTCGCGTCATCGCGACCTCGACCGACTGCCAGACCGTCGGCTGAGGTTCCCGTCCGTACGGACTGCAACGAATCGACGTGCACCTCCGTGGACGGCCGCGTCGTCAGTGCGCAGAAGGTCGCCAAATCGGCGAGATCGCCCCTGTGCCGGACCACCCTCAAGTAGCCCAGCCGCCATCTCCTCGGGCCCTGACAGCCATCGCCTGGCGCGGCGGCCCGAGCACGTCAGCCAGCCAGCTCATTGCCGTGTCCTGGGCGAGCCCGAGGTTGTTCACCTGGCAATGCGCGTCGGCGCCGGTCCAGCGCTCGAAGTTGACCATCCTGGAGGCCGGTTGTCGGGCGGCGATCTCTGCGAACACCTCGCGTGCCTGGCGGTCGGCCTCGGCCGGCTCGCTGACCCCCACCAGCGCAAGCAGGGGCACGTCGAGGTTCGACGCCTCGACCACGCCGGCCGCCGCGGCCAGCGGAATGATCCCGCCGATCCAGTCCGTACCGAACTGCCACTGGTACTTCGCGATGGCCCGGTGCATCGCCTTGCTCATCCGGCCCGCGACCAGGGTGGCCACCCGCGAGGCCAGCCCGTACGGACGTCGGGCAAGGATCTTTGGCATCCCCCGCTGGAGCAACAGGGCGATGTCAGTCACCGGGGTGCTCGCGACGAGCGCATCGAGCCGAATCCTCGCTGCCGTCGCCGGGTCGTCGATGGCCTTCAGGGTGAAGTAGCCGCCGCCACTGAACCCCGTCAGGACGATCCGGGCCGATGGCCAGTTGTCTCTCAGGCCCATCAGAATCTCGCGGAGAGCCACGACGGTCGGCTCACCGAAGTGGAGTCCGCGGTACGGCGTGCTGCCTTGTCCGGGAAGGTCGACCAGCAGCACCTCGTAGCCCTCCTGCAGGGCGCGGGCGCCACCGAAGAAGTAGAGGTCTTCGCGGAAGGTGTCACCGCCGCCGATGACGACGTACCAGGTGGCTGCTGCCGTGCACGGCTGGTCGATCGGGGCCGACGCGTAGCCCGGGAGGGCGCCGACGGAGGTCGGAATCTCCAGAGCCGCCAAGGCAGACTCCGACGCTGCGAGCGAGGCCTGGAAACACCGCTCCAGCTGATCGTGCAGCCGGTGGGCAGCGTCGCTACCCGGATCGACCAGGTGCCACGCCGCGCGGGCCGCGACGGCAGCTGCGAGGAATCGGTTGCCGGATGGCGACGTGGTGTCATTGAGAGCCGCGTCCTCTTGACGCTGTGCCATGGCGGCGAAGGCCTGCACCCATGAGTCCGGGTCGCCGTCCTTGATGGCGTTGAGGCATTCGAAGACCTCGCCGGGCGCGAGGCCGCCCAGCTGGCTGTAGCCAAGCACCCAGCCGGCATCGAAGTCCATGGTGCCGTTCCTGAAGAAGAAGCGCCGGCCCTGCCGCTCACCCAGGTCAGCCTCGCGGCGCATCGTCAGCCTCCTCTGTCTTCACGGCCCGGAGTTGGGCAAGGTAGCCCCGGTAGACCTCGCCCAGCAGGCGCTGGAAGATGCCGTGCTCCCGCTCGACGTCCAGCCCGAGGATCCGGGCACGATCGGCCCCCACCAGCAGCTCGGCAAGGATGGGAAGCAACCCGAACCAGGTCATCGCGCCCTGAAGTTCGGCGGGGTCAGGGTTCAGGCCATACGCGCGGAACCGGGCCAGGGTGTCATCGGTGACACCGCTCAGGAACCGGAAGGCGAGGTCGCCACGACCTCCCGGACGGAAGCACTCGAGCACGGCGATCCGCAGGAAGTCCGGGTGCGTGGCCAGCAGGCTGGCCACTCCCTGCCGGAGCACCCGGTCAACCAGTCCGTCGTCGAGAACCGGAGCGTCGGCGAGCAACTCCTCCTTGTCCGCCAGGATCTCGGCCACCCGGACGGCGAAGAGTTGCTCCAGCAGGTCGTCCTTGCTGTCGAAGTGGTAGTAGAGATGGGACTTGCTGACTCCTGCGCGTCCGGCGATCTGGTCCATGGTCGCGGCCTCGAAACCTCGGTCGGCAAACTCGGCTTCCGCCGCAGCGAGCATCTTGCCGCCCGCTGCCGATCTGGTGCGGTTCTTCACGGGACCAGTTTAGTACCCACGGGTACAAACTCACCAGTAGCAACTGGGTACGGATCGCAGCAGTCGTACACAAGTCGAGGGAAGGCCGGTCAATCCTCGAACGGTGTCGGGTCGCCCGCCCCGTAGCGGGTGATCTCCATCTCGCCGTCCTCGGAGAGGTCGACGATGGTTGTGGGGTCGAGGCCGCAGTCGCCGGAGTCGAGGACGGCGTCCAGCAGGTTCCCGAGTTCGTCGTTGACCTGCCAGCCGTCAGTCATCGGGTGCTCTTCGCCGGGCAGGATCAGGGTGGTGGACATCAGCGGCTCGCCGAGGGTGTGCAGCAGGGCCAGCGTGGTGGTGTGCTTCGGTACCCGGACGCCGACGGTCTTCTTCCTCGGGTGCAGCATCAACTTTGGGGCTTCCCGGGTGGCCCGAAGGATGAACGTGTAGGCGCCGGGCGTGGCAGCCTTCACCGCCCGGAAGACGTCGTTGTCCATCTGTACGTACTGGCCGAGCTGGGCGAACTCGCTGCACACCAGCGTGAAGTGGTGCTTGTCGCCGAGCTTGCGCAGCGAGCGGATGCGCTCAAGGCCGTCCCGGTTGCCGAGCCGGCAGCCCAGGGCATAGCCGGAGTCGGTCGGGTAGGCCACCAGCCCGCCGCCGGTGATGATCTCGGCCACCTGGGCGAGGGCGCGCGGCTGCGGATTGTCGGGGTTCACGTCGAAGTACCGGGCCATAGTCGGAGCATACGCACGCGCGTTCAGCCGCGCGCCAGCAGTCGGAGGAACGGCTCCAGATCGCCTAGGGTGCCGCCATGGCCCTGTTCTCCCTGTCCATCGATGAGCTCCGCGCGCGGCAGAGCCTCAAGTGGCGCACGTACGACCCCGACGTCCTGCCGCTGTGGGTCGCCGAGATGGACACGACGATGCCGGAACCTGCGAAGGCCGCGCTGCTTGACGCGGTCGAGCGCGGCGACACCGGCTACCCGCACGGCACCGCCTACGCCGAGGCCTTCGCACAGATGGCCGCAGACCGCTGGGGCTGGCAGCTGGACGCCGCCGGGCAGGTGCGTCGCGCCGGTGACGTGATGAACTCCGTCCTTGCCGTGCTCGAGGCCACCAGCGAGCCCGGGGATGCCGTCGTCATCAACCCGCCGGTCTACCCGCCGTTCCGACAGGTCATAGCCGGCTACCGGCGCTGCATCGTCGAAGCCCCGCTCGACCCTGCCGGACGGCTCGACCTCGCCGGCCTCGAGACAGCGTTCGCGGGACCGGCGCAGCCGAAGACCTACCTGCTCTGCTCCCCGCACAACCCGACCGGCGCCGTGCACACCGAGGCCGAACTGACTGCCGTGATGGCCTTGGCCGGACGCTATGGCGTCCGCGTTGTCGTGGATGAGATCCACGCGTGCCTCGTCGATCCGGGCACCACGTTCGTGCCGCTCCTCACCGTCCCCGGTGGAGATCAGGCCATCAGCGTGACCAGCGCGGGGAAGGCCTGGAACCTCGCCGGGTTCAAGGCCGGCCTCATCGTCGCCGGCGCGGGGGCCACTGGCGTGCTGGCCGACCTGCCCCCCCTGGCCCAGCAGTCCAGCGGGCACCTGGCAAACCTCGTGCACACCGCTGCGATCACCGACGCTCAGGGCTGGATCGACCAGCTCGTTGAGGAGATCGCTGCCAACAAGGCGTTGCTGGCATCCGCTCTCGCCCGCCAGGTGCCGGCGGCCGGGTACACCCCCGCCGAGGGCACCTACCTGGCCTGGGTGGATTGCTCGAACCTCGGGCTGGCCAACCCGGCGCACGACTTCCTCCAGGTCGGAGGAGTGGCATTCTCCCCCGGTGTGAACTTCGGGGCAGAGCACCGGCAGTGGGTGCGCATCAACCTCGCCTGCTCCCCGGATGTCGTCGCCGAGGCCGTCACGCGGATGGCGGCGACCCTCACCGGTTAGCCACCAGGTCGGCCTCCGCCGAGCCGGTGCCGCTCAGGCGGGTGATGCCGATCAGGCTGAGGAATACGGTGTCCACGCCTGACGTGGTGGTGACCTGGACGCGTCCGCCCACCAGGCGCACCTCCCCGGTCACGTCGCCACTGTCGGAGAGGACCTTCTGGGCTGCGGCGATCGCCTCGACCACCACCGGACGCTGCCCCGCCAGCCGCGCGGCGGCGGTCTCGTCCGCTGCGGCGCGGGCAGCTGCTGCGGCCACCAGTTCTGCGCGGCGCGCGGCCACCGCCTGCGCACCCCCGTCCACCACCAGCCCTGCGACGAGGAGCAGGGCGAGGACGGCGACCGCAACGAATACCGACAGCGACATCCCCCGCTGGTCCCGCATCGTCAACCACCCCCGATCGCGAGCCTTCATTGTGCCCCCGCCGTGGTTGTTCCACGCAGGTTGTGCACAGCCGAATCGGTGCGAGCACTGGGTAGGCTGTGGCTGCTCCAGACTCAAGAACGATGGGAATCCAACGATGGTCCAGAAAGTCGCCCTGCTCACCGCCGGCGGTTTCGCCCCCTGCCTCTCCTCCGCAGTCGGCGGACTGATCGAGCGCTACACGCAGCTCGCCCCCGAGGTGGAGATCATCGCCTACAAGAACGGCTACCAGGGCCTGCTCATCGGCGACTACCTGACCGTCACCGATGTGGTGCGGCAGAAGGCGGCGCTGTTGCACCAGTACGGCGGCTCCCCGATCGGTAACTCCCGGGTGAAGCTCACCAACGCCAAGGACCTCGTCAAGCGCGGCCTCGTCGCCGAGGGCGAGGACCCGCTGAAGGTCGCCGCCGACCGCCTGGTCGCCGACGGCGTCGACGTGCTGCACACCATCGGTGGCGACGACACCAACACGACTGCCGCCGACCTGGCCGCCTACCTCGCCAAGCATGACTACGGCCTCACCGTCGTCGGCCTGCCGAAGACGATCGACAACGACGTCATCCCGATCCGCCAGTCCCTGGGTGCCGACACTGCCGCAGAGATGGGCGCCCGATTCGCCAGGAACGTCCTCGCCGAGCACAACGCCGGCACCCGCATCCTGCTGATCCACGAAGTGATGGGACGCAACTGCGGCTGGCTCACCGCTGCCACGGCCCGCAAGTACCACGAATGGGTGGAGAGCGTGGAGTGGCTGCCGGAGTTCGGCCTGAAGAAGGAGGCGTGGGACGTGCACGCCATCTTCGTTCCGGAGGCCGTGATCGACCTCGAGGCTGAGGCCGCGCGTCTCAGGAAGATCATGGACGAGGTCGGCTGCGTAAACGTCTTCCTTTCCGAGGGTGCAGGCATTTCCGACATCGTCGCCGAGATGGAGAAGGCCGGCCACGAGGTGGCTCGCGACGCGTTCGGCCACATCCGCCTCGAGCGGATCAACCCCGGCGCGTGGTTCGGCAAGCAGTTCGCCCACATGCTGAAGGCCGAGAAGGTGCTCGTGCAGAAGTCGGGCTACTACAGCCGCTCCGCCGCCGCGAACTCCTACGACCTCGCCCTCATCAGGTTGATGACCGACCTGGCCGTGGACTCCGCGCTCGAGGGCAAGCCAGGCGTGGTCGGCAACGACGAGGAGAACGGGGACGTGCTGAGCGTCATCGCCTTCGACCGCATCAAGGGCGGCAAGCCGTTCGACATCACCCAGGACTGGTACATCGACCTGCTGGACGGTATCGGCCAGCCGGCTCCGGTTGCCGCTCCGCCCGCCGAGCACTGAGGCCGCCAACCGTTGATCGCGCCTGTCAGGATCCCCTGGGTCTCGACAGGCTCCACAGGCGTTTGGGGCGATCGTCAGGCGAGGAAAGCGGCCAATCGGTCGATGGCCTCATCCAGCTCCTCGGTACTCCCGCAGAAGCTCAGCCGCATCATGCGCCCGCCTCGTGCCAGATCGAAGTCGATACCGGGCGCCAGGGCGACGCCCGTCGCGTCGAGGACAACGGCGCACCACGCCTGGCTGTCGAGGGTGAGGTGCGCGATGTCGCACCAGGCGTAGAACGCCCCGTCCGGGGGCGCGAAGGTGGTGATCCCGAGTTCGGGTAGCCGTCGCAGCAGCAGCTCGCGGTTGCGGGCGTAGCGGGCCACGTGGGAGTCGAGTTCCTCGACCGCTTCTGGCGTGAAGGCTGCCAGCGCTGCGGCCTGCGAGACGGCCGGCGCGCAGATCGCGAGGTTGCTCTGCAGCAGTTCGACCGGACGCCGAAGCTCAGGCGGCAACAACAACCAGCCCAGCCGCCAGCCCGTCATCGAGTGGTATTTGCTCACCGATCCGACCACCACAGCGTGTGTGCCGAACTCGCGCGCGCTGGCGCAGGGGCGTCCGTAGCTGATGCCGTGGTAGATCTCGTCGCTGATCAGGAGGCAGTCGTGCGCGGCGCACCATGCGACCAGCTCCGCCAGCTCGTCGGCGTCGATGATGGTGCCGGTCGGGTTGGACGGCGAGGCCACCACCAGACCTGCTGGCACCCGTGGGAGCGCCTCGAGCATCGCGACCGTCGGCTGGTAACGGGTCTCTGCGCCAACGTCGAGGTCCACCACCTCGCAGCCGAGCGCCTGGAGCGTGTTGCGGTAGGCCGGGTAGCCCGGACGAGTCATGGCCACCTGTTCGCCGGCCTCGAACGCGGCTAGGATCGTCAGCTGGAAACCAGCGGACGAGCCGGTCGTGATCACGACCTCCTCTGCGTCCACGGGTATGCCGTAGCGCGCGGCGTACTCCGTTGCGATCTTCCAGCGGAGTTCTGGGATGCCGGGGGTGACCGTGTAGCCCAGCACCTCGTCATTGACTGCGGTGACCGCAGCCGCACGCACCGCCGCCGGCGCCGGGGTGGCGGGCTGACCGACGCACAGCAGGATGGCGTCGCCGTGGCTCACCTGTCGCGCCGCCGCGGCCTTGGCGACCTCCATCACATGGAACGGCTCCACCCGTCCCCGCTGCGAAAGCCTCATTCCCTTGACCGGCCGCGCAGGGCTCGCAGCGAACTCGTGATCAGCGCGCCGAGGCCGAGGCCAGCGGCAGCGCCGATGGTGTAGCCGGTGCCCAGCCCGATGCCCAGCGAGCGGCGTGCCACCTCGCTGGAGACGTACAGCTCCCCCGGGCGGCTCTCCACCGGCTCGGCCGGCAGTTCGGGCGCTGGCTCGGGTTCGGGCTCAACCGCCGGGTGGTCGGACGTGGCCAGCCACGCGGCGATGTAGAGGATCAGGGTGGCGAAGACGTTGAGGAACAGCATCAGCAGGATCGTCGACCCGAACAAGGCTGTTCCGAGGTTCTTCGAGAAGGCGCCGAACAGGTAGCCGGCGAGCGCCTGCAGCAGGAGCAGGCCGGCCGAACCGATGCCCGCGCCGATCCAGGCCAGGTGATGGGGCACGTTGCTGGGGTTGAACCAGCCAAGGAGCAGCCGGAACCCGGCGGCCCCGATGGCGAGCGACAGCGCTGCCCCGACCAGCCGGATCAGGGCAGTCCAGCCGAAGCTGCCGCCGATGCCGAGCCAAGCCCCGACCGTGCCGCCGAGCGTGGTCGCGATCTGGGACGAGGCGAAGGTTGCCACCAACCCGACCAGGATGAGGATCAGGCCAGCGAAGTTGGCGAGCACGTCCAGCGGCATCGGCGTCTGCTTGCCCGGATTGTCGACGTCGGTGCGCATCAGCAGCCGGACCGCCCGCTTGAGGTTGCCGACCCACCCCGAGCCGACCCACATGGTGAAAAGCAAACCCACCAGGCCGAAGGTCGCCCAGCTGGTGAGCGCGCCCGAGACCACCGCGTACAGGTTCGGCCCCAGCGGGGAGTTGGCCGGGAAGTTCAGCTTCATCCAGTCCGCGATCAACCCCAGCAACTCGGGACGGAACACCGTCGCCGTGAACCCCAGCACCGAGAACACCATCATCAGGACTGGGGCAAGCGACAGCACCGAGAAGTAGGCGATCGCGGCGGCCAGCTGCACGCCCCCACGCAGGTTGAACCGATCGACCGCCCGCAGCAGGTGCGCGACGAACGGGCGCTGGGAGAACTGTTTCCACCACTCCAGCATGGGCGGTTCCCCTTCAGTCGGCTGCGTAAGCGGCCACCGGTGCGCAGGTGCACACCAGGTTGCGGTCACCGTAGGCCCCGTCGATGCGGGCCACCGGCGGCCAGTACTTGTCGCGGCCGCCCGAGCCCACCGGTCCCGGCCGCTGGCCGGCCGGATAGGCCGCCAGTTCCCGATCGTAGGGATGTACCCAGTTGGCGGCGACAATCCTCGAGGCCGGGTGCGGTGCGTTGTGCAGCGGGTTGTCATCGGTCGGCCAGACCCCGGCGGCCACCTGGTCCATCTCCCGACGGATCGCGATCATCGCGTCGCAGAAGCGGTCGATCTCGGCCAGCGACTCCGACTCGGTGGGCTCGATCATCAGCGTCCCGGACACAGGGAAGCTCATGGTCGGGGCGTGGAACCCGTAGTCGACCAGGCGCTTGGCGACGTCGTCGACGGTCACGCCGGTGCTCCGGGTGAGTTCCCGCAGGTCGACGATGCACTCGTGCGCGACGAGCCCGGCAGCCCCGGTGTACAGCACCGGGAAGCTGTCGGCGAGGCGGTGCGCAACATAGTTGGCTGCGAGGATCGCGGTCTGCGATGCCAGCCGCAGCCCGTCCGGGCCCATTAGCGCGATGAACGCCCAGCTGATCGGAAGCACGCCTGCCGAACCGTACGGAGCGGCACTGACCGGGCCGTAACTGGACACCGGCCCGGCGGCCTCAACCAGCGGGTGGTTCGGCAGGAAGGGCGCGAGGTGCTCGCGGACCGCCACCGGCCCGACACCCGGGCCACCGCCGCCGTGCGGGATGGCGAACGTCTTGTGCAGGTTGAGGTGGCTGACGTCGGCCCCGAACCTGCCCGGACGGGCCAGGCCCAGCATGGCGTTGAGGTTCGCCCCGTCCACGTAGACCTGGCCGCCGGCCTCGTGCACCACGCGGCAGATCTCGGTGATCGTCTCCTCGAACACACCGTGGGTGGACGGGTAGGTCACCATGACCGCAGCCAGTTCCGCGGCGTGCTGGGCGATCTTGGCGTCTAGGTCGGCCAGGTCCACCGAGCCGTCCGCGGCTGTCGCCACCACGACCACCCGCATGCCGGCCATGACCGCCGAGGCGGCGTTCGTACCGTGTGCGGACGCAGGGATCAGGCACACCTTCCGTCCCACCTCGCCGTTGGCGAGGTGGTAGGACCGGATCGCCATCAGCCCGGCGAACTCGCCCTGGCTGCCGGCGTTGGGCTGCAGGCTCACCCGGTCGTAGCCTGTGATCTCGGCAAGCCAGTCGCACAGCTGCCCGATCAGGTCGGCATAACCGGTGGCGTCCGCCGCATCGACGAAGGGGTGCAGGCCGGCGAAGCCCGGGTAGCTGATCGGCTCCATGGCCGCGGCAGGATTGAGCTTCAGGGTGCAGGAGCCCAGCGGGATCATGCCCCGGTCGAGCGCGAAGTCGCGGTCGGAGAGGGTGCGCAGGTAGCGCATCAGTTCGGTCTCGCTCCGGTAGGCGCTGAACACCGGGTGCGTGAGGTAGTCGATCTCGCGGCGGTGGTCTGCCAGTCCGCCTGCCACCGCCTCGCCCAGCTCGACGCCGAAGGCTCCGCCCACGGCCACGATGGCCTCCTCCTGCGCGTCCTCGCCGATGCTGACCCCCACGTGGTCGGCGTCGATGAGTCTCAGGTGCACGCGGGCCGCCCGGGCTGCGGCGACGATCTCGGCCGCGCGTCCGGGTGCGGTCACGGTGAGGGTGTCGAAGAAGCTCTCCCCCGCCAGCTCGAACCCGGCCGCGAGCAGCGCCGCGGCCAGGCGCCGGGCCCGGAGATGGATGGCGCCGGCGATCCCGGCGAGTCCCTGGGGCCCGTGGTGGACGGCATAACAGCTCGCCGCCACAGCCAGCAAGACCTGCGCTGTGCAGATGTTCGAGGTCGCCTTCTCGCGGCGGATGTGCTGCTCGCGGGTCTGCAGGGCCAGCCGGAACGCCGGCACCCCGTCGGCGTCCTTGCTCACGCCGACGACGCGTCCGGGAAGCTGTCGTTCCAGGCCGGAGCGGACGGCGATGTAGCCGGCGTGCGGCCCGCCGTAGAACAGCGGCACACCGAAGCGCTGCGCGGAGCCGACGGCGACGTCCGCACCCCACTCCGCTGCCGACCCGATCAGAGTGAGCGCCAGCAGGTCGCAGGCGGTGATGAGCAGGGCGCCGTTGGCATGCGCGAGTTCGGCCAGGTCGCGCAGAGCGGCGGCCGTCGGCAGGACGCCGTCGGCCCCTGGTACCTGCACGACGACGGCGAACGCCTGGTTGGCGCGGACAGCGTCGGCGAGCTCGCCGGTCGATACGACGACCTCGATGCCGGTGGCGAGGCACCGGGTACGCAGCACGGCGAGGCTCTGGGGAAGGAGGTTGGCGTCAACGACCACAACGCCGCCCTTGCGGGACACACGGTGCGCGACGGCGACGGCCTCGGCAACGGCCGTGCCCTCGTCCAGGAGGCTGGCGCCGGCCACCGGCAGGCCGGTGAGGTCGGAGACCATGGTCTGGAAGTTGGCCAGCGCCTCGAGCCGTCCCTGGCTGATCTCCGGCTGGTAGGGCGTGTAGGCCGTGTACCAGGCAGGGTTCTCCAGCACCGTGCGCCGGATCACCGGCGGGGTGATGGTGCCGTGGTAGCCAAGGCCGATCATGGCCGTGCCGGGAACGTTACGTCCGGCGAGTTCTGCGAGCTGGCGCTGCACCTCGAACTCGCTTCGGGCCGGCGGCAGCCGCAACGGTTCGGTCAATCGGATCGCCGCAGGAACGGCTGCTTCGGTCAGCTCGTCGAGGCTGGTGTACCCCAGCGAGAAGAGCATCGTTTGCTGGTCGGGCATCGAGGCGCCCAGGTGGCGTTGGGTGAAGTCGTCCATGGCAAGCACAAACCTATCCCGGCCTGCCGCTCGTAGTTGGCCATGACCGGCCGGTGTCGGCTCAGCCGGCGACGCGGGCCCGACGACGCAGCGACAGCTCGTCGTTGGTCACCGGAGCGTGCTCCTCTGCCCGTTCGGACGGGAGCTGCTGCAGCGTGCCTTCGATGTCGCGCCACACACCCCCGAGGGCGATGCCGAACATGCCCTGGCCGCCACGGAGCAGGTCGACGACCTGGTCGTCGGAGGTGCATTCGTAGACGGATACGCCGTCGCTCATCAGGGTGACCTCGGTGAGGTCCTCCACTCCCCGTGCCCGCAGGTGGTCGATCGCGGTGCGGATCTGCTGCAGCGAGATGCCGGCGTCGATGAGGCGCTTGATGACCTTGAGGATCAGCAGGTCGCGGAAGCTGTACAGCCGCTGCGTCCCGGAGCCGCCCGCCGCCCGGATTTCCGGCACGACCAGCCCGGTGCGTGCCCAGTAGTCGAGCTGGCGGTAGGTGATATCGGCAGCGCGGCACGCGATCGGGCCGCGGAAGCCGAGGTCGTCGGGCAGCGGGGAGAAGTTGCCGTCGAAGAGCAGATCCTGGGCCGGGGGCCCCTGGTGCTCGGCGTTCATGTCTTCCTCGTTTCGCTACCACGAATCACTTCGTTGGGATTACGAAAGTAATCCTCCGCTCCCCCGGTGGTCAACGACACGCGGGGCCCAGTTTCGGGTCGCACCGGAGTCTCAAGCAAGACCTCAGGGTTTGCCTTCATCGCCGGTGAAGTCCTCCGGGGTGACCGAATCGAGGAATTCCCGGAAGCGTTCCACCTCGTCCTCCGCAGGCTCGCCGGGCGAAACCATTGCGTCCACCGCGCTCACGCCGGCCTCGTCGAGGACGACGTCCGCGCACTGGATGGGGCAGCCGATCCGCAGCGCGAGGGCGATCGCGTCACTCACCCGCGACGGGATGGTGCGCTCGCCGAGCACCAGCTCGGCGAAGAACTGCCCGTCGCTGTAGCTGGTGATCCGGACGGCCTCGACCGGATCGGTGGCCGCCTCGGCCAGTCGCCAGGCCAGATCGTGGATGTTGGGACGCTCGTCGTCGGGCTCCTCCGTTGCGCTGAAGATCGCGGACGCGCCGCCGTGGCTCATCCAGACCGGCAACAGCCTTCCGGCGCCGTCCACCTCTGCGAGCACGACCAGCGGCGGGGCGTCCCCGGTGGAGACGCGGATCTCGACCACCTTCACCTCGCGCACTGCAACCTCACTGGGGTAACTGGGAACGCATGATCGCGGCGTGGGCGTGCAGCACCAGCTGCATCACATCTGCCGGCAGGGTGCGGGCTGCGGGATTGCGGCGCAGGTGCGGCGCGATCGCCTGCTCGATGAGCCCCACTTCGCGCTCTGCCGCCTGCTTCACCACCCGCATGTGCCGGGCGTCCATGCCGAACGCAGCGAGCTTGCGGGAGATGACGGCGACGGTGAGCGCGTCGCGTCCGTAGTAGATGGTGCCGCGGCGCGGGACGACCAGTTGGTGCTTCTCCAGCTCGCTGAGCGCCGGCTCGTTGAGGCCGCTGAGTTCGAGCAGTTCGCGCCGGGTGATCCGGATGGCCCGCTTCGGCGGGTGCGGCTGCGGAGTGAGCGCCTGTGCGGTCTCCACGTTCTCCGCGGCACCGGTGGGACGCGGGGTGCTGAGCGGTGGCGGGTCCTGGCCGCGGTCCATCATGTCGAGGTGCTCGCGGATCACCTTCAGCGGGAGGTAGTGGTTCTTCTGCACCTCGAGGATGTAGCGCAGCCGCTCGATGTCGGATTCGGCGTAGCGCCGGTAGCCCGAGGGGGCCCGCTCCGGGGAGATCAGGCCTTCGGACTCCAGGAACCTGATCTTGGAGATGGAAACATCGTCGAACTCGGGTTTCAGGATGGCCAGCACCTGGCCGATGCTGCGAAGCCCGAGCGCCATCAGTCCTGCCCGGCGAAGAACACCATTCGGAACTTGCCGATCTGCACCTCGTCGCCGCGTCGCAGGGCGACCTCACCGTCGATCAGGGTCTTGTTCACGTAGGTGCCGTTGAGGCTGTTCTCGTCGCTGACCCAAACCTGCCCGGTCCTCCGGGCGAAGCGGGCATGGTGCCGGGAGACCGTGATGTCGTCGAGGAAGATGTCGCAGCGCGGGTGGCGTCCGGCGGTGATCACGTCACTGTCGATCAGGTAGCGAGCACCGGCCTGCGTGCCCCTGAGAACCAGCAAGAGGGCCGAGCCCGGGGGCAGTGCCTCGATCGCCTCGGCGTCGACGGCGTCCAGGTCGTCGAGCTGGAACTCCTCCACCACGGCGGGGGTGACCCGGGTGGTGTCACCGGAGAGCTTGGCCAGGCTCGCGCCACAGTGCGGGCAGAAGTTGGCTGCGGCCTCTGTCAGCTCATGGCCACATGCTGGGCAGTTCATCATCCACCGGCACCTTTCGCTCCTGGCCCGAGCCGTTTCTCGACCCGAGGCTCAACGACAGGTTGACCTTCAGCCTAGCCCGAGACCAGCTCTTCGTAGGCGTCGGAGTCGAGAAGGTCCTCAACCTCACCCGCCTCGGATAGCTCGAGTTCGAAGATCCAACCATCACCGTAAGGGTCAGAGTTGATGGTCTCCGGTGAGGAGTTCAGCAACTCGTTCACCGCGGTCACCACACCGGTAGCCGGGGAGTAGACGTCGGAGACGCTCTTGGTGGATTCGACCTCGGCGCAGGCGTCGTCAACGGCCACCTCTTCGCCGATCTGCGGCAGCGACACGTACACCACGTCACCGAGGGCCTCGGCGGCATAGTCGGTGATGCCCACCCGCACGGTGCTGCCTGCGCCCTGACGGACCCATTCATGCTTGCTGGTGTAGCGGAGATCATCGGGGAACACGCACGCACTCCTTCTGGCTGCAGGGCTTGTCGGCACCTACAGTATCGCCCGGGCGGGGCGCTCAGACCGAGTGTCTGCCGACCGCGCGGCGAGATTCCAGCGGAAACCGGCGAATGACCTCGAGGCCCTGGCCGATGTAGAGCAGGCCCGACCACCAGTAGAGCCCGGCACCCCAGATCACGCAGGCCCATCCGATCACCCGCACCACGGTGTGCCACAGCTCGTTCCCGGTGCCGACCAGCACCAGTGGGAAGCCGTAGAGCAGGGCGAAGGTCGCAGCCTTGCCGAGGAAGTGGACGGGAAGGCTGGCGAACCCGCGGCGCCGCAGCGCCGGCCAGATGGTGCTGGCCATCAGCCCGTCACGGGCGGCGAGCAGCAGAACAAGCCACCACGGGACGATGCCGCGGATGGCGAAACCGATCAGGATCGCGAGGATGTAGAGCCGGTCGGCCAGCGGGTCGAGCACCTGCCCGAGTCGCGAACGCTGGTGCCAGGTACGGGCCAGGTACCCGTCCAGCCAGTCCGTTGCGCCACCGATGATCAGCACCACCACCGCCCAGACCTCCGACTGCCGCTCGAGCAGAAGCCACAGGAACAACGGCACGCCCAGCAGGCGAATGAAGCTGAGGATGTTCGGAACGGTCAGGACGCGCTCGGTGTCGTACGGCTCGCCGGCCACGCCGGTCATCACCCGTTCGGTGTCGTACGGTTCCCCAGCCACGACGGCCATGCTAGACGAGGAGACTTCGAGGCGCGCAGCGCCTCGAAGGCGTCGGGTCCGGACGAGGGCCGTGCCAGCGGTCCGAGGAGTAAGCGATCCGCGTCACAAGGCGGCCCACGCAGCAGCCAACTGCTGCCGGGAATCCTCCAGGAGCACGGGGAGTGCCTTGGTCTGCCCGATCACCGGCAGGAAGTTCGCGTCCCCCAGCCACCTGGGCACGACATGCTGGTGCAGGTGGGCGGTGATCCCGGCACCAGCAACCTGCCCCTGATTGATGCCGAGATTGAACCCGGCCGGGTGCGACACTTCCCGCAGCACGGTCATGGCCTGCGCCGTGAACGCCGATAGCTCTGCGGCCTCCTCCAGGCTCAGTTCCGTGAAGTCGCGGATGTGGCGGTAGGGGCACAGCAGCAGGTGACCCGGCGAGTACGGATACAGGTTCATGACTGCGTAGACATGCTCGCCGCGGTGCACGACCAGGCCGCCGGCGTCGTCGCGTTCGGGTGCAGTGCAGAACGGGCAGTTGCCCGCCGTGGCGTCTTCGGGCTTGTTCTGTCCCGCGATGTAGGCCATCCGGTGCGGTGTCCACAGACGCTGGAACGCGTCCGGCACACCGGCAAGCGTCCCCCCGTCCTCTATGGACACCGCCTCGTCGGTCATCGCTTGGGCGGCCTGGTGGAGGCGATGATCTCGTCGATGGCTGCATGGATCGTCACGCCATTGTTCTGGGTGCCGTCGCGGTAGCGGAAGGACACGGCACCCGCGGCAGCGTCGGTCTCCCCGGCGATCAGCATGAACGGGATCTTCTGGGTCTGGGCGTTGCGGATCTTCTTGCCGAAGCGGTCGTCGGAGTGGTCGACCTCAACCCGGATGTCGGCCTCGATCAGCTTCGCTGCAACCTCTGCGAGGTACGGCTCGTACTCCTCGGCCACCGGGATGCACATCACCTGTACCGGGGCCAGCCACGCCGGGAACGCGCCGGCGTAGTGCTCGGTGAGCACACCGATGAAGCGCTCGATCGAGCCGAACTTGGCGGAGTGGATCATCACCGGCTCGGCCGGGTGACCGTCAGGGCCGGTGTAGGTGAGGCCGAACCGGGCCGGCTGGTTGAAGTCGTACTGGATGGTCGACATCTGCCAGGTGCGCCCGATGGCGTCCTTCACCTGCACCGAGATCTTCGGGCCGTAGTAAGCCGCCCCGCCCGGATCGGGTATCAGTTCGATGCCCGAGTCGCGTCCCACCTGCTCGAGGACGGCAGTTGCCACCTCCCATTGGGAGTCGGAGCCGATGAACTTGCCTGCCTTGGCGCCCTCGGTGTCCTTGGTGGAGAGCTCGAGGTAGTAGTCGTCCAGGCCGAAGTCCTCAAGGAGGTTGGTGACGAAGGTCAGCAGGTGCTTCACCTCGTCCGCCGCGCTGTCGGCGGTCACGTAGGAGTGGGAGTCGTCCTGGGTGATCATCCGCACCCGGGTGAGGCCCTGGAGCACGCCGGACTTCTCGTTGCGGTAAACAGTGCCGAACTCGAACAGCCGCAGCGGCAGTTCCCGGTAGGACCGCCCGCGCGAGGCGAAGATCAGGTTGTGCATCGGGCAGTTCATGGCCTTGAGGTAGTAGTTCTGGCCGTCGTCGTCCATGGGCGGGAACATGCCATCGGCGTAATAGGGCAGATGACCGGAGGTGTGGAACAGCCCCTCCTTGGAGATGTGCGGGGTGCCGACGTACTGGAACCCGGCCCTGATGTGCGCGGTCCTGACGTAGTCCTCCATGACCCGCTTGATCACGCCGCCCTTGGGGTGGAACACCGGCAGGCCCGCGCCGAGCTCCTCCGGGAAGCTGAACAGGTCAAGTTCCGCGCCGAGCTTGCGGTGGTCGCGGCGGGCGGCCTCCTCGAGCCGGGTGCGGTGGGCGACCAGGTCGTCCTTGGACGCCCAGGCGGTGCCGTAGAGCCTCTGCAGCTGCGCATTGCGCTGGTCACCGCGCCAGTAGGCGGCGGAGACGCGGGTGAGGGCGTAGCCGTTGCCCAGGTAGCCGGTGTGCGGTACATGCGGGCCGCGGCACAGGTCCTTCCAGGCAACGGCGCCATCACGGCGGACGTTGTCGTAGATGGTCAGTTCGCCGGCGCCGACCTCGACGGAGGCGCCCT
>JADGPA010000028.1 GCA_017882685.1 Propionibacteriaceae bacterium | reverse complement strand
GCCGGCGCGCAGCACCACGACTGCTGCGACACGCTCACCGCCGCTGGGGGCCGGCACGCCGATGGCCGCAGCGTCGGTGACGTCCGGGTGGCTGCGCAGCACGCCCTCCACCTCGGAAGGGGCGACATTGAAGCCGCCGGTGATGATCAGCTCCTTCACCCGGTCGACGATGGTGGTGAAGCCCTCGGCGTCCACCGTCACGACGTCACCGGTGCGCAGCCAGCCGTCCGGAAGCAGCGCCTTCGAGGTCTCCTCAGGGTTGTTCCAGTAGCCGCTGAACACCTGCGGGCCCTTGATGAGGAGCTCGCCGCGTTCGCCCTGGACCACCTCTCGGGTCGGGTCGTCGGCGTCCACCACCTTCATGAGCGTGCTCGGGAAGGGGACGCCGATCGTCCCGGTCTTCCTGCTGGGCGCGAACGGATTGCCCAGGCAGACCGGCGAGGCCTCGGTCATGCCGTAGCCCTCCACCAGGAGCCCGCCGGAGACGCTCTCCCACAGCTCGACGGTCGAGTCGGGCAGGTTCATCGCGCCGGAGATGCAGTACTTCGCCGACCGCAGGCTGACGCCATTCTCCAGCGACGCGTGCGCTGTGCGCTCGTAGATCGGCGGGACGGCGCAGTAGACCGTCGGCGGCGACTTCTTCGCCGCTGCCATCACCAGGTCGACGTCGAAGGCGGGGAAGAGCACCAGACGCGCCTGCTTGAGCACGCCGTAGGTGAGGAACAGGGTCATGCCGAAGGCGTGGAACATCGGCAGGATCGCGTAGAAGACCTCCCTGCGGTACTGCGCCCCGTGCATCCAGGCCTCGCCCTGGCGGGCGTTGCTGAACAGGTTGAAGTGGGTGAGCATGGCGCCCTTCGGGTCCCCGGTGGTTCCCGAGGTGTACTGGATGACCGCCAGGTCGTGCACTCCCGGCTTCGGGTGGGACGCGGCCAGCGGCTCGGCAGCCAGGAGCGTCTCCCACGGCATCGTCCCGGGAGCCGGCCGGGTGAGCCGGTCGCGGGTGGCGCGAAGCTTCGCGATCGGCAGTTGCAGGGCCAGCCGCTTCAGCGTCGGGAAGGCCTTCAGAAGGTTCACCGAGACGACATGTTGAGGCGCGACGTCGCCCGGCATGGCCAGAAGCTTTCCGGCGGCAACGTCCCAGCAGATCGCGACCCGCGCGGTGTGGTCCTCGAACATGTGCCGCAATTCGCGCTCTGTGTAGAGCGGGTTGTGTTCGACCACTAGGGCGCCGAGCCGGAGGACGGCGTAAAAGGCCACCACGTGCTGGGGCGAGTTGGGCAGGATGATCGCCACCCGGTCGCCGGCCTGCACGCCCAGGCGCCGCAACCCCTCCGCCGCGCGGGCGATCTGGTCGCCGAGCTCGGCGTAGGTGGTGGTGCGGCCGAAGAACTCCGTCGCCACGCAGTCGGGCGCCTCTGCCACCGATCGTTCATACAGCGCCACCAGTGATTCGGTGGGGAGTTCGATCTCTGCCGGGACCCCCGGCTGGTAGTGCCTGACCCAGGGTGCGTCCACGAGACCCGAGACTAGGGGAGGACGCGGGCGCTGTGGGCGAATTGGTCAACTCGGGAGGGGGCGGCGCCGTGATTGACTGAGGCGATGAACCGCCTGCTCGTGCCCACGGCCGCATTGCTGTGGGGACTGCAGGCAGCGTTCCTCAGCCCGGCGCTCGCGCTGATCCTCGTGTCGCTGTTCGGGGCGAGCACGTCGGACGTCGGCTGGGTGCTGAGCATCTACAACGCCAGCGGGTTCGTGTTCTCCCTCCTACTGCCCGCCAACGCCGACCGCAAAGGCACCTACCTGGGCACCATGGCGGCCTGCGGCGCGTTGACCGGAGCGCTGGCGCTCACGCTTGGGCTCGTCACGACACTGCCACTGGCGGTCGTCGCGCTTGTCGTGCTCGGCGGGCCCGCCGGGGTGGGTAGCTCGTTGCTGTATGCGCACCTGCGGCACTCCGGCGGCTCCACGGCCGACGTCGTGAACACCCGTGCCATCTTCTCCGTCGCCTGGGTTGCGGGCCCGCCGCTGGCAACCCTCATCATCGGAACCTTCGGCAACCGGGCCATCCTTGCCGCCATCGTCGCCGTTGCCGTGCTGAATGTCGCCACGACCGCGGTGATGATCGTCCAGCAGAGGCGCCGGGTCGCCGCCACCGATGCGCCGGCCCCCACGGTCGCCGACGGCCCCCCGGCACGCCGCCTGACGGCCGCGCTGGTGATGATGGCCTTCGTCGGCCTGCAGGCGACGAATGCCGTGGCGATCGCGATCATGACCATCTACGTCACCCAGACCATGCGTCTCGACATCCTCTGGGCCGGCGTCGCGCTCGGGGTTGCCGCCGGGCTCGAGGTGCCGGCCCTGTTGGCGATGGGCAGGCTGAGCGAGCGGTTCTCCCACCTGGGGCTGATCGCCACTGGCTGCCTCGCGGGTATCGCCTACTACCTGGGGCTCGCCTTCGTTGCCGACCCCTGGTCGCTGCTCGCGCTGCAGTTCCTGAACGCCTGGTTCTTCGCCGCCGTCGCCGGGGTGGGCCTGCCCCTCTTCCAGGACCTGATTCCCCGTCCTGGCCTTGCCACCGGCCTGTACATGAACACCCGCCGGGTGGGCGCGATCGTCTCCGGCCCGATCATCGCCGTCGGCGTGCTGACCGTGCTGGGCGAGCGCGGCATCTTCGTCGCCTGCGCAGCCCTCACCCTGCTGGCTCTTGTCGTGGTGGGTGCAGCGGCCCGCTCCCGGCGTGTCCCCGCCTGAGCGAGGGATGGTGCAACGAAACCGGGGTCGGCACGACTTGTCACTGGTTGTGGGAACAACACAGGAGGCTGGGCCGGTGCCGCTGACCGACGCCGCAGCCCACGCCTCGTTCACCGCCTTCGTCCGTGAGTGCAGCGACCGTCTGCACGACGTGGCCTGGCTGGTCACCCGGAACGCCGACGACGCAAAGGACGCGGTTCAGGACGCGCTCGCCGGGCTGTACCGGCACTGGTCGATGCGCTCGCCTCGTCCGATGAGGTGTGGCGCCTGTGCGGCCAGCTGACCCCGGTGCAGCGGACGGCTGTGGTGCTCCGGTTCTACGAGGACCTCAGTTTCGCCGACATCGCGGAGGCCATGGGGTGCCGCGAGGCGACCGCCCGTTCCCACGTACATCGCGCGATGGCCCGGCTACGGGTACGCCTCACGGAGGGACAACGGTGATGGACGATCTGGAACGCACGTTCCGAGAAGGACTACGCGAAGCCGCGGCGCGGTGGTGCCCGCCGTGCCGGCCGCGCCATCCCCGTCCCCGACGGTGACCCTGGGCTTGAACGGGACGGCCGCCTTGAGTGGGATGAAATGGGTGGCTGCAGAGATCTCCGGTTCGGCTGCCGCATCCTCTGGCAGCGGTGAACGGCCATGGCTGGAGTTCTCCGCCGCCGCCGCCAACGACGGACGGGGCGACGTGCGCGGCAGTGACGGCTGCCAACCGTTGCTGGGAAGCTTCGAGAGCACTGTCGGCTTCATCAACCTCACCGGCTGGGACAGGGTCGTGCGACCGTGCGGGACGCCGAAGCACCAACAGCAGCAGGTTCAGTTCGTGAATGCACTCGATTCCGTGACCCGCTTCCAGACCTCCGGGACCGGCTTGAACCTGCTGAATGCAAGCGGCGTGGTCGTCCTTCGGTTCAACGGCGTCCCTGCGTCGACGATCCCCGGACCCGGGGATCCGACTTCGCCCGCGGAGCCCACGCCCACCCGCATCTTCTCCCCTGACCCCAAGGCGGAGGAGAACCAGTTGCACGACTACCCGCAGGTGCGGTGTCGAAATGACTCGACGGTGGCGTTCGAGACCGTGCTGGTCAAGTGGTCGGACGGCGGCTCGGACAGCGCCGGGATCGATATCCGGCCCGGACAGTACTCCGGGTACGCCGAGATGGGCTATGTGCGGACAAACCCTTACATCCGGGTGGGAGTGAGGGCGCGCAGTACGAGTACAAACCGGCAAGCCCTGGACGGAAGCTGACCAAGGGCAACGTCACCTACGTCCTGGACATCGTCGACGGCAAGCTCACGGTCACCCCGGAGGTGCAGGACTGAGGACCCTCCCCCGAGCGGTTAGCATGATCCGGCGAAGGGGGAGTCATGGGCGAGCGTTGCGGCTGGTGCGGCACCGACCCGCTCTACGTCGCCTACCACGACGAGGAGTGGGGCGTCCCCGAGCACGACCCGCAGGCGCTGTACGAGAAGCTCGTGCTGGACGGTTTCCAGGCAGGACTGTCCTGGTTCACGATCCTCCGGAAGCGCGAGAACTTCCGGGCAGCGTTCGCCGGCTTCGACCCCGACGTGATCTCGGGCTGGGGTGAACCGGACGTCGTTCGACTGCTCGGTGACGCCGGCATCGTGCGGCATCGCGGCAAGATCGAGGCCGCCGTCACCAACGCGCAGGCCTGGCAGCGCATCGAGGCTGACGGCGGCTTCAGCGACTTCATCTGGAGCGCCGTCGACTCCCGTCCGGTGCAGAACCAGCTCGGCAGCCTCGGCCAGATCCCAGCCACCAGCCCCCAGGGCGACGCCCTCTCCAAGCGGCTGAAGCAGGCCGGGTTCAGGTTCTGCGGACCTACCATCGTGTACGCCTTCGCCCAGGCCGTCGGGCTGTTCAATGACCACCTCGTCGATTGCCCGGCCTACGCGCGCTGCGCTGCCATAGCATGAAGCACCTCCCCGCCTGGCTGAGCCCGGTCTGGCTCGTGCTTGGCGCGATCGTCTCCGTGCAGTTCGGCGCGGCGTTCGCGAAGTCGCTGTTCACGCTCACCGACCCGACGGCCGTCGCGTGGCTGCGCATGGCTGTTGCGGCGGCGATCTTCTGGGGGGCGGCCCGTCCGCGCCTTTCTGGACGCACCTGGCCTGAATGGCGGGTGGTGATCGGCTACGGCATCGCGCTGGCGACAATGAACTGGGCGATCTACCAGTCCTTCGCCCGCATCCCGATCGGGCTGGCGGTCACCATCGAGTTCCTCGGACCGCTCGGCGTTGCGCTGGTCGGGTCGCGTCGCGCCCGCGACCTGGTCTGGGTGGGCTTCGCGGCCATCGGGGTGGCCCTGCTGGGGGTCTTCCCGACCGCCGTCGACTGGATCGGGGTCGGCTTCGCCCTGCTGGCGGGGGCCGCGTGGGCCGGCTACATCGTCGCGTCGGGGCCAACTGGCGCAGCCTGGGAGGGCGTCACAGGGGTGAGCGTCGGCAGCCTTGTCGGCGCGCTGGTCTTCCTCGTCCCCGGCGTGCTGGCCGGCGGGACGTCGCTGTGGCAGCCGCGGGTGGTCCTGCTGGCCGCAGCCGTCGGCGTGCTCAGCTCCGTGATCCCGTACGGCCTGGAGATGGTCGCCCGCCGCAGCATCCCTGCGGGGGTGTTCGGCATCCTGATGAGCCTCGAGCCCGCGGTGGCGGCGCTTGCCGCCCTGCTGGTGCTGAGCGAGCAGCTCGGCTGGGTGGAGTGGGTGGCGATGGCGTGCGTGATCGTCGCCAGCGTCGGCTCCACGCGGGCGCTGGCGAAGGCGCCCGCACCCAACTGAGCTACCCGGCGGCCGTGAGTTCCGGTCCGCCATCCCCGACCTGCAACCGCACGATCCGCACGGCTCCGTCGAGCACCGGTGGCAGGTCTCGGCAGTCCACGGTGAACGGCGGCTGGTGTGCGGTGCGGCGCGCGGTGCGATGGACGAGCCGGTTCACCTCGTCCTGCAACTCCGACTCGACCAGGGTGGCGAGCCCCGTCCAGGCGCCTGAGTCCTCCGCCGCGGCCCGAGCGATCTCGGTGAGTCGGACGGTGGCGCGAACGCCGGGGAAGTCGATGGTCTGGTCGAGGCCGGATCGCAGGTCCTCGAGCTCGACAATGATCATTGCTCCCACCGCCCCGGGCCGTGGGTACGGCCCTCAACCCTGACGCTAATCCCCTCTCCGCGGCGCCGCGGCCGGATCGTCCAACATCAGCAGAATCTTCGCCGGCTCAGGTCGGCAGCACGCCAAGGTTCGGCGACGGACTGCGCACCCCGGCCTTGCCCAACGAAGTCAGGCTCCGCTCCAGCAGGACGCGCTGCAGACCCCAGTGCTGGTTGGGCGCAGTCTTGGCCATCATCCGGATGCTCATCGTCGTCGCGGTGACAGCGTTCACGCCAGCGACGGTCGGCTTCTCCAGCAGGACGTCTTCGAAGGCGGGGTCTTCGTCGATCGCCGCTGCGACCTCCTCAAGGATGCCCATCACCTTGCCGGCATCCTCGTCGTAGGCGACGGGGACGTCGATGATCGCCGTCGACCAGCCCTGGCTCTGGTTGCCGAGTTTCAGGATCTCGCCGTTGCGGACGTACCAGACGGTGCCGGTGGCGTCCCTGACCCGTGTGACCCGCAACCCGACCTCCTCGACGGTGCCCCGAACGTCGCCGGTGTCGATCAAGTCCCCTACCCCGTACTGGTCCTCCATGATCATGAAGATGCCGGAGAGGAAGTCCTTCACAAGGCTCTGCGCGCCGAAAGCAAGCGCGATGCCACCGACGCCGGCAGAGGTCAGCACTGGCGCCAGCGGGATCTCGAACACCCCCATGATGGTCAGCACCACGACGGCCCCGAGGATGATCGAGGTGAGGTTGCGCAGCAGCGAGGCCACCGTTGAGATCCGCTGCTCGTAGCGTTCGTTGTCAGCGCCGGTCGCCATCGCGAGGATCCGCTGGGCCCTCGACTCGGGATGCCTGCGCTGCATCGACGCGCGATGGATCGCCGCCTGCGTGCCGTACTTGATCGCGCGGACGATCAGCCAGCGACAAATCAGGGCGACGGCAATGATGATCGCGATGGCGATGGGTGTGTCCGGCCAGGTCCAGTTGAGCGCGAGCGGCGTCATGGGTTCATTCTGACGGATCGGGCCTACTCTCCGGCGTAATCGAAGAGCCGCCAGCACATCGCGAGCTCTAGCCCCGCTTCGTTGAGGGCAGGATCGGCCGTGAAGGCGAGTCGCTGGTCGAACAGGATGTCGCGCATCACGGTCAGCGGGACGGGGAAGGGGCGATCCTCCCAGTCCACACCAAGGGCAGCTTCTTCGACGACCAGGTAGCCGCCCTCGATACGACGCACCATCCGCACGTGGGTGGGATAGGTCTCGTCGGACGAGCGCAGGTAGGACGTGATCACCCCGCCCTTCTGCGTGCACTCGCCCCAGTAGCACCTGCTGAACCGCGGGTCGGTGGACAGGTAGGCGGCGACCCACTCCCTGCCCGCGGTGAGATAGACCATGCCGCCCACCGGGCCCGGATCCACCGGGTTCCAGTCGGCAGCACAGGTGCCAGCGACGTGGGAGGCGACCACGGCGGAGACCGCCTGTGGGGAGGTCGGCTCGGTGGCTGGGCTGGGGACGGCCGGCAGGGGGATCGGCCCGGTGGCGGTGGCGCGTTCGCAACCGGGGTCGTCGGTCCAACGGGGGGAGGCCTCGGCGGCGGCGGCGAGGGTGGCATCCGTGGTGGCGTCCAGCCGTGGGTCGGCGGCGAGCCCGACCAGCCTGTCCAGGGCCACCTGGCCGGTGCCGTTGCGGGGGTCGGCCTGACGCGTGAGGTTGTCGACAGCGACGTTCACGAATTCCCCCTGCCGCGGCGAGGTGAGGAACAGCTGGCCGGTGTCGGTGAACCAGGCGATCCGGACCCCGTCCTGCCAGAAGCAGGTTGGCTGGGGCGCTTCGGTCGACAGGGGTTCGCAGCGGCCTTCGATCATCCGCATCGACGGACCGTAGGTGATCGCCGCCGACCACAGGCGGCTGGTCGCGATGGCGCGGTAGTGCACCGCGGCCCCGACCGCATCGGGCTCGTGCTCCTCGTGCACGGAGGCCGAAGAGGCGGTGAACGGCTTGCCGAGGTGCTCCTCAGCGATCAGGGCGATGACCTTCTCGGTGAGCGGTGCCTCGGCCGCGGGGACCACGGGCGCGCTGCAGCCGGCAAGAACGAGCAGCAGGGCTGCGAGGCTTCTCCTCGCGGCGTTCTTCATGGTGGCCCCCAGTATGGCCACCACCCCGGGTGATGGGTGAGGATCGTGGCAGGAATAGTCGATGCGGCGCCGGCGTTCCGAGTAGTTGAATCCACAATCATTTGGAGCACTCATGCAGCTGGGCCTCTTCTCCGTCGGCGACGTCACGCCCGACCCGACCACCGGGCGCGTGCCAAGCGAGCACGAGCGCATCAAGGCAGCCGTCACGATTGCGAAGAAGGCCGAGGAGATCGGGCTCGACGTCTTCGCCCTCGGCGAGCACCACAACCCACCGTTCCATCCCAGCTCTCCGACGACGCTGCTGGGTTTCATCGCCGCGCAGACCTCGACCCTGATCCTCTCCACAGCCACCACGCTGATCACCACCAACGACCCGGTGAAGATCGCGGAGGACTACTCGGTGCTCCAGCACCTCGCGGACGGCCGGGTCGACCTCATGTTGGGACGCGGAAACACTGGCCCCGTCTACCCCTGGTTCGGGCGCGATATCCGCGACGGCATCCCGCTGGCCATCGAGAACTACGCGTTGCTGCGCAAGCTCTGGCGCGAGGAGGTCGTCAACGCCGAAGGCAAGTTCCGCACCGCGTTGCAGGGCTTCACGCTCGTACCGCGCCCGCTCGACGGCGTGCCGCCGTTCGTGTGGCACGGCTCGATCCGCAGCCCGGAAATCGCCGAACAGGCTGCCTACTACGGCGACGGCTTCTTCCACAACAACATCTTCTGGAACATGTCCCACACCAAGCGCATGGTGAACCTGTACCGCCGCCGCTTCGAGCACCACGGCCATGGGCCCGCCGACACCGCGATCGTCGGCCTGGGCGGGCAGTTCTTCATGCGCCGCAAGAGCCAGGACGCGATCAACGAGTTCCGGCCATACTTCGACGTCGCCCCGGTCTATGGCTACGGGCCGAGCCTCGAGGAGTTCATGGCGGAGACCCCGCTGACGGTCGGCTCGCCGCAGGAGGTGCTGGAGCGCACGCTGTCCTTCACCAAGGAGGTCGGCCACTACCAGCGGCAGCTGTTCCTGCTCGACCACGCCGGCCTGCCGCTGCAGACGGTCCTGGAACAGCTCGACCTGCTCGGTGAGATCCTTCCCGAGCTCCGCAAGGGCTATGCGGAGGGCCGCCCCGCCCACATCCCGGACGCCCCGACGCATGCATCCCTGGTGGCTGCTGCCAGGCTCCGTGAGGCCGACTCCTCGGCTGCCGCGGCTGAACAGCTGCCGTCCCGTGCCATCCTCGACACCGTCACCGGCCGCTCTCCCGAGCCGGCCGACCGGAGCCTGTGATGACCAAGCTGGTCGTGATCACTGCCGGCACCGGCAACCCCTCCTCGAGCCGCCTGCTCGGCGAGCGGCTGGCCGATGCCAGCGTTGCGGCCCTGCGCGAAGCTGGCGTCCCTGCCGAGGTGACCCACATCGAGCTACGCACCCTTGCCGTCGAACTCGCCAACCACCTGGCTACGCGCCTGCCCGGCGCTGGGCTGCGAGAGGCCTTCGACGAGGTCTGCGCAGCCGACGGCGTGATCACCGTCACCCCGGTCTTCAACGGCTCGTACTCCGGCTTGTTCAAGCTCTTCTTCGACGCCCTTGACGAGAGTGCGATGAAGGGACGCCCAGTGCTGCTGGCCGCGACCGGCGGCACCGCCCGGCATTCGCTGGTGATCGAGCACGCCATGCTGCCGCTGTTCTACTACCTGAAAGCCCTTGTCGCGACATATCCGGTGTTCGCTGCCACCAAGGATTGGGGCACGGAAGGCGGCAAGCTCGAGAAGCGCATCCGCAGGGCTGCCGAAGCGTTCGCCCAGCTGGTGCTCGGCGCCAACCCGGCGAAGGGCGACGACGACTTCGAGGTTGTCGACTTCGCCGACCTCCTGGGCGGCCAGTGAGGGTTATCAACCAACTGGTTGACTACCTAAGGGTGATCCGGGTACGTTGTAATCAACCAATCGGTTGAGGAGCATCAATGGACCAGCTCTCCCGCACGTTCGCGGCACTCGCTGACCCGACCCGCCGCGACCTGGTCGCCCGGCTTGCCAGCGGCGATGCCAGCGTTGCGGAGCTCGCCGCCCCGTATGCGATGAGCCTGCAGGCGGTGTCCAAGCACCTCTCGGTGCTGGAACGCGCCGGACTGGTCTCCAAGAGACGCGAAGCGCAGCGTCGGCCCGTCCACCTCGAGGCCGAGGTGCTGGCCCCGGTCACCGACTGGCTTGAGCTGTACCGCCGCCGTGCAGAGGACCGCTACCAGCGCCTCGACGCGGTGCTCGCAGAACTGGCGGCCGACGAGGCCTACCCGCAGACGGCGGTCTTCGCCCGGCCACCGAGGAACAACCAACCAGAAGGGACGAACCGATGACCGTCACCTACCACTCGACCCAGATCGAAGCCGATCCGAAGGTGCCGCTGATCCGCATCACCCGGGACTTCGCCGCAACCCCGGAGCAGCTGTTCCAGGCGCACATGGACCCCGACCTGTACGCGAAATGGGTCGGCCCGAACGACGTCTCCACCCGTATCGACCACTGGGACGCCCGTACCGGCGGCAGCTGGGCGTTCTCCAACCTGCGCGACGGCGAGGAGTACTCCTTCCACGGCTGCTTCCACGAGGTGTCCCCGAACCGCATCGTCCAGACCTTCACCTTCGACGGCTGGCCCGACGGGGTATCGCTGGAGACGCTGACGCTCACCGACCTCGGGGACGGCCGCACCCGCCTGGTGGCCACCTCTCTGGTCGACAGCTTCGAGAGCCGCGACCAGTGGCTGGCCAGCGGCATGGAGACCGGCGTGAATGACGGGTACAACAAGCTGGACGAACTGCTCTCGGAAGGGCTCTCATGACCATCATCACCTGCCTGTGGTTCCAGAAGGACCTCAAGGACGCACTGGACCGCTACACCAGCCTGTTCCCCGATTCGGAGGTGCACTCCCTGCAACGCATGGGCGAGATGGCCGACGAGGTGTGGCTGGCCGACTGGCGCATGAACGGCACCGAATTCCGGGCGATCTGCCAGCGCTCCGAGTTCAGCCTCAACGAGTCGGCATCGCTCAGCGTCACCTGCGCCGACCAGGCCGAGGTCGACCGCTACTGGGACGGCCTGATCGCCGGCGGCGGCGCGGAGTCGATGTGCGGCTGGCTGAAGGACCCGTGGGGGCTGTCGTGGCAGATCGTGCCGCAGCGGCTGACCGAGCTGATGGGCGACCCGGACCCGCGCCGGGCGCAGGCCGCAACGCAGGCGATGCTGCAACAGCGACGCATCGTCATCGCAGAACTGGAAGCCGCGGCGGACGCCGCTGCTACTTCTTGACGCCCTTCAGGGAGCCCTGAATGCCGGCGTCGGGAGAGCCGGCGCTGCAGACGATGCGGTGGTCGGCGACCTTCTTCCAGACGTCGGTGCCTGCGATGAAGTAGGTCACCTCGTACTTCGACTTGCCGACGTCGATGCCGACGAAGTCCTTGAAGCCGGCCTGGCAGACCGACGCGAACAGCTTGTCGAGTTCGGTCTTGGTGGGAGCGGTGGCGGAGTCGACCTTCTTCGCTGCGAACACCTCGTAGGAGTGCGACTCCGCGCAGTCGATGATCTTCACCTCCAGCGCAGGCACGTTCTGCGGGCCGGTGCACTGGCCGGTCTTCGGGAAGACGAGGAAGTCGTTCTTGGCGGAGCCGACAAGACCGCCGTCGGCCGAGCCGACAAGGCAGGTGATCACGCGGTTCTCCGGCACAGCCCACGCCGCCTCGTCCGGGGCGATGTAGGCGGAGGTGTAGCGACCGAACGCGGGCTCGACACCCACGTAGTCGACGAAGGCCGGGGCGCACTGCGCGGCGGCCTGGTCCGCAAGGGTCTCGGTCCCTGGGAAGGCGTCCCCGGTGAGCGGGAAGGTCGCGTGCACCTCGTAGTAGTGGGCCTGGTCGCAGGGCACGGCGGGCAGGCTGGTGATCGAGGCGCCGCTGAGGTCGATCGGGCCGGTGCAGTCGCCGACCTTCAGTACGGTCACCGGTTCAGGGGTCGACGTGCTGGCCGCAGCACTCGTCACAGGACCGGGACTGCCGGCCGGGCCCGCGCCCGCGGGGGTGCAAGCGGCGAGGCACAGGGCCAGGCCCACACCCAGCCATGCCGGATTCCTGCGCATCGGCACCCCAACTCTTCGCTGGGCCCATGGTAACGGGCCATAGTCTTGGCACCGATGGAAGCGAACGCATTGCTCTTCCCGCCCGGCGCGACCCGGCACGACTGGGTGCTCGACGCCGCGCTGGCTGCTGGGCTCGCGCTGCTCACCGTCCCGCCGTACGGCGTGCGCGGATTCGCAGCCGGCCCCTCCACCTGGCTGTTCCTCGGCGCGCTGCTGATGGTCGGGTCGCTGGTCCTCCGCCGGCACTCCCCGCTGCTCGCCCTCCTTGGCGTGACAGTCGCTGGCTTGATGCAGATGGTGCTCACCTCCGACCCGATGGCGACCCTCGTCGCCGTCCCGGTTGTGGCGTACTCGGTGGCCCGGTGGGTACCCGGCCGTCCTGCACGGATCGTGCTCGCCTTCGGCGCGATCGGGTCCGTGCTCGGCCCGATCCGGTGGATCCTGCTGGACGTCAGCCACCCCAGCATCCGCGACCTGATCTGGCTGATGCTGGCCTGGTTCGTCTGCATGGGCCTCGTGATCACCCCCTACGCGGTCGGACGGCGGGTGCGGGAATCCAGTGAGGCGCATCTTCACCGGGTGGCGGCCGCGGAGGAGCGATACCGAACCATCCTCACCGAGCGGGAGCAGGACACGCGGTTGGCCGAGTCGCGGGCCCGCACGCAGATCGCCCGCGAGCTGCACGACATCGTCGCCCACTCGCTGTCGGTGATGATCGTCCAGGCCGAGGGCGGACGGGCGATGGCTGCCAAGAAGCCGGAGGCTGCCACGGAAGCGCTGAACACCATCGCCGAGACCGGACGCGAGGCGCTCAGCGAGATGCGGCGCATCCTCGGCGTCCTGCGGGACGAGCCGGAGCCCGGCACGCAGGCCGACTTCGCGCCGGCCCCCCGCCTCATCGACATCCCCGACCTGGTGGCGCGCACCAGCGATCGGGTGCAGCTGGCCATCCACGGCCAGCCGCCGAAGGTGCCGCCGGCGATGGAGCTCACCGCCTACCGGGTGGTGCAGGAGGCGCTCACCAACTTCCTCAAGCACGCGGGGCCGGAGGCGACGGCGTTGGTGACGATCACCTACGGCATGCGCGAGATCGCCATCGACGTGCTGGACAATGGCGTCGCGACCCCGTCCGCGGTGCCGCTGAACCCGGGGCACGGGCTGCGCGGCATGCACGAGCGCGTCTCGTCGATGGGTGGACGCCTGCTCACCCGCGCCCGTCCCAGCGGCGGGTTCCAGGTGACTGCCGTCCTGCCGATCGCCCCGCAACTCAGCCAGCAGAAGGGTGCCTACTCATGACGCCGATCACGGTGTTCCTCGCCGACGACCAGGAACTGGTGCGCAGTGGCTTCCGGATGCTGATCGAGGCGGAGGAGGACCTGCGGGTTGTGGGCGAGGCCGCCGACGGCGCAGCTACCGTCACCGGGGTGCTGCGCACGCGGTGCGACGTGGTGCTGATGGACATCCGGATGCCCGTCATGGACGGGGTCGAGGCCACCCGCAAGATCGTCGCGTCAGGGGTACCGACGCGGGTGCTCGTGCTCACCACCTTCGACCTGGATGAGTACGTGTTCAGCGCCCTGAAGGCCGGTGCCAGCGGCTTCTTGCTGAAGGACGCCCGTCCCGGCGACCTCCTGAACGCGATCCGGACGGTGGCAGCCGGTGAGGCGGTGATGGCGCCATCTGCGACACGACGGCTGCTCGACCACGTCGTCCCGACCCTTCCTGCAAACCCCGAGGGCGCCGACCCACGGCTCGACCTGCTCACCGGGCGCGAACGGGAGGTGCTGGTGGAGATCGCCGCTGGGGCAACGAACGCGGAGATCGCCGCCAGGCTCTACATGGCTGAGGGCACGGTGAAGACCCACATCACCCGGCTGTTGGCCAAGCTGCAGGCCCGCGATCGCGTGGGCCTCGTGCTGTTCGCCTATGAGACCGGTCTGGTCCGCCGCTGACCCCATCACCCACCGACTTGTCAGAATCTCACGGTGCCATAGCACCGTGAGATTCTGACAAGTCGGGGGTTGAGGGAGGTCGTCAGGCGCCGAGCGGGGGGTTGTCGCCGCGGACGTCCTCGAGGATCAGGCAGGTCTCTGTGCCGGCGGTCTCCGCGTGACGGCTCAGCTCGTTCACGACGAAGTCGCGCAGCTCACTGGTGTTCGCAGCGGCCACCCGCACCGCCAGGTCGTACTGGCCGGCGAGGAAGAACACCTCGAGCACACCCGCGCACGTCGAAAGCCGGTGCGCCTCCTCCCGCAACCGGGGGCGGGCGCTGTCCTGCAGCCGCACGAGGATCATGGCCTGGATCGGGCAACCGACGGCGGCCAGGTCGACGTCTGCCCGGAAGCCGCGGATCACGCCGGTCTCCACCATGGCCGCCACCCGGCTGTGCGCTGTCGATTCCGCTACGTTCGCACCCTGTGCGAGGCGGCTGTTGGAGAGCCGTCCATTGCGCATCAGCAGCTGCAGGAACCGACGATCGACGGCATCGAGTCCTCGTGGATTCTTCGGCCGTTTGGGCCGCTCCGTAACACTGTCGCCGGTCACATGTTGCAGGCTAGCCGAAGATTCTTTCGACTGTGTTTCGCCGCGAGGCGCCGGACGGGACCGGTTCAGCAGACTCTGCGCAACACAGCGAGAGGCAGCAGAAATGAAGATCGGCGTCCCCACCGAGATCAAGAGCCAGGAGAACCGGGTGGCCATCACCCCGGCCGGCGTCCACCACCTCACCCGGCGTGGCCACCAGGTTCTGGTGCAGGCCTCAGCCGGCACCGGTTCCGCGATCTCCGATGACGATTACCGCACCGCGGGCGCAACGATCGTCGACGCCGCAGCCGACGTGTGGGGCGAGGCCGACCTGTTGCTGAAGGTGAAGGAGCCGATCGCTGCCGAGTACGGCTTCCTGCGTCCCGACCAGGTGCTGTTCACCTACCTGCACCTCGCCGCCGACCAGGCCCAGACGAATGCGCTGCTGGCCTCCGGCACCACGGCGATCGCTTACGAGACCGTGCAGACCGACGCCGGCGCGCTGCCGCTGCTCCGTCCGATGAGCGAGGTCGCCGGCCGGCTGTCGGCGATGGTCGGTGCCGGTGCGCTCCTGAAGCATTCCGGCGGTAACGGCGTCCTGCTGCCCGGGGTGCCCGGGGTCGCTCCCGGCAAGGTTGTCGTGATCGGCGGCGGCGTCGCCGGCCTGAACGCAGCCCAGATCGCGCACGGCCTGCGTGCGGACGTCACCATCCTGGACATCAGCACCGACCGGCTCGTGCAGCTCGATTCCGAGTTCGGCGGCCAGGTGAGGACCCAGATGTCCACCGCCTACGCCATCGAGGCTGCCATCCGCGACGCCGACCTGGTGATCGGCTCCGTGCTCGTTCCCGGCGCCCGCGCGCCCAAGCTCGTCACGAACGACATGGTCGCCATGGCCAGGCCTGGCGCGATCTTCGTCGACATCGCCGTCGACCAGGGCGGCTGCTTCGCAGACACCCACGCCACCACGCACGCCGACCCCACCTACGGAGTCCACGACGCGGTCTTCTATGCGGTGGCGAACATGCCCGGCGCGGTGCCGGTGACCTCCACCTACGCACTCACCAACGCCACCCTGCCCTACGTCACAACGATCGCGGACGCGGGCTGGCGCGCGGCGCTGGCCGCCGACCGGACGCTGGCCCGCGGCCTGTCCACCGTCGACGGCGCGCTGACCAGCGGCCCGGTGGCCGAGGCCTGGGGTCACGAGCACACGCCGATCGCCCAGGTCCTCGCCGCCTGACGGAGGTCCCCGAATCGTTGACCGCCCGGTTTGGGTGCCATAGGTTCGGGGCTTCCACCTGCCGGGCGAAGGAGCTTGGAGTGCGCGACAACGAGTGGCTCTACCGGGGGAGGTTGGGACGCTTCGTCGAGGAGCTGATCACCCCCAATCTGTACGGAATGACGCACGAACTCGAGCTGCGGGCCTGGCAGGTTCCCGGGGAGCCGGTGCCGTTCGCGGACGCCGTCGGCCAGTCCTACGAGCCGTTCGCTGTCGGGTCAAAGTGGGGTCGCGGCTGGAGCACCATGTGGCTCCACGTCACCGGCGCGGTGCCGGCTGACTGGGTGGGCGAGCACCACTACGAGATCGTGGTTGACCTCGGCTTCCGCACACAACTGGAGGGCGGCCAGGCCGAGGGCCTCGCCTTCCGCCTGGACGGCAGCATCATCAAGGCGATCGAGCCGTTCAACCGCTACCTGCCGGTGGAGGACCCCGGCACCGTCGACTTCTACCTGGAGTGCGCGGCCAATCCTGAGGTCGCGGTCGGTGGCTCCTGGCACCCAACGCCGTTCAGCTCGAAGGACACCGTCCCCGACGAAACGCTGTACGTGCTGCGCCGGCTCGACGTCGCCCAGCGCAACCTGGAGGTCTGGGAACTCCACCAGGACATCGAGGTGCTGGCCGGTCTGGCGGAGGAACTCCCGGCCGACCTGCCGCGCCGGGCTGAGATCGTGGTGGCCCTCAACGCCGCGATGGACGCCCTCGACCCGCGCGACGTCGTCGGCACCGCCGTCGAGGCGCGGGCAGCGCTCGCCGGCGTGCTGTCCCGCCCTGCCTACGCCAGCGCGCATCGCGTGCTGGCCACCGGCCACGCCCACATCGACTCGGCCTGGCTGTGGCCGGTGCGCGAGACCGTCCGCAAGTGCGCCCGCACGTTCGCCAACGTGATCGCCCTCACCGAGGAACACCCCGACCTGGTCTTCTCCTGCTCCTCGGCGCAGCAGTACGCCTGGATCAAGGCGTCCTACCCCGAGCTCTGGGAACGCCTGAAGCAGAAGGTGGCGGAAGGCCGGTTCGTGCCGGTGGGTGGCATGTGGGTGGAGTCCGACACCAACCTGCCCGGTTCCGAGGCGCTGGCCCGCCAGTTCATTCATGGCTTGGGCTTCTTCATCCGAGAGTTCGGCTACGAGCCCACCGACGTCTGGCTGCCGGATTCGTTCGGTTACTCCGGTGCCCTGCCGCAGGTCGCCGCCGCGGCCGGTTCGAAGTACTTCCTCACCCAGAAAATGTCCTGGAACGAGACCAACGTGCTGCCCCATCACACCTTCTGGTGGGAGGGCATCGACGGTACCCGGGTCTTCACCCACCTGCCGCCGGTCGACACCTACAACTCCCGGCTCGCAGCGTCCGAGCTCGCCAAGGCCGAACGGCAGTACGCCGAGCAGGGGCACGGGACGATCTCGCTGGTGCCCTTCGGCTACGGGGACGGCGGGGGCGGGCCGACAAGGGAGATGGTCGCCAGGGCGCACCGCACCGCCAACCTCGAAGGCTCGCCGAAGGTGCGCATCGGCACGGCGGCGGAGTTCTTCACCGAGGCAAGTGCGGAACTGCCCAACCCGGGCACGTGGTCGGGTGAGATGTACCTGGAAACCCACCGCGGCACCTACACCTCCCAGCTGCGCACCAAGCAGGGCAACCGGCGCAGTGAGCACCTGCTGCGGGCAGCGGAGTTGTGGGCGACGACGGCAGCCGTCCGCGCCGGCCTTGAGTACCCGACGGCGGAGCTCCAGCAGTGCTGGGAGACCGTGCTGCTGCAGCAGTTCCACGACATCCTGCCCGGCTCGTCGATCGCCTGGGTGCATCGTGAGGCCGAGGCCAACTACGCCCGGGTCGCCGGCGTCCTCGAAGGCATCATCGAACGTTCCCTGGCAGCCCTGACCGGTACCGGCGACACCCTGTTGGCCGTGAACTCCGCCCCGGTGCCGCTCGCCGGCATCGCCCCGTTCGCGGTGAACGAGCCTGCGGCTCCCGGCGAAGCGATCGTGACGGTCGAGCAGCAGGGCGGCGGCTGGGTGGTCGATACCGGCGTGCTCCGGGTGGTCGTCGACTCCGAAGGCCTGCTGCCGTCCGTCGTGCACACGCTGACCGGACGTGAGCTGGTGGCCGATGGCCAGCGCTTCGGCCTGCTGCAGGTGCACAACGATCGTCCCTCGATGTACGAGGCCTGGGACATCGACGCCCACATCGGCCGCGTCGTCGAGAACCTCGACAAGGCCGACTCGGTGCGCCTTGTCACCTGTGAGCCCGGCCTCGCCGAGGTCGAGACGGTCCGCAGCATCGGGCTGAGCACCATCACCACGCGACTGAGGTTCACGGCGGGTAGCCCGGCCATCGACCTCGACCTCGACATCGACTGGCACGAGCAGCGGCGCCTGCTGAAGCTGGCCTTCCCGACGTCGATCTTCACCGACCGGGCAACCTCCGAGATCCAGTTCGGGCACATCCAGCGGCCCACCTACACCAACACCAGCTGGGACGTGGCTCGCTACGAGACCTGCGCGCACCGCTGGGTGCAGGTGGCCGAGCCAGGGTTCGGCTTCGCCGTCGCCAACGACTCCACCTACGGCCACGACATCCGGCGCCAGTACCAGGGCGAACCGAACTCCGGCGACCAGTCGCCCGGCACCACCGTCCGGCTGTCGCTCATCCGCGGGCCGATGTTCCCCGACCCGAAGACCGACCAGGGCCGGCACCACCTGCGGGTCTCCGCCGTGTGCGGGGCCGACATTGAGACCTCGATCGCTGCCGGCCAGCGCCTGAACCAGCCCGTGCGCGAGGTGCGCGGAGCGAAGCCGGTGGCACCGATCGTCACCGCCGAGGCGCCCGGGGTGCTCGTCGAAGCCGTGAAACTGGCCGAGGACGGCTCCGGCGACGTTGTGGTCCGGCTCTACGAGTCGCTCGGCGCCCGATCAGTTGGCCAGATCCGGCCGGGCTTCGACTATCGGGAGGTGCAGCGCACCGACCTGCTCGAACGCTGGACCGGCGACGTGACCACATCGTCGGTAGGTGCGGTCACGCTGGCTGTCCGCCCGTTCGAGATCGTCACCTTGCGGTTCCTCGGAGTTCAATGACGTGCTCTACGGCAGCAGAGCGAGCAGTGCCTCAGGATGGTGCCGGTAGGTCTCGATGTTCTGCTCACCGGAGCTCAGCGCCTCGAGCGTCTCGGTGAGCACGGCATTCACAGGGGTGGGGACGCCGTGCTCCGCGCCGTAGCGGGCCACGGCCCCGTTGAGGAAGCGCACTTCGGTCTGGCCACGGCCGCTGTGCAGGTCGATGTGGAAAGAGGGCATCTTGCCGCCGCGTCCGCCGCCGAGGGCCTTCGTCAGCGCAGGCTGCGCGATGAACCGCGGCAGGCGGGCTGCAGCCAGCGCCAGCGCTCGCACCGGCGTGCCGGGCAGGTCGACCGGTGTGAAGCCGAGAGCAGCCATCACAGCAAGGCATTCCCGCAACACGGCAATCTCCACTTCGTACAGGCGCCGGTCGGCGAACAGCGCGGATACCGGCTCGTCGAGGATTGCGGAGGTGGCGTTTCCGGTGAGGTTGGTCAGCAGCTTCGACCACTTCATCGGGCCAGCCTTGGGGTACCCGACCCCGTTGAGGCCGGCATCGTTGAGAGCCTCGACGATGGAGCCGGCCAGCGGGTGGTCCAGCGCGATGCCGATGCCGCGGCGCTTCTCCTCGACGACCTGACCGATGCCGGGCTTGCCGACGGCCGTGGTGACGGTGCCGGTGACCACGCGGCCGGCGCCAAGCCGTTCGGCGATCAGCGGCTCGTTGTCCACCCCGTTCTGCAGCGAGAGGATCGGCGGCAGGTCGGCGCCGGTGGCCTGCAGGCCGTCGATGGCCGCCGCTGTGTCGAAGGACTTCAGGGCGAAGACGGCCACGTCATGCGGACCGGCTGCCAGCGCCTCGACAGCGGAGCCGAACACGGCGAAGTCACGCACCGGCACGCTGCGGCCGTCGCGGGTGAGACGAAGGCCCTGCTCGGCGATGACCGCTGCCGCAGCCGGCTGCTCGCTGTAGGTCACCTTGTGCCCTGCTGCGGCGAGCGACCCACCGACGTAGGTGCCGATCGCACCGGCGCCGAGGAACAGGAAGCGCATCGCGATCCTCCAATCAGTAGGGGGCAGCCTTGCACATTCCGGCGGTTGCCGGCAGCCGATTCAGCCGCGCCACTCGCTGGCCAGCAGGCCCATGACGTGGCAGTCCACCCACTCGTCGTCGAATCGAAGGGCCTGGCGCTTGGTGCCTTCCAGGACGAAGCCCAGCTTCTCGTAGATGTGGCGCGCCCGGGTGTTGAAGTCGTAGACGTCCAGCTCGACCCGGTGCAGCCCGATGGCGAAGGCGTGCCCCATGCTCAGCCGGACCGCCTCGGTGCCGAGGCCGCGGTTGGTAGCGCCGCTGATCCAGAGCCGGAAACCGCACCTGAGGTTGTCCTGGTCGAGGCGGTTGAGCACGGCCTCGCCGACAACCGTCCCGTTGTCGTTGTCGAGGATGACCCAGACGATCCGGTCCGATGCCGTCATCCAGTCGCCGTAGATGGTAGTGAGTTCCTCCGGCGTCCACAGCTCAGGCTCGGCGCCGCTGGAATGCACCGAACCGGTGAACCGACCCACCTCCGGGTCGGCCATCAGTGCGTGCAACGTTGGCACGTCAGCACGCTCGACGGGACGCAGGGTCACGACGAGGCCGGTGAGGGTCGGCTTGGTGGTGAAGTCCGGCGTCAGCCTTCCTGCTCCTGCTCCAGACGGTCCAGGATCCAGGCGCGCACGAGGGTGGATGCCGGCAGGTGCCGGGAGTCGGCGATCCGCTGGATGGCGTTGCTTTCCTGCGGGCTGAGCCGCACGGAGTAGACGAGGGTGCGGCGTTGTGGCGTTGGCATGTAGTACAGCGTATTACTTGATGCCCGCCTCGGGAAGAGCTGTCGCCGCCCAACTGGAGCCAAGGACGACGAAAGCCGAGCCCGCGCCGGCCCCTGCGAGGGCCTCGTCGCTGGGCTGGCCCGCCGCCAGCCGATGGTGGTAGGCCGCCATGACGGCTGCGGTCTCGTCGTCCGGAACGGGAGCGACCGCAGCGACCACGGAGGTCACCCCGGTCGCGAGCAGGGTGTGGGCCAGCCCTAGCGGCTCGTCGCCGGGTCGCACCTGGGCCGTCCCGACGTCACAGGCCGACAGCACAACGTGGCGCGCCCGGATCGCACCCGCCGGAAGTTCGTGCGCGTAGACGTCACCGTCGGCCATCCGCAGCGAGGAGAACAGCGGGCTCGACGGCTGGTGCTGGCCGTGGGCTGCGACGTGCACGACGTCGGCGCCGGCAAGGGCTGAGACCAGGTCGGCCGCGCGCGCGTCACAGACCAGCCGGGAGCCGGGCCAGGCAGCGGCGACCTGCGTGGCCTCCGCCTGGGCGTGATTGAGTCCCGGCCCGGTCAGCACGGCGACCGAGGCAGAAGCCGACGCCGAGCGATGCGCCGCCCACTCGGTGGCAGAGCGGGCGACCGTCACCGGCAGGCCGGCCAGCGACGGCAATCGGCCCCACGGCACAGACGACACGGCGTGCGTGCCGATCACGACGAGCCCGGGCGAGCGCAACCGCCACGGCCGGACGACGGCCTCGTCCAGCCAGTCCAGCCCGGTGGCCAGCGAGGAATCGATCGCTTCCCGCAGCGGGCCGCCGGGCCGGTGCGCCGCTGCCCGCAGGTCGGCCTGGAGCCGCCGCGCTGCCTCCAGGCACCGGTCGAGGTCGGCCAGCCTGGTGAGCCGGCGGCGTCCGGCGACCGCCCCGACACCCCACAGCCCGCCATCATGCGGGAACAACCACACCAGGTCCCGGCCGGCGGCGGTGATGCCGGCCAGTGCTTCGCCGAGTTCGGGGACGGCAGCACCGGCCGTGTCCTGTTGGCGCTGCGCCAGACCCAGGTCGGTGAGCTGGCGCTGCAGCCGCGCCGACTCTGCACGATGGGCCGCTGCCTCCGGCGCCTGAGGCTCGTCGCGGAGCGCCTGCGACAACGACCTCAGCCGCTGCGTGAGTTCCGCCTGATGCGGATCAGCGGGAGGACGGACGGCGGGCAACCCCTTGGCCCAGCGTTCGAGGGTGCGCAGCACGTCGGTGGGCCCGTGGTCGACGGCGAGGCCGATGTCGAGCGCTGCAAGCCGCAGGCTGAGCACCTTGCGGGCGGCGCGGGAGTCGAGCGACCCGCTGGTGGCCTGGCTCGAGGCGAGGTCTGCGGCTGCCGCTGCCAGCCGGCGTCGCGGGGAGCGCCCGGCGGCGACATCTGTCACAGCGGCGGCGTAGACGTGTCGCAGGTGGATCACCAAGCCGTGGGACTCTTTCGGATACCGGCGGAGTGCAGCGCTTGCCACGTCGGGTCGCCCGAGTCGTGACGCGGCCTCCGCGGCAACTGCGATGCTGCGGGCAATCAGGTCCCTGTCCCCGAACTCCCTCGCCATGGTCTCGTGCGCGAGAGCGCCGAGGAGCACCTCAGGCAGCCTCCGACCGCGGCTGAGGTCGCAATCCAGGGCGATCAGCGCAGCGGCCGCCTCCGGATCAGGCGCGTCCAGTCGGTGGAAGGCAGCCTTGGCTGCGCGCGCCGCCCGGGCCGCGTCGGCGAACTCCCCGGTCAGTCGCAGGAGCACGGCGCGCTCCCGCTCGATCTCGGCGCGCAGAATGCGGTCACCCTGGTGGGACGCCGCCTGAGCGCGATCGAGGGTCTCGAGAGCCTGGTCGAGCAGCCCGGCCTCGCCGAGCACGCGGGCGAGGGCGAACAGTGACGTCCCCCGGTACACGTCGGCCTCGATCGCCTCCGCCGCCGCCATTCGCGACAGGGCTCCCGGCAGGTCGCCGGTGAGGTAGCTGGCGTACCCGCGATTGAACTCGGCCATGTAGCGCAACTGCTCATCGCCCGCCTCGGCGGCGAGGCGGGCTGCCGCCGCATACTCGGGTTCCGCGTCCGCCGGCCGTCCCAGCTCGAAGTTGATGACGCCACGGTTCACCCGGATGGCGGCGCGCTCCCGGGCCGTGAACCACTGCAGTTCAACGGCATCGAGTTCACGTGCTGCCTGGGCGAAGTCTCCGGTGCGCACGAGCACGATTCCCCGTTGGCAGCGGCATCGTGCCACCAGTTCCGGGTCGTTCCCGGCCACCTCCGCGGCTTCGGCGAGACGGCCGGTCGCTGCGTCGAGGCCCGCCGAGAGGAGTTCGGCCATCGCAAGGGTGAGCAGGCAGGCCACGCGGACCACGTCCACGTCGTGCGAGGAAGGCTGGGTATCCAGCAGCTTGAGGGCCGTCCGCAGCTTGCGGGCGGCCCGCACCGGGCGTCCGGCGGAGTTGTCGGCCAGGCCCGCGAGCCGGAGCTCCCGGGCGCGGGCGAGTGGGTCTCCGCGCTCTGCCGACGCCGTCAGATCTCCATCGACGGGGTGATCACCGGACGGTAGCCTTCGCGGCGCACCACGAAGTGGGCGCGGCCCCGCGGAATCTCGTCGAGCGAGAAGCGTCCTCCTGCGTCGGCTGTGACGGTGCGGGTGACGCCCTCACCGACCACGTCCACGTCGGCGCCGGGGCTGGTCACCCAGCCGTCGACCCGCACGTGGTGGGCCGAGCGCACCGTTGTCACCATCAGGCTCAGGGAGCCGCTGGTGAACGTGACCGAGTCGGTCTCCTCGCTGCGGACGCCGACCAGTTCGCCACGGGTGAGCTCTGCGATGTCGGCCTCGAGCTCGGCGACGGCGAGTGCGAAGTCGATCCGGTCCACGAGGTCGGACGGCATCGGGTCGATGGCGTCGTACAGGGTCGCCAAGCCGACGAGGATGCGCTCGTCGGTCGCGTCCATCGGGGCGTCTGCTCCCGGGTAGTTCTCCTGGGGCATTTCAGGCCTCCCAACTCGGATCGGAAAGAAGCATTGATCTCAGCCTGGCCAGGCAGCGTCCCCGGGTGGGGCCGATGCTGCCCACCGGCATGCCGAGGCTGGCAGCGACCCCGGCATAGTCGGGACTCGCTGCGAAGGCGATCACCCGCAACAGGGTGCGGCAGCGCTCGGGCAGGTCGTTCACGTGGCCCCAAAGGAGCCGCTGCTGGTCGGACGTGATCGCGAGGTCCTCCGGCGTGGTTTCGTCTGCCGTCTCCGGTACGCCCCACTCAGAGGTGACGTCACGCCCGGCGAGCCGCAACAGTCGCCAGCTCTCCCGCTTGACCGTGATCACCAGCCAGGAGACCACACCCTTCGGGTCGGTGATGCTGTCGGCGGCGTCCACCAGGCGCAGCCAGGCGGTCTGGATTGCGTCCTCTGCCACTTCCTTGGTTGCGTTCTGGGCCCGCGCGGTATGCCACAGCAGCGGAGTCAGCAGTGTCACCAACGTCCGCAACTGGCCACGGTCACCCTCCCGGTAGGCGACGAACGCGCTCGCAGCCTGGGCGCCGAGCGACGTGTTCATCGCAGCAGCCTCTTCGGGTGCAGGACGCGGGCGAGTGCGTCCCAACCACGCTTCTGCATCGAGGTGAGGTCGGTCGCTTCGCTGCCGAGCATGGAGATGGCGTGGGCGAGCTGCCCGGCAAGGACGGGGGCAGCGAACGACGTGCCGCTCCAGACGCCGAAGCCGCTGGTGTAGTCGTCCAGGTCGATCGTCGCCCGGTCCGGCGGACGTGGTGCCGTGCCGGCGATCACGCCCTGTTGCTCGGCCCCGGGAAGGGTGTCGATGCCGGCAACGTCGGCGGAGGCCTGGCTGCTGGCGTTCTGCTTGCGCGGCAGCGTCGAGACGATCGCAGCCCCGTGGCGGTAGGTGGTGACCCACGTGCCGCTGTTGGAGAACAGGGAGACCTTGCTCTGGTTCGGATTGAGCGAACCGACGCTGACCAGCGGCAGGGCGCCGCTGCCGGTGTCGGTGCTGCCGGCGAAGGCGGCCGGCAGGAACGGACGCGACGTGGCGTCGTTTCCGGCCCCGGCGACGATGAGGATTCCGACCTTGCCCAGGTCACGAAGGATCGTGGCGAAGTTGGTCGCGGTAAGCCCGGACGGGTCGCTGTCCTCGTCCGCGAGGTCCTCGTGGTAGCACCCGAAGGACAGGGTCAGCACGTCGACGATCGATGCGGCGTCGTTGGTGGCGAGCGCCTTCAGTTGGTCATCCAGCAGGTCCTGCAGGAGTTCGAGAACGTCGTCCTCCGCCGCGAGACCGTCGGAAGTCATGATCGCTTGCGATTGCAGCCGCGCGGAAGGCGCGGTCTGGCGGACGAGGCCGGCGATGAACGTGCCGTGACCGGCGAGCCGGTCGAACTCGCCGGTCAGCCGCGAGGTGATCCCCGTGCCACGGTCGGCGACGGGATCGCCGACGATCTGGACCCCCAGCGATGCCGGGGGTGCGGCGTTGACGCCGACGACAGCTTCGTCCGGGAACCAGGGGTGGTCACCGATGCCGGTGTCCGGCATGACAACCACCGGTGGGCGGTTCAGGCGCGGGGCCGTGCGGGACGGGTCGGCCATCACCACAGCAACCGGGGCCTTGCCGCCGTAGCCGGGTACGCCGAATTCGTCGGGACCCATCCCGATGCCGGGGACGTGGCTGCCACCCTTGCCGATGCCGGGGACGTGGCTGCCACCCTTGCCGACGCCGGACAGCTCCCCTGACGTGGCGAACAGCACGTGCACGAGCTCGAAGGCCCGGGCGACATCGGGGGCCGCAATGCGGATCTGCTGCAGGACGTTCCACGCATCAGGCGCCTGCGCGCCCGCCGGGTCGATGACGACCAGTTCGAGACCGACGACCTGCTCCGACTCCAGCCCGTACTGCCGGTCGCGCTCAGGCCGGTGCGGAATCTCCTTGAAGTCGCGATAGCGCGCCGGTGGGCGCAAGCCAAGCCCGAGCCGCTTCAGCACGCCCGTGACACGTGCGTCCGGCGTCCAGAGCTGGTCGCCGCGCACGAGGAGGCGGTCGGAGATGTAGACGGTGTCGCCGATCTCCTGGTCGGGACGCACGATGGCGGTGGTGGGGTCGAGCACTCGGATCACGGGGAACCTCCTGAGTCCGGCTGTGACCGCACTCTATGCAGCCACATCCTCACCTGGGTAGAGACACCGGTAAGCACTCTGATACACGACGGCGTTCATGCCCATGGATGAGAGCGATCACCGCGATGTATCACGCGCCTACCTGAGCACTCTGACGGGCATGGTCGGACGGCCTGGACGATTCGGGGGGAGCGACCAGGACGGGCCGCGGCGGTGTGTGGGGGGTCGCCGCCGCGGCTACCGACCTCACCGTCTGGAGTTCACGCGCACGGCTGCGGCATCGCCCGTGCGCGTGAAGTCCCACGTTGCGGACGGGGCCAGCGCGGCCAGCAGCGCCCGGTCATGGGTGACGATGAGCAGCGTGCCGGTGAACTCGACGAGCGCAGCCTGGAGTTGCTCGATACCGGCAACGTCGAGGTGGTTGGTCGGCTCGTCGAGCACGACCACGTTGACGGCCCGTCCCTGCAGCACCGCCAGCGCTGCCCGCGTCCGCTCGCCGAGAGAGAGGGTGTCCCCGGCCCGGCCGACGTGTTCAGCGCCGAGGCCGAACTTGGCCAGCAGCGTGCGGGTGGTGGCCGCGTCGGTCGAGCCGAGTGCCGCCATCACCTGATCGAGCAGGGGTTCGCGCCCGCCGATGGCGTCACGGGACTGGTCGAGGCGTCCGAGCGCCAACCGGGCTCCCCAGGAGATGCGTCCCGCAACGACCGGACGCTCGCCGTGGAGGGCTGCCAGCAGGGTGGACTTGCCCGAGCCGTTGTCGCCGACGAGGGCGATTCGCTCGCCGCGTCCGACCTGGGCGGAGACGGGGCCAACGGTGAACGCTCCGTTGCGGACCGTCACCTGGTCGAGGGTGAGGACGACGTCGGCGGAGGGGGGTGCCTGCGTGATGGCATATCGCAGCTCCCACTCCTTGCGCGGCTGCTCCACTTCGGGCAGGCGCTCGACCGCGTCGCGAACCCGGGCCGCCCGCTGGTCCATGCGGCGGGCGCGGTCCTCGCGGTACTTCTTCTCCAGCTTCATCCCGGGCCCCAGCCGCGCCGACTTCGCTCGGCCTTCGCGCGCCCACTCGGTCTTGCGGCGGGCCTGCTCGACGAGGTCCTCCTGCTGGCCTGCGTAGGTGGCGTGAGCGGCCTCCGCCTGGGCGCGGGCGAGGGCGCGGGCAGCGCGGTACTCCGACCAGCCGCCGGCGTAGTGGTTCACGGTCTGCTGCGGCAGGTCGAGCTCGAGGACGGAGGTGGCGACGGCGTCGAGGAACGCCCGGTCATGGGACGCGACGAGCACCGGGGCAGGGAAGTCGTGGACGAAGTCGGTGATCGCATCAACCCCGGCCAGGTCGAGGTTGTTGGTGGGTTCGTCGAGAAGCAGCAGGTCGTAGCGGCTGACCAGGATGGAGGCGAGCCCGGCGCGCGAAGCCTGGCCCCCGGACAGGGTGCCGAGCGGACGGTCGAGGGCCGCGTCCAGCCCGACCCGGGCCAGGACTTTGGCAAGGCGCACCTCGAGGTCGGCGCCACCGAGGCCCAGCCAGCGATCGAGGGCGCGCGTGTAGGCGTCTCCGTCCTCGGGGTGCCCTGCGAGTGCCTCGGCTGCGTGCTCGAACTGCCGCTGTGCAGCTGCGATGCCGGTGCGACGGCGAACGTAGTCGAGGATCGATTCCGTGGCCGTCGGCGGCGATTGTGGCAAATAGCCAACCGTGGCGTCGGGCGGGGCCACGCGTACCGTGCCGGCGTCAGCGCCATGCTCGCGGGCGATGATGCGCAGGAGGGTGGTCTTGCCGGAGCCGTTGGGGCCCACAAGGGCGGTGACGTCACCGGGTGCGAGGGTGAGGTCGAGACCGGAGAACAGCGGTTGCGCGCCGAAGGACGCGGCGACGCCGGAAAGGAAGAGGGATGCGGGCATTGGTGGACCTCAATCGCTGGCTGGAGCAGGGCGAGAGGTCAGATCCACATGCCTCTAGGTTAGCCGCTCGCCGCGCATCTGCGGCGAGGCGTACACCGAGCTCACCACTTCGCCGCCGAACCAGCGGGTGAGGCGGGAGGCCTCCTCTTCGAGGGCTTCGCGGGCCTGGTCGCCGGGCTCGCCGCGGTAGACGACCCGGACGGTGCCGTCCTCTGCCTGCACCCAGCAGCCGACGATCCTGCCGTTCCACCAGGCGGTGGTGCCGCCGTTGCCCGCGTAGTCGAACAGGTAGGGCACGTCCTCCGGGTCGAGGTAGAAGGCGCGCTCCTTCCAGCCCATGGTGGTCGGGTCGAGGGCGGGCAGGAGCGCGGCCCAGGGAGTCACCGACTGTCCGGCTTCATCGTCGCCGGGCAGCACCCAGCCGGTGTCGCCGGAATCGAGGGAGACCTGCGCCGCGTCCACGTCGGCCAGTGCCCGTCGTACCGCGGCTTTGGTGGCGCCCAGCCACCAGACGATGTCGGCCTCGGTGCCGGGGCCGAAGGTCCACAGCCAGCGGCGGACGAGTTCGGCGTACCCGTCGGCCTCGGGCATCGGCTTGGGCACGTCGCCATCCAGCCAGGTGGCCATGGTCGTCCAGCGGGGGCGGGAGATGCGCCAGTGGTGCACGTTGTTGCCGCGCACGAGCAGGCCGCGGGCGCCGAGCAGGGTGAGGATGCGCGGGGCCACCGGGCTCTCCTGGCTCCACTTGCCGGTCCCGAAGACGATCCTCGCCTCCAGCATCGGCACCTCCTGGCGCAGCGTTGCGGCGTCCAGTGACTCTGCTTCGGCGAGGTGGTCGAGGACGGCCTGGGCTGCGGTCTCCACCCAGGCCGCGCCGTCTGCGGCCACGCCGGCCTTGGTGACGTCCTGGGCGAGGCGGCGGAACTCGGCGGTCGCCACACGAGCCGACGCGCTGCCCCAGGCGGCCGGAAGGAGGTCGCGAGGGAAGGCGAAGAGGGTTCGGCGCATGGCCAGCTGCTTGACCAGCAGCCGGGAATCATAGAGGACGGCGTCGACGTCGGCGACGCTCAACGCATCGACCCGGGCCTGCAGGGAGAGGTGGACTGTGGGCGGTTCGGTGGCGTGCAGGACGGTCATTGCGCGCGTGGCGCTGACCGGGTCGGGGTAGCGGTGCTCGGGGTGGATGCCGTGGCGCCGGGCAAGCCGCGCGCGGCGCTCGACGTCGGGTATGTGCTGCACCGGGCAATGATCACCCACCAACGGGCGTGCGCCAAGACTCAGGGCTGGACGACCGGCAGGTCGTGCTCATCGAGCCGGCATTGGATACGGCCCAACGCGGGCTGCACTACCAAGACCCGCGCGGACAGTTCCCGGTTCGCCGACGGCTGATCTGCCGACAGCAGCACGGCCTCCCGTTGCCGACCGACCGCGGGGACGCTGGGGGAATGAGTGAAACCACTGGCTCGCTGCTCCACCTTGACCACGAGCTGTACGACCGATTGTTCGAGCAACGCACGATCCTGCTGGGCGAACCCCTGGAGGACCTGAACACCAACCGGCTGTGCAACGCGCTGCTGGTGCTGTCGGCCAGCGACCCGAAGACCGACATCCGCTTCCTGATCAATTCCCCCGGCGGCTCGGTGCCCGGCATGCTCGCCATCCGCGACACCATGCGGGCCATCCCGAACGACGTGGCGACGATCAACCTGGGCATGGCCTACAGCGCCGGCCAGTTCCTGCTGTCGTCCGGCACGCCTGGGAGGCGCTACACGATGCCGCACGCGCGGGTGCTGCTGCACCAGGGCTCTGGCGGCATCGGCGGCACGGCCATGGACATCGCGATCCAGGCCGACGACCTGCGGCGCACGCGCGACACCGTCCTTGGTTGCATCGCCGAGGACACCGGGCAACCGGTGGCCCGCGTCGAGGCCGACTCGCGTCGCGACCGCTGGTTCGACGCCGCCGAAGCGCTCGAGTATGGCTTCGTCGACCACATCATCACGACCCTGGCCGACGTCTTGCCAGGACGCAGCCGCACCATCGGATTGGGGCAGACGGCATGAGCAGCTACACGATTCCCTACGTCACCACCCGCACGAACGCGGGCGAGCGGACGGTCGACATCTACAGCCGACTCTTGGCCGACCGAATCATCTACCTCGGGACGGGCATCGACGACGGGGTGGCCAATGCGGTGATCGCGCAACTGCTGCACCTGGCAAACGACAACCCGGACACCCCGATCTCGCTGTACCTGAACAGCACCGGTGGCTCGATCCCGGCGACGCTGGCGATCTATGACGCGATGCAGTTCGTCCGTCCGCCGGTGGAGACCACATGCGTGGGACAGGTGGTGGCCAGCGCGGCTGTCCTGCTGGCAGGTGGGGCTGCGGGGCACCGGCAGATCCTGCCGCACGGCCGGGTGGTGATCCACGCCCCCGCCACCGAGGGACGCGGGACCATCCCCGACCTGATCCTCGAGGCTGACGAGGTGGCACGGGTGCGGGCGATGCAAGAGCAGTTGCTCAGCGCCCACACCGGGCGGACACCGGAACAGCTGCGGGAGGACACCGAGCGGGACCTGATCCTCACGCCGGAGCAGGCGGTGGCTTACGGGGTGGTCGATCAGGTGCTGACCGTCGCTCCCGAGTGATCAGGCGGCCAGGCAGACCGGGCCGCGGACGGCCGTGAGTCGTCCGACGGCGCGGGAAGTGAGGTCGGCGACGCTGAGCCGCAGGGCTCCGGCGAGGGCTGCGAGCACCTCGGAGGACGGTTCCTTGAGGCCTCGCTCGAGCTCGGAGAGGTACTGGCTGGAGACGCCGGCGCGGCCGGCCACGTCGGTGAGGCGTTCGCTGCGGGCTGCGCGTTCCTCACGCAACTGCACGCCGACGGCCTCGCGCCACAGCGGTTCGGGACGCGCGGAAGGCTCCCGGCGGAATGGCAGCACCTCACCCATGGCGCAACTCTAGTAGCGGGTCACCAGTGCGGATGGATGGATGGACGCAGGAGCTCGTCGTACGTCTCGCGGACTTCCGCGTCGAACCCCTCGAGGTCGATCAAGCCTGCAGCTTCGGCATTGGAGCTGGCCTGGGTGACGCTGCGAGCACCGGGGATCACGGCGGTGATGCCGGGCAGGGACGTGATCCACGCCAGCGTCGCCGCCGGGAGGGACACCCCGGCAGGAACGGAAGCTGCGAGCCGGGAGACGGCCTCCAGACCGACCTCGAAGTCGACTCCGGAGAAGGTCTCCCCACGATCGAATGCCTCGCCGTGACGGTTGTAGGTGCGGTGGTCGTCCGGGGCGAACGTGGTCTCGGCCGTGTACTTGCCGGACAACAGACCTGAGGCCAGCGGGACACGGGCGAAGATGGACACGCCGGCCGCCTCGGCTGCCGGGAGCACCTCGTCCAGAGGCTTCAGCCGGAACGGGTTGACGATGATCTGCACGTTGGTGACATGCGGTCGCGAGATGGCGGCGAGGGCCTGCGCGCAGGTCTCCACGGACACGCCGTAGGCGGCGATCACCCCTTCAGCGACGAGCTCGTCGAGGGCTGCGTAGGTGGCGTCGTCCTCGATCACGGCTGTGGGCGGGCAGTGCAGCTGCACGAGGTCGAGAGTCTCCACGCCGAGGTTGGCCCGGGAGCGCTTCGTCCAGTCACGGAAGTTCAGCGGGGAGTAGTTCGCCGGTTCCTGCGGCAGGCGGCGTCCCATCTTGGTCGCGACGGTGATGCCGTGACCGGGACGCTCGGCGAGGAACCGGCCGATCAGGGCCTCACTGCGTCCGTCGCCGTAGACGTCGGCGGTGTCGAAGAGGGTCACGCCGGCTTCGACGGATGCTGCGAGGATCGCCGTGGCGTCTGCCTCGCTCACCTCGCCCCAATCGGCGCCGAGTTGCCAGGTGCCGAGTCCGATGACGGAAACCCCGCGCCCTGTTTGTCCCAATGGTCGCTGCTGCATGCCGCGACTGTAACCCGTCTGCTGGTTCCTACAACAGCAGAAGTGCGTGGTTGCCGAGGGCGGGCACTTCCATCAGGGTGGCCGTTGGAGAGGACACCATGGCAGAAACGGTCACGCATGACCTTGACGTCCCTGGCGGCGCGCTGGTCTACGACATCGCTGGCCCCTTGCCGCCGGCGGACGGGCAGCGCCCGCTGTTCATGATCGGCCACCCGATGGGCTCGTCCGGATTCGCCGAACTCGCGTCCCGCTTCCCTGACCGGACGGTGGTGAGCTATGACCCGCGCGGGTGCGATCGAAGCCACGTGGCGGACGCCGACCACAGCCCGCGGCAGAACGCCGAGGACGTGCACCAGCTGATCGGCCTCGTGGGCGGCGGCCCGGTGGACGTCTTCGGTAGCAGCGGTGGCGCGGTGACGGGGCTGGCCCTTGTCAGCCTGTATCCCGACGACGTGGCGGTGCTGGTGGCGCACGAGCCGCCGATCCTGGAGGTGCTGCCGGACGCCGCCAACGCCAGGGCGGCGTTCCGCCAGGTCACCGATGCCTACCGCCGGGGCGGCTTCGGGGCGGGGATGGCCCGGTTCATCGTCCTCACGTCGACCGAAGGTGAGTTCACGCACCAGCACCTCGACCAACCGGCGCCCGACCCGGCCATGTTCGGCCTGCCGACCGAGGACGACGGCGGCCGCGACAACCCGCTGATGTCGGGTGTCTCCGACCCCGTGATCGAGTACGACCTCGACCCGGACGCCCTGAATGCTGCCCCGACCACGGTCGTGATCGCCGCCGGTGTCGAATCACGTAACCAGGTTCCCGGCCGGGCCGCTGCCGAGGTGGCCAGGCTCCTCGGCAGCGAACCCACGATGTTCCCCAGCCACCACGGCGGATTCAACGGCGGGGACGGTCCTTACGCGGGCAAGCCCGAGGAATTCGCGGCCAAGCTCCGCGAGGTGCTCGCGGCCGGGTAGGCGGCCGCGACACAGCCCGAGCGCACGCCAACCCGCCGGGCGTTAGGCGCTTCTGGCCAGCGCTTTTGTCTCGAAGCGGGCGTGGTGCAGCGGTCTTCGTTCCGGATCGCATCTTCGGGGCGGGGTGACCTCGGGTGTGCCGTCCTTGGCGATTCGTACCTCCCATTGGTCACGGGTGCCGTATCTGGCCGGCTCGAGCAGGGCATGGTGGTGGTGGCAGAGCAGGCACAGGTTGGGCAGGGCGGTTCTTCCCCCGCACCACCAGGGCACCAGGTGGTGGGCTTCGCAGGCGGACGCCCGGGTGTCGCAGCCGGGGAAGATGCACCCGGCGTCGCGCAGGTCGAGGGCGGCGCGGATGTTTGGTGTCACCAGCCGCCGCTCACGGCCGACGTCCAGCACCTGGCTGGGTCCGCCGAGCACGGCCGGCAGGAGACCGCTGTCGCAGCACAGCCGGCGCAGGTCGCCGGCGCTGATCGGTTCGTCGGCTCCGATGAGTCCGGCGTCGGCGGCGTCGCGGCGCAGCTTGTCGTAGTCGAGGGTGACCACGACCCGGGGCCGGTCACCGGCAACCCGGGGTGCACGCTTTCCACGCTGGTGGCCGCCGATCGTCGCCACCAGCGCATCGGCGCGGCGCTGTTGCGGGGTGAGGCTGGTGGCGAGCGGGTCTCGTTCTTCCAAAGCGGTCCGGCGCTTCGATTCGGTGTAGGCGTCGAGGACGGCGATCCAGGCCTCGCCGTCGACCACCGGCAGGCTGCCGGTGAAGGTGACCGACCCGTTACCGTCGCGGCCGAACACCAGTGACCGGTTGTGGTGGGCGGCCTCGGCCTGACGTTGGAGCCGCTTCTCGAGGTTCTCCTCGGCCTGCTGGGGTGCGACCTGTGCCAGGACCTGTGGGGCGGCTTTGGCGAGCCGGTCGGTGTCCATGCTCGCTGCCATGGACAGCAGCAGGTCCTGCGCCTGGGTCTGCTGGCCGTCGCTCAGCCCGTCCATCCCACCAAGGACGGTGTGGATCGCCCGGGCCTGGTTCACACTGATGCGCCCCGCGGTCGCGGCATCAGCCACCTCGGGGTGTGGTCCCACGCGATGCCGATGCCGAGCGCGAGCGCTAGGACAGCCATGGCGGCCTTGGGCACGCGGGTCGTCGACGGCCGACTCTGCCGATCCGAACTGCGCACTAGACCCCGTCTCAACTGGCTGGCGGGCAGCTTACCGAAAGCATGGAATGACACCGTTGTAGTTATCCCCACTGTGGACGAGTCCTGTGGATAACCGGGGCTTCGACAGGACTCCGCTGGGACCGTGATCAGGCGATGGCTGCCTTGGTCTCCCTTGCCATGGCGAGTTCCTCGTTCGTGGGTACCACCATCACGGTGACCCGCGACTCCGGAACCGAGATCAGTCGCGGCTCCTTCGAGCGGGTTTCGTTCGCCGCCGCGTCCATCAGGAAGCCGAGTGGGGCCAGCCGATCCAGCACCCGCGCGCGCACGAGTGCGTCGTTCTCGCCCACGCCGGCGGTGAACGTGAGCACGTCCACGCGTCCCAGCACGGCGAGGTAGGAGCCGATGTAGCTGACCAGCCGGTGCACGTAGACGTTCATCGCGAGGTCTGCAGCTTGGTCGCCCTCGTTGATCAGGTCGTTGATGTCGCGGAAGTCGGTCACCCCGCAGAGGCCGAGCATGCCCGACTTCTTGTTCAGCAGGCTGTCCACCTCGGCCAGGTCGATGCCGAGGCTGCGGCCGAGGAAGGCGTGCAGGCCCGGATCGACATCGCCGGAGCGGGTGCCCATCACCAGGCCGGCCAGCGGGGTCAGCCCCATCGATGTATCCACGGCGACCCCGCCCCTGATCGCGGAGATCGAGGCGCCGTTGCCGAGGTGGCACACGATCTGGTTCAGCTCGGAGTAGTCCTTGCCGAGCACCTCTGCGACCTTCCGCGACACGAAGCTGTGCGAGGTGCCGTGGAAGCCGTACTTGCGGATGCCGTGGGCCTTGGCGATCTCGGTGTCGATGGCGTAGGTGTAGGCCTCCGGCGGCAGGGTGGCGAAGAAGGCGGTGTCGAAGATGGCCACGTGCGGCACGTTCGGCAGCGCCTCCCGCGCTGCCTCGATACCGGCGATGCCCGGCGGGTTGTGCAGCGGGGCGAGCGGGCTCAGTTGGCGCAGCTTCTCCAATACCCCGTCGTCGATGACGACGGTGGAGCGGAACGCCTCACCGCCGTGGACGGTGCGATGGCCGACGGCCTTGATGTCGGCAAGGCTCGGGCCGTGGGCCTCGAACACCCGCACCAGGTAGCTCAGGGCCCGGGCGTGGTTCGGGAAGCCACGATCGACGTGGACGGTCTCCCCGTCCAGCTTGTGGTCGAGCGTGCCGGACTCGTCGCCGATCCGCTGGATGATGCCACTGGCGATCACCCGCTCGGAGTCTGCGTCGATCACCTGGTACTTGATCGAGCTCGAGCCGCAGTTCAGCAGCAGGATCGGGGTGCTCACGCGTCTTCTCCTCGGGGTTCGGCCTGTGCCTGGATGGCTGTGATCGCCACCGTGTTCACGATGTCCTCGACAAGGGCGCCGCGGGACAGGTCGTTGACCGCCCGCTTCAGGCCCTGCAGCACTGGTCCGATCGCGACGGCGCCGGACGAGCGCTGCACGGCCTTGTAGGTGTTGTTGCCGGTGTTGAGGTCGGGGAAGATGAACACGGTCGCGCGTCCGGCCACCTTCGAGTCCGGCAGTTTCGTACGGGCGACCGCAGCGTCGACGGCAGCGTCGAACTGGATCGGGCCCTCCAGAGCCAGGTCGGGACGCCGCTCCCGGACGATTTCCGTTGCTGCTCGCACCTTGTCCACGTCTGCCCCGGTGCCCGAGGTGCCGGTGGAGTAGGACAGCATCGCCACCCGCGGCTCGATGCCGAAGGCGACGGCAGTCTCCGCGGAACTGATCGCGATGTCTGCCAGTTGCTCCGCTGTCGGGTCGGGATTCACCGCGCAGTCGGCGTAGACGACCACCCGGTCGGGCATGCACATCAGGAACGAGCCGGAGACGACGTTGACGCCCAGCTTCGTCTTCATGAACTCCAGCGACGGCCGGATCGTGTTCGCCGTGGTGTTGATCGCACCGGAAACCATGCCGTCGGCCATGCCGAGGTGCACCATCATCGTCCCGAAGTAGGACAGGTCCTTCAGCTTCTCCCGCGCCTGCTCGACCGTCACGCCCTTGTGTGCCCGCAGCCGCGCGTACTCGCCAGCGAACTTCTCGACCAGCTCGGGGTCGTTGGGGTTGACCACCTGGACGCCGAGCAGGCCGAGGCCGAGGTGGGTCGCGCGCAGCTTGATCGCCTGGGCGTCGCCGAGCAGGATCAGGTTCGCCACGCCGCGGCGCAGCAGGATGTCGGCCGACTCCAGGATGCGGTCGTCGGTGGATTCGGGCATCACGATCGTCTGGCGGTCGTTGCGCGCGATGTCCTGCAGCTGGTGTTCGAACATCAGCGGCGTCATCACCTCCGACCGGTGCACCTGCAGCGCGCGCAGCAGGGCCGGCACGTCCACGTGCTCGGAGAAAAGGCGACGGGCGACCTCGACCTTGCGGGAGCTGGACGTCATCGCGCCCTCGAGGCGGAACATCTTGTCCGCTGCGGTGAAAGTGCCCAGATGCGTCATGCCGATCGGCAGCTCGTTGTGGATGCTGCTGATCAGCCGCGCGATCGTGTCCGGGATCTCGTAGCCACCGAGCAGGATGATGCCGGCCAGCTGCGGGAACGAGCCGGAAGCGTGCGCCAGCAGCAGCCCGGGCAGCATGTCGGAACGGTCGCCCGGCATGATGATCGTCGACTCCGGCGTCAGCCGGCGCAGTACGTTCGGCAGCGTCATCGCCGCAACGAGGATGTCCTGGCTCTCGCGGTCCAGCAGCTCGGGGTTGCCCAGCACCAGGTTGGCATCGACGGCCTCGAACTGGGCGCGCAACCTCGGAGCTGCCAGCAGCCGGTCGGCCGGAAGTGCCGCGGTGACAACGCCGGCGAGTTTGGCGAGTTCGGCGCGGACGGCGTCGAGTTCTGCCGGGTCCACCTCGTCGCTGGACGCGCGGTCGAGCGACGACACCCGGTTGGCGATCACAGCGATCACCTTCGCGTGATGCGCCTGGAACTCGGCAAGGCCACCCTCTGCTGCGGAGCGGATCTCCTCCGGCGTCCGGTTCCGGCCGGAGACGACGAGGATCACCGGTGCACTGAGGTTCGCTGCCACCCGTGCGTTGAACGTGAGCTCCGTGGGTGAGGTGGTCTCGGTGTAGTCGGAGCCGAGGATCACCACCGACTCGTACTTCTCCTTGATGGCCGCGTACTTCTCCACGAGGACGTGGAGGGCTGCGTCGGCGTCGGCGTGGACCTCGGCGTAGGTGACGCCGACCGCCTCTTCGTAGGTCTGGGTGATACCGGGCTGGCTGACCAGGATCTGGAGGATCTCGTCCTGGCGCCCGCTGCGAACCACGGGACGGAACACGCCCACAGAACTCACGGTGCGGGTCAGGGCCTCGATCATGCCGACGGCCACCATCGACTTGCCCGTCAGCCCCTCCGGCGCTGCCACGTAGATGCTGTTGCTCACGCAGTCAGGCTATCGCCGTGCGCCGGGTTGGCCGGACCCGGTCGCCAAGTTGGATCCATGCATCCGTAACGGGTATGAATCCGGACGATCCCTGAGCTTGACGACCAGAGCTCAGCCAGCGTCAGCCACCGAGGCGATCCACTCCAGGTCGGCGGTCTGGCCCTCGACGCCGCCGGGGGTCTCGACGACCACTGGGGCTCCGGCGGTGGAGACAACCTCGGCGACCCCCGCGGGGTCGCAGTTGCCCTGGCCGAAGTTGGTGTGTCGGTCGGCACCGGAGTCGAAGGCGTCGCGGGAGTCGTTGGCGTGCACCAGGTCGATGCGGCCGGTGATGGCCATGACGCGGTCGACCAGCCCGAGCAGTTCCATACCCCCCGCATGGGCGTGGCAGGTGTCGAGGCAGATGCCCACCCGGTCGGCGTTCGGCGAGGCAGAGATCGCGTCCCACAACTGGGCGAGCCGGTCGATGTGGCGGGCCATCGCGTTGGCGCCGCCGGCCGTGTTCTCGATCAGCAGCGGCACATCGATGCTGAGCCCGTCGATGGCCTTGCGCCAGTTGTCGAAGCCAGTCGCCGGGTCGTCACTTGCGAGCACGTGCCCGCCGTGGACGATCACGCCGGCCGCCCCGATCTGGGCCGCTGCGGTCAGCTGCTTCTGCAGGTGCTGGCGGCTGGGGATGCGGATCCGGTTGTTGGTCGTCGCGACGTTCAGTACGTAGGGGGCGTGCACGTAGAGCTTCACCCCGGCCGCTTCTGCGTCCGCCTTGAGCGCCGCCGCGCCGCCGGGGTAGGCCACTTGCGGACCCTTCCACGCCTGCGGGTCGCCGAGGAAGAACTGGCTGAGCCCTGCTCCCCGCGCCGTCGCCTCCGCGATCGGGTCGGTCTGGTCGACATGGGCACCCATCAGCAACATACCCAGCAGTCTAGGCAGCCCCTCCGACGACGTGTCGCGTCCGGGTGCGCCGTAGCTCAGTGAGCTTGTGACAACTCGGCGGAGGGTCGGTCCTCCTCCTCGGGCACGGACGCGGACAGCCGCGAGAGGGCTGCCATCGCATCGTCCACCCGGCCGATGGGCACGAGCAGGTGGTCGTGGTGGTAGCCGGCGAGGACGTTGCAGGGGATGCCTGCCGACGCCAGCGTGTTGGCCACCGCCGCCGTCAGCCCCACCGCGTTCAGCGAGGAATGGACGGTCAGGGTGATCCAGGCGAACACCGAGGCGTACTCCAGCCGGAAGGCGTCGGCCTTGTGCTGCTCAAGCACGAGGGATCTGCCCTCGTCCTCGTCGACGCTGGCGAGGGCCCGGAGGCCGGTCTCAATGTTGGTGCTGACCATGACGAAGCTGCCTGGCCGCACCTCGGGTTGCAGGCAGCGCAGGAGCTCGCTCAGGTCCAACAACCCCTGGTCCTTCATTGCTTGCCCCTTTCGCTACGTCCAGTCTGCCATCGACCAGTTGGGCGGACGTGCAGCGACCCGTTCCGCGACGCGGTACCTACGCCGGAGTAGGTTTGGCGTGCATGTCTTGAGGCAAAGGAGCTCCGATGGACGCCGGTCATCTGGCGGTGATGTTCGCCGAGGCCGCCGCGGCACACGGCACGCGCCCGGCTACACGAGTTCCGGACGGTGAGTCCTGGCTGGTCCGCAGTTACTTCTCGCTCGCAGCGGACGTGCGCCGCCTTGCCGCCCAGCTGATCGCCCGCGGCCTCGAGCCCGGCGACCGGGTGGCGATCTTCAGCCAGAACGTGCCCGAGTGGACGCTCGTCGACCTCGCCTGCGCCAGCGCCGCCCTCGTGTCCGTGCCGCTGTACCCGTCCAGCTCTGTGGATCAGGCGCGGCACATCCTTGCCGACTCCGGCTGCAAGCTGGTCTTCGTCGGCGGCGCCGCCGAGGTGGAGAAGCTGGCCCCGATCAGGGCTGAGTTCCCGGCCCTGAGCAGCGTCGTCACCTTCGAACCGGTCCCAGGGGACGGGCTGACGTCGCTGGCCGACGAGCTGGCTGCTGCCCCGTCCGACCAGGGCGAGGTGGATGCCCGGGTCGCTGCAGCCTCTTCGGCAGACCTGGCCACCATCGTCTACACCTCCGGCACCACGGGCGAGCCAAAGGGCGTGATGCTGACCCACCGCGGTTTCACCCATCAGGTGGACGTGCTGAGGAGCCACTTCCCGATCACGGCGGAGGACTCCTCGCTGTGCTTCCTGCCGCTGAGCCACGCCCTGGAACGGGCCTGGACCTACTTCGCGCTGAGCAACGGCAGCTTGAACACCTACGTGCCCGACCCGCGCACGGTCGCCGAGATGATGATCCGGGCCAAGCCGACGATGCTGGTCAGTGTCCCCCGGCTGTACGAGAAGGTCTTCATCGCGGCCAAGGACAAGGTGGCCGGCTCCGCGGTCAAGCAGCGGCTGATGGCCTGGGCTGTCGAGGTGGGCGCCGAGTTCCACAGCGCGGTCCGTGACGACCTCCCGCGCCGCAAGGCCCTGATCGTGAAGTACAAGCTGGCCGACAAGCTCGTGCTCAGCAACGTCCGGGCGGCGATGGGTGGGCCCAAGAAGGTGCTTGCCTGCGGCGGTGCCCCGCTGCGCAAGGAGATCGAGGATTTCCTGTTCGCCTGTGGCCTGCTGGTCCTGCAGGGCTACGGCCTGACCGAGACCTCGCCCCTGGTCAGCTTCCCCTCGCCGGCCGGCTACCGCTTCGGCACCGTCGGGCAGGTGATAGACGGTGGTGAGGTGCGGATCGCCGAGGGCGGCGAGATCTGTTACCGCGGACCGAACGTGATGCTGGGCTACTGGGGCAAGCCGGAGGAGACCGCGGCGGTGCTGGTCGACGGCTGGTTGCACACCGGAGATGTGGGTCACCTTGACGAGGACGGCTACCTGGTCATCACCGACCGCATCAAGGACCTGATCGTCACCAGCAACGGCAAGAAGGTCGCCCCGGCATCGATCGAGGGTCTTCTGGCCGCCGATCCGCTGTTCGAGTACACCCTGCTGCTGGGCGACAACCGGCCGTACCTGACGCTGCTGGTCGCCCCGTCCCTGCCGCACCTCGAGGACATCGGCAAGCAGTTGCAGATCACCTGGGCCCACCGCGAGGAGCTGTTGTCCCACCCGGCGATCATCGCCGAGCTGCGCCGCCGGGTCTCCACGCTCACCGAGAAGCTGGCCAACTACGAGCAGATCCGCGACCTGCGTCTGCTTGTGGAGGAGTTCACCCAGGAGAACGGGCTGCTCACCCCAACCCTGAAGGTGAAGCGAAAGGAAGCGGAGCGCCGCTTCGCCCAGCTCGTCGACGAGATGTATGCCCGGGCCGGGAAGGGCCGCAAGTAGCCCGCCCCCGTGCCCGTCCGCTGTCGACCCCGTCGCGCCTGCCTCCGGCGGGATGGGCGGCGCGGACAACATTCCAGTGGATGGGTTACGGGTCCGGATGGCGGAGATCGACAGCGTTAATCGTGCAAAGCCACCCGGATTTGGGTTGGTTATGACCGCGCGAACTCCTGCACAACACGGACGCAGGGTGCGCAATCTTGATGGCGGATACTGCACCCGGTCGGGTAACAAGGTGAATATCGGAGTGTACGAGTCTGTACGAACCCTGCGGACGTGCGCGAGTTCTACTGCCGCCTAACGCTTCACTAGGAACAGCAGGCACGAACACCAGGGCTGGGGGGCGCTGGACCGACCGCACGCATGAGGGGTAGCGATCATGGCGGTGATCGCATCAGACGGAGCGGTCGCACGCAACTTGCCCTGGGTCGTGCCTGCTGCCATGTCCGCGTCGGTGAGGTCACCCCCAACCCGGCTAACACCCCCGAGGGAGCCCCGTGCAATATCGGCCTACCCGCACCGAATTGGCCCAGTTCATCAACCAGGCGCGGCTGGACCGCCATCTTTCGATCCGGTCAGCCGCACGGATCGCCGGTGTGCCCGCTGCAACGGTGCAGGGATGGCTGGCCGGCAGACATTTCCCCACTCCGGCGTTGCGGCCCAAGTTCCTGCTACTCGTCGAAGCCCTCGGGCTCACCGAGCACCTGCACCCCGCACTTTGGCTGGATGAGGCCAACTGACCGAACTAGCGTAAAGGGTCATCGACGTGGGCGTACTGCTGCAAGAATGCGGTCATGCCTGCCCCCAGGAATCGTGAAGAATTCGCTGCATTGGTGAACGACGCGCGTCGGCGGCAGTATCTCTCCATCCGCGCCGTGGCCAGGGTCGCGCAGGTGCCGGCAACAACCATCCAGGGCTGGCTCGACGGACGCCACTTTCCCAGCCCGGCGCTGCGTCCGAACTACATTCTGCTCGTCAACCACCTCGGGCTGGACGACCAGGTTCCCGACAACATCTGGGACGACTCCCGTGCCGACGACACGCGCCGCTGACCCAACGTGTGCGCCCCCGCAATTCCTCACGGGCTCGTCAGGGAGCGTTCGTGACGACCAGCTTCTGCGAGGAGACCTCGGCGGTGCGGTAGCCCGGCCGGCCGCCACGCACGCGCACGCTCACCTGCGTGCCGGCCTGCGCAGCAGCCAGCTTCAAGGTCGGCGAGGTCGCGTTCGTGAGCTTGCTTGCGCCGGCGTACCACTGGTAGCTCATGCCACCGGGGGGAGGCGCCCAGGTGCCCGGATCGACGGTCAGGGTGCCGCCGACCACCGGGTCGCCCGTAACGGTGGGGACGCCGACCGTGGCGAACGATGCCTTCGCCACGGTCGTTGACCCCGACGTCGCCGTCTTCGTCTCGTAGCCGGCCTTGCGGGCCGTGACCGTCACACTCAGCAACTTGGCGGTGTCGGCAGGCGTGACCACGTAGGTCGCGGCCGTCGCTTTGGCGATGGTCTTGCCGTTTCGTTTCCAGACGAACGCCAGGCTGTCGGGCACGGCTGCCCAGGCGCCGGGGTCGGCCGTGACGGTCTGGTCGGTGGCCACCGTGCCGACGAGCTTCGGCTTCGGCGCGGTGGTGAACCGCGCCTTGAGCACGGCGGTCGTGCCGTCGGTCGTCTTCGTCGTCGTGCCGGGGGCCGACGTCGCGGTGACGCGCACCGAGATCCCCTTGCCGAGGGTCTCCGCGCCCACGACGTAGGTGGCTGCCACGGCTCCCGGAATGCCCTTCGACCCGGCCCGCCACTGGTAGGTGAGGGTGGCGTCCGCCGGCACCCAGGTTCCGGGGACGGAGGTGAGCGTGCGACCCACCTGCGGGCTCCCGCCCAGGCCGGGCTCGGTCCACGGTGCCGGCATGAAGGTGGCCGGAACCGCCGTCTTCAGCAGCGGCCACGCGTGGCCGCGTCCGATGGTCGGCAGGCAGGCCCGTGCCCCGTGCAGCCCGCAGCGGGAATTCAGCGGTTGGGTCACCGGGATCCCGGTCCACCAGGAGGTCTGCTTCATCGCGCCGTCCCAGGACAGCGAGATGTGCACGTGGTTCTTGTGGTTGGCCGTCACCGAACCCCGGTCGGCCATCTTCCGCCAGCCGAGCTCCGGGTAGTACAGCGACCAGATGTGCTGGTTCCAGATGATGTACATCACACCCAGCCGGTAGGCCACCTCGCCGTTGTTGGCGGTGAGCCACGCCACTGCCTGGCCGACGCGCTTGCGCTGGCTGGCCGACCTGACGCTCATCCGCCAGTCGAGTGCCCTGCCCTCCTTGTGTTCGGAGGTTGCGCCGACGCTGCACCCTCGCGAGATCCCGGACGACGAGCCGCCCCACGTTGCGATCAGCAGCTTCAGCACCGCGGTCGCCCCCGGCTTGGCCGTCGGCGTGCACGTGGACTGCGGCATGTAGCCGAGGTGGGCGTCGATCGTCGCGGCGGCCAGGGCCTTCGGTGGCGGCGGCACCTTGGCGATCGCCGCTGGGGCCGGGCCCGCCAGGAGCAGGCTGAAGGTGGCGACGGCTGCGATGCCGGCGGCCAGTCTGCGCATGCGTGTTCCTTCGATCGGCGGACCCCCGTCCGCTCGCAGGCTAGCGGCGGCCTCCGGTGGGCGGCGAGGGTCTCAACCCGCTTCGCGCCGTATTGGGGACGGTTCCTCACTCGATCCCAAGGTGCCGTCGGGGAAGCCGACGACGAAAACCACCACCGTCAGCGGCACGCTGAAGGTGGGGCCGGGTCCTGACGGCGAAGGTCTCCGGATGGAAGCCGGCCGAGGTCACCCTCACATGCGTCTGGTACCGCTCTGGCAAGACCATCAAGGGCGCCACAGCCGGCACTTGCAAGCCGGTTGCCGCCGACGTCGGAAAGACGATCAAGGTGAAGGTCTCCGGCACGGCCGCAGGCTACCCGTCCGCCACTGCGACATCGAAGTCGACGAAGAAGGTGGCGCGGCGTCGCTGGCTGGCTACAACCCAGCGTCCTACAACACAGCGTCGAAGACCTCGAAGTCGACGACACCGGTTGTGGCGTAGCCCGGCCCCCGGCAGGCGATTCGCCCGCCGGGCCCCTCTGCAGGTAAGGTTGCTCCTTGGCTGTTGCATCGGCGGCAGCCGTTTGCTACGCCCTCCTGCCATGGGATCCGCTCATGGCCGCTCTAGACCAGAGGAGGTGGAGTTCGCGTATGCGCAAGTACGAAATCGTGGTGATCGTTGACCCGGAGGTCGACGACCGTCAGGTGAACGCCCTGCTGGAAAAGCCGCTTGCCG
>JADGPA010000215.1 GCA_017882685.1 Propionibacteriaceae bacterium | reverse complement strand
TGAAGACCGGCGACCGGGTCACGCTGCACATGCCGATGGTGCCTGAGCTGCCGGTCACCATGCTGGCCTGTGCCCGACTCGGGGTGATCCACTCACAGGTGTTCGGTGGGTTCAGCGGCACCGCGTGTGGACACCGGATCGCCGACTCCGGCAGCCAAGTCCTGATCACCATGGACGGGTACTACCGGGCCGGCCAGCTGACAGATCATAAGGTCAAGGCCGACGAGGCGCTCGCGGCGGCCAGCCTGGAAGGCCAAGAGGTCGAGAAGGTTCTCGTGTGGCGGCGTCACCCGAGGCAGTACGCCTCGCAGGCGCCGATGGTCGAGGGCCGTGACGTCTTCGTCGATGACCTGCTCGCCGGCCACAGCGGCCAGGTCGTGGAGCCGGTATCGATGCCTGCCGAGGCGCCGCTGTTCCTGATGTACACCAGTGGCACGACCGGCCAGCCGAAGGGCGCTCAGCACTCAACCGGCGGCTATTTGTCCTACGTCGCCGGGACGTCGAAGTACTACCAGGACATCCACCCGGACGACGTGTACTGGTGCATGGCCGACATCGGCTGGATCACCGGCCACTCCTACATCGTCTACGGGCCGCTGGCGTTGGGCACCACAACAGTGATCTACGAGGGTGTGCCCAACTATCCTGACGGCGGCCGGCCCTGGCGGATCGCGCAGAAGCTCGGGGTGAATATCTTCCACACCTCCCCGACCGCGATCCGGATGTTGCGCAAGGTCGGGCCGGAGGAGCCGAAGAAGTACGACTACCACTTCAAGCACATGACCACGGTGGGTGAGCCGATCGAGCCCGAGGTGTGGCGCTGGTACCACGCCGAGGTCGGCAAGGGTGAGGCGGCCATCGTCGACACCTGGTGGCAGACGGAGAACGGCGGTTTCCTGGGCAGCACGCTGCCCGCCCTTCAGCCGATGAAGCCTGGGAGCTGCGGACCCGGCGTCCTCGGTGTCTACCCGGTGATCTACGACGAGGACGGCAGCGAGGTGCTGGCGGGAAGCGGCACGGCGGGCAACATCTGCATCCGCAACCCGTGGCCGGGCATCTTCCAGACCATTTGGGGTCAGCCCGAGCGGTTCGTGGACACCTACTACGCCAAGTACAACACCAACCCTGACAGCAAGGACTGGCACGACTGGCCCTACTTCGCCGGCGACGGCGCGGTCCAGGGCGCCGACGGCTACTTCAGGATCCTCGGCCGGGTGGACGACGTGATCAATGTTGCCGGCCACCGGCTAGGCACCAAGGAGATCGAGTCCGCTGCCCTGACCGTCGCCGAGGTCGCCGAGGCGGCCGCCGTCCCGGTGTTCGACGAGATCCGAGGCCGCGTCGTGGAGATCTATGTCGCGCTCAAACCCGGCTTCGAGCCCGGCCCCCAGATGGAGGACAAGGTCACCAAGGCAATCGAGACGGAGATCGGCAAGATCGCCCGACCGAAGAACGTCTGGATCGTCTCCGACATGCCCAAGACCCGCTCGGGGAAGATCATGCGCAGGGTGATCGCCGCGATCTCCAACTTCGCCGACATCGGAGACGTCACCACCCTGGCCAACCCCGAGATCGTCCAGGAGATCAAGCACTACGTGCAGAACGCCAAGGTCGCCCGGGACGACGTACCCCGCGACCTGACCGAAACCGAGTTCGAGGAGATCAAGAAGTTCGGCGCCGAGTAGCCGCCAGCCGGCCGGCACTCGACTGTCCCGCGGACGTCCGTCACCGAGCAGATCAGCCACACGAAGCGGAGCCCGGCGCGGTGAACCCCGCACGGGTCAACTCCAACAGGGCCGCGAAGGCCTTCACCGGCTACGGCGGGCCGCGGCCCGCGCGACGAGGGAGGCCAACCCTGCGTTGGCCTCCCGTTCGAGCTTGGCCTGAGCCGACCGGTAACGGGCCACCGCCGCGGTGACCGCCTCGACCTGGTCGGCCGCCAGCATCAGAGTCCGGTTGCGGCCGTCCTGGGAGTAGCTGAGCACCGTCGCCTCGTGCAGCGACTCGCCGTGCGCGCACCGACAGGTCGCCTTCCCGCAACGACGTCGCTGCACCACGACCGACCTATGGGGCTCGAAAACTCCGATTGGGGCTGTGACCTGGGGTCTTCCTGATCAGGCTTACGCGTGAGGTGCAACTTCACGGTCGCGGCTGTGACCAGGGAGGAGGCGGATCTGGGATGATCACCGTCGTGGTGCTCGGGACGCTCGTTTCGTGATCGTCAGAGGACTGCTGGGCCTGATCGGCCTGGGTCCGGCCCCGAATGCCAAGGACGTAGAGATCGCCGTTCTGCGCCAACAGCTGGCCGTACGCCCTCCCAGTTCAAGACCGTCCGCCGGCGAGGGCCACCAGCGCCGACCACCGCCCGAACAGCCGGCTATCTTCGCGGCGCCTGTGGGGCTCGAAGACTCGCGTTTGGGTGGTGACCTGCGGGTTTGCCGGCCGGTCACGATGCCGGTCGGGCAGGCTTGGTGACCATGCGGTGGTCTCTGATCTACGTCTTGACGCGGCGGGCCCTGGAGCTGGTGACCTTCCGGATCCGGGGCGAGGCGGCCAAGGACGTCGAGCTGCTCGTGTTGCGTCACGAGGTCGCGGTCCTGCGCCTGAAGGGTGCAGGTTCACGGTCAGGGCTGTGACCAGGAACGATGATCACTAGGATGATCATGGCGGGATAGGCGCCAGCGTCTACCGGCGCTGTCCCCGCCTGCCGCGGTGGTGTCGTCAGCTCTGCCGCGGTCGTGGATGCGTGCGGACGCGGGCGTGGTGGCCGTCCGGTCGACGACAAGGTGGTGCTGGCGAGCAGTTCCGGCCATCACCGGGGCAAGCAGGGCAGAGTGAGGTGCTGTGGGGAAGGCGTCAGGCTGCGCGGCGGTATTCGTGGATTTGCGTCCTGAGCGCGGAGGGGAGCTCGATGTAGGTAGGGCTCCGTGATGCGGTGCTGCACGGGAGATGGAGGTTGGCCCTCCGGAGCCGCCCTGCGGGGGGAGG
>JADGPA010000214.1 GCA_017882685.1 Propionibacteriaceae bacterium | reverse complement strand
TCTGGGATGCCAAGAAGCAGACGATCGCCGCCAAGATCATGAAGACTGTCGTCATCGACAACACCGCCGACCCGAACGCCAGCACCTACAACTGGCAGTGACGCTCGGCGGCTGAGCCGCACAACGAACCGGCCGGGACCTCTCACAGGTCCCGGCCGGTTCGCTTCAGGGCTCGAAGCGGTAGCCGATCCCTGGCTCGGTGATGAAGTGGCGCGGGTGGCTCGGTTCGTCCTCCAGCTTGCGCCTCAGCTGGGCGAAGTAGACCCGCAGGTAGTTGATCTCCTTCTCGTACCCCGGGCCCCACACCTCGGCCAGTAGCTGGGCGCCGGAGACGAGGGTGCCGGGACGCCGCAGCAGCGCCTCCACGAGGTGCCACTCGGTGGGGGTGAGACGCACCTCGAGGTCGCCGCGGCGGGCACGCTTGGCAGCCAGGTCGAGAGTGAACGCCGACGTGGTGACCACCGGTTCGCCCGGCAGCTCGTGGGTGTCCGCCCGTCGCAGGGCTGCGCGGACGCGGGCAACGAGCTCGTCCATCCCGAACGGCTTTGTGACGTAGTCGTCCGCGCCGGCGTCCAGCGCCCGCACCTTCTGCGACTGGCTGTCGCGGGCCGACAACACGATGATGGGGACACTCGACCAGCCGCGAAGGCCAGCGATCACCTCCACCCCATCCATGTCGGGAAGGCCGAGGTCGATGATGGCAAGGTCGGGGGTGACCCCGGCAGCGGCCTTCAGCGCCGCGGACCCGGTGGCCACCGCCTCCACCTCGTAGTGGCGTGCCTTGAGGTTGATGGTCAGCGCACGGCGCAGCGCCGGCTCGTCCTCAACGATCAGCAGCCGCTGCATGGGCCATCTCCAGGGTCACGGTCATGGTCAGCCCCCCACCGGGCGTGCGGGACGGGCTGAGGCTACCGCCCATGGCCTCGGTGAAGCCGCGGGCGATCGCAAGGCCGAGGCCGAGGCCGGTGGTAGAGCGGTCTCCGAAGTGCTGGAAGGGCGCGAAGATCTCGCCCATGCGTTCCGGCGCGACACCGGGCCCGTGGTCGATCACCTGGATGTCGACCCCCGAGCCGCTGGCGTGGGCCGCGATCCGCACCTTCTGCCCGCGCGGCAGGTGCCGGTTGGCGTTGTCGACGAGGTTGGCCAGCACCCGCTCGAGCAGGCCGGCGTCGGCGCTGATCATCGGCAGGTCCTCGGGGATGTCGAGCTCCACCCTCCCCTCGCCCAGCCTGACCACCCCGGCCAGCACCTCCAGCAGGACGGTGGGCGCAGGGTGCACAGAGAGGGCGCCGGCCTGGAGCCGGCTCATGTCCAGCAGGTTGCCGATGATGTCGTTGAGGCGCCCGGCGTGGGTCTCGATGGTCTCCAGCAGCTCCATCTGGTCTTCGGGGTCGAGCTGGATGTCGGTCTGGCGCAGCGTCGTTGCGGCAGCAGTGATCGCGGCCAGCGGGTTGCGCAGGTCGTGACCGACGGCAGCCAGCAGGCTGGCCCGCAGCTCGTCGATGCGTCCCAGTTCCTCGGCGCGGCGGGCCTGTTCTGCGAGCTGCTGGGTGCGCCACAGCCGTCCGGTCGTGAGGGCGAGGGAACCCAGCAGGCCGCGGTCCTCACCGATCCGTTCCGGCCCGCTCAGCTCCAGCTGCAACTGCTCGCCGGCCGGGGCGACGATCATGAAGTCGTCGGGCAGCGGCGTGCCGGAGTGGGCCAGCACTACGCCGAGCTCGGTGAGCATTGCCGCATGCATGCCATAGATGGCGCGCGCGTCGGCAAGGGCCAGGTCGACCGAGTCGGGGCCGTGTTCACGGCTGCCGAGCTCCGCGAGCCACTCGGCCTCAAGGCGGTCACGTTCCACAGCCACTCGGCCCCGGGCACCGATCTCGGTCACGACGCCTACGCCGACGGCGACGGCGAAGAAGATGATCAGGTCGATCAGCTCGTTGTTGCTCTCCACCAGCAGGCTGCCGTAGGGCGGGGCGAAGAAGAAGTTCGCAAGGCCGAAGCTGATCAGGGACGCTGCCAAAGCGGGCAGCACGCCACCGACGGCGGACGCGATCACAGAGACAAGGACGAACAGCAGCAACACTGTGTCCAGCCCCAGGCTCTCCCTTGTCGGCACCAGCACGAGTGTGACCAGCGGTGCACCGAAAGCTGCGACACCCAGCCCGTAGAGCTGGCGACGCCGGCTCAGGCGGCTGCCCAGGCCACTGGCCGGGGCGGCCTCGCCTCCAGCGGGATGTTGGCTCACCTCCCAGAGCTTGCCAGAACCTTCGCGTCGCCCGCGTCCCCCTCGGCGTTGTCTGCCTCAGGGGAGACCACGCTTCCCTCTCCGGTGCCACCGCTGGAGGACCGCGGCACGGCAATCTCGGCCTCGGCGCCGGGGCGCTCCAGGACGAATGGTTCGGCGGACTTCAGCTGGTAGGGGACGCTGGTCACCATCACGCCCGGCATGTACAGCAGTCGGCTCTTGAGCCGCAGTGCGCTCTGGTTGTGCAGGATCGTCTCCCACCAGTGGCCCACCACGTACTCGGGGACGAACACCTGCACCACGTCGCGGGGACCGATGTGGATCTTCGACAGGTAGTCGAGCACCGGCTCGGTCAGGTCGCGGTAGGCGGAGTTGACGATCGTCAGCGGGACGGCGATGTCACGCTCGGCCCATTCCTGGATCAGCTTCTTCGTGCGCATGGGGCTGGTGTCCACCCGCAGAGCCGTGATGGTGCTGGGACGGATCGCCCGTGCGAACGCCAGCGCCTTCAGCGATGGTTCGTTGAGCTGGCTGATCAGCACGACGGCGTGGATGCGGCTGGGGAGCGTGATGCCCCCGGCAGCGGCCTTGAGCTGGTGCGACACCCGCTGGTAGTGCCGGTGGATCCGCAGCATCAGGAACACCAGTATCGGCATCGCGATCACAACGAGGTAGGCCCCATGGGTGAACTTCGTGAGCAGCACGATCACGAGGACGACAGCGGTGGCTGTCGCGCCGACGCCGTTGACGACTGCCGCCGCGATGTGGCCCGGCGTCCAGCCGTGCTCCTTCGCCTGTCGGCGCCAGTACACGACCATGCCGGCCTGGCTGAGCGTGAACGAGACGAAGACCCCGAGGATGTAGAGCTGGATCAGCTTGGTGACCGAGCCGTCGAACGCAACGATCAGCAGTGCGGCCACCGAGGCGAGGATCACGATGCCGTTGCTGAACACGAGGCGGTCGCCGCGGCGTCCCAGCTGCTTGGGCATGAACCGGTCCTCGGCGAGGATCGAGGCCAGGATGGGGAACCCGTTGAACGCGGTGTTGGCCGCAAGGGCGAGGATCAGGGTGGTGAAGCCCTGGACGGCGAAGAAGCCGAAGGTGTTGTTGCCGAACACCGCGGACGACAGCTGGGCGAGCACGGTCCGCTGCACGTAGCCGCCGGGCACATTGGTGAGCTGCTCCAGGCTGTCGGCGATGTGCACGCCCGACCAGGTCGAGAGGAACGCGATGCCGGCCATCATGGCGATGCTCAGGCTGGCCATGATGATCAGCGTCGTCGCCGCGTTGCGGCTCTTCGGCTTGCGGAAGGTCGGGACGCCGTTGCTGACGGCCTCGACGCCGGTCAGCGAGGTACAGCCGGACGCGAACGCCCGCAGCAGCAGGATGATGAGGGCTGCGCCGGTCGGGGATATGTCGACGAAACCGAGGTGAGCCGACTCGGCGACCGGCATGTGGCCGTTGAGGGCCTGCCAGAAGCCGGCCCCGAGCATGATGAACACGCTGGCGATGAAGCCGTAGGTGGGGATCGCGAACAGCGTTCCCGACTCCCGGACGCCGCGCAGGTTCATCAGGGTCAGCACAAGGATGAACCCGACGCAGAGCACCACGTTGTACGGCATCAGGTTCGGGAAGGCGGAGATCAGGTTCTCAACGCTGGCCGCGATCGACACCGCGACGGTCATCACGTAGTCGACCATCAGCGCTGCCGCTGCGATCAGCGCCGCCGACTTGCCCAGGTTGTCCTTGCTGACCGCGTAGGCCCCGCCACCGTTGGGGTAGGCGTGGCAGGTCTGGCGGTAGCTGATCGTCACCAGCGCCAGCAGCCCGACGACGAAGAGCGCCACCCACGGGGTCGCCAGCACGGCCGTCGCGCCGCCCAGGGCCAGCACCAGCAGGATCTCCTGGGTGGCGTAGGCATTGGACGAGATCGGGTCGGAGCAGTACACCGGCAGCGCGAGCGTCTTCGGCAGCAACGTCTCGCTCATCTGGTTGGAGCGCATCGGGTTGCCGACGAGCAGCCGCTTGGGCAGCCTGAAGCTTGTGGTCACGGATCCAGCGAACGCCCGTCGGGGAAGGTTGTGCCAATTCCTTGATGGGTTCTTGACGCCACGGGCCTCGACCTTGACGCGTCCTTAGCGCGGTGGCGAGAGGGAGCCGTCCGCACAAATGGGGACAGTCCCCTTTCGTGCGGCGAGGGTCACGCAGATGGGATGGCCGCCGCGGCGGCTTACGGCCGGGGCGGGTCGGCAACCTGTGCACGCCTGACCTGCGACACTCTCAATCCGGTGATCCTCGCGATCTGCGCATAGGACACCGAGCGGGCCCGCAGTTCGCGAATGGCGCGCTGCTGCGCGTCGGCGTCGAGGACACAGAAGTCGTCAGGGCCGCGAGCACCACAGGAACGGTGAAGCAACAGGGCAGCCTGCTCATCGCTGTGCAGCGGCGGCCGTCCAGTCTTGGAAGGACCGAAGGCGCGCGGTGGCTCGGAAGCGACGACCGGGCCGTTGAGCACTTCCGAGGGCACGAGCCGCCGCAGGGCGGCCGTGTCGACGAGGGTCCGGTCGTGGGCGAGAGGGCTCCGACTGCTCCATCGGTAATCCTCCGGTCGCGTAGCGAGGCCCGCGTCCACCGGGTTGTTCCACACGTAGCGCACCAGAGTGACCAGGTAGCCGTCGTCCTCTACGGGAAGGCTCACGAATCGACTCTGGAAGAGGTGACCCACACGCGCGTACTTGCGGTTGAACCAGCCGACGTAGCGGACACCCAGGCGCTTCATGACGAGGCTGATCGGTTCGGTCGACGTCATGAGGATCATGTGGACGTGATTGGTCATCAGGCAGTAGGCCAGCACAAGGCAGCCTGACACCTCCTTGGTAAGGGCGAGCGCGTGGAGGAAGCGTTCGCGATCCTGGTCCTCCAGGAAGATCGCGTCACGGTTCACCCCGCGCAACATGACGTGATACAGGCCCGATTCGGCGAGCCTTCTCGCACGTCGCGGCATCTCTTGCTCCTCCGCTCTGGGGACCGGTCGAGCGTAAGCAGCGTGCGCGCTGATCAGGGATAGCCATCGAACGATCTGTGGATAACTTCGGCGATCCCCGCGTGCGTCGGGAGCGGGGCCGACCGCACGAAAGGGGACTGTCCCCTTTCGTGTGGGTTGGTGCAGCGGCGATAGCGTGATGCCATGCGTGCACTGGTGAAGACGGCCCCTGGCCCGGGACTGGAACTGATCGACGTTGCCGAACCCGACTGCGGGCCCGACCAGGTGAAGCTGCGGGTGCTGCGGGCAGGGCTGTGCGGCACCGACCTGCACCTGGAGTCCTGGGACGACTGGGCTGCGAGCACCGTTGTCGCGCCGCTGGTCATCGGCCACGAGTTCTACGGCGAGGTGGTCGAGGTCGGCGAAGACGTCACGGGGCTGAAGGCGGGCGACCGGGCCTCCGGTGAGGGCCACATCGTGTGCGGACGCTGTCGCAACTGCCGGGCCGGGCGCCGCCACGTCTGCATCCACACCGTCGGACTCGGGGTGAACACCGACGGCGCCTTCGCCGACTACGTCGTGCTCCCGGCAGCGAACGTTTGGCTGCAGCCCGATGCAATCGACCCAGAGCTCGGCGCCATCTTCGACCCGCTGGGCAACGCGACCCACACCGCCCTGCAATGGCCGGTCGTCGGGGAGGACGTGCTGATCACGGGCGCCGGCCCGATCGGCGTCCTTGCCGCGGCGATCGTCCGGCACGCCGGGGCCAAGCATGTGGTGGTCACCGACGTCAGCGATTATCGGCTGGGGCTGGCGAGAGCCGCCGGGGCCGACCTGTCCGTCAACGTCGCCCGCTCCCGCATCGCCGACGCCCAGACCGACCTCGCCATGCTGGAGGGCTTCGACATCGGCCTGGAGATGTCCGGCGCCCCGTCCGCGGTGGTCGAGATGCTGGCCAACCTGAACCACGGCGCGAAGGTGGCGATGCTGGGCCTGCCGAAGGACCCCTACCCGATCGACTGGGGCCGCGTGATCACCCACATGATCACCATCAAGGGCATCTACGGCAGGGAGATGTTCGAGACCTGGTACCTGATGAGCTCGATGCTGGCGACCTCACCGGCCTTCGCCGACGCCGTCCGGTCGGTCATCACGCACCGGTTCGCCGCGGAGGACTGGCAGCAGGCCTTCGCCACCGCGCGAAGCGGGGAGTGCGGGAAGGTCGTCCTCGACTGGTCGTAGGCTGCCGCCATGTACGACCTTCGCGAAGAGCTTTCGGCCACCCTCACAGAGATCAGGGCCGCCGGCCTGTACAAGACCGAGCGGCAGCTCACCACGGCGCAGTCGGTGCACGCCGCGACGGCGTCCGGGCCTGTCCTGAACTTCTGCGCCAACAACTACCTCGGGCTTGCCGACCACCCGACGGTGGTGGCCGCGGCGAAGTACGCGCTGGACACCTGGGGCTTCGGAATGGCGTCTGTGCGGTTCATCTGCGGGACGCAGACCCTGCATACCCAGCTCGAGAAGCACCTCAGCGAGTTCCTCGGCACCGAGGACACGATCCTGTTCTCCTCCTGCTTCGACGCCAACGGCGGTCTCTTCGAGGTGCTGTTCGACGAGCGGGACGCGATCATCTCCGACGCGCTCAACCACGCCTCCCTGATCGACGGCATCCGGCTGAGCAAGGCGTCCCGGTTCCGCTACCGCAATGCCGACCTGGCCGACCTCGAGGTGCAGCTGAAGGCGGCTTCTGACTCCCGGCGCCGGGTCATCGTCACCGATGGGGTGTTCTCGATGGACGGCTCCTTCGCCCCCCTGCCCGGCATCTGCGACCTGGCCGAGGCCTACGGCGCGCTGGTGCTCGTCGACGACTCCCACGCGGTCGGCTTCATCGGCGAGCACGGACGGGGCACCCCCGAGCTGTTCGGGGTGGCCAACCGCGTCGACATTCTCACCGGCACGCTCGGAAAGGCGCTGGGTGGCGCATCCGGCGGCTACGTCTCGGGGCCCGCCGAGGTGATCGCGCTACTGCGCCAGCGCTCCCGGCCGTACCTGTTCTCCAACTCGGTGGCGCCGGCTGTGGTGGCCGGTTCGCTGGAGGCCCTCGACCTGGTCAGTTCATCTGCTGGCGCCCGGCACCAGCTGGCGGCCAACGCAGCGCTCTTCCGCGAACTGATGGCCGGGGCGGGTTTCGACCTGCCGCCCGGCTCGCACCCGATCGTGCCGGTGATGTTCCCCGGGCCGGACGGCGCCCGCCTCGCGAGCGAGGTCGCCGAACGGATGCTCGCTGAAGGGGTGTACGTGATCGCCTTCAGCTACCCGGTCGTGCCGCAGGGGAAAGCGCGGATCCGCGTCCAGCTGTCTGCTGCGCACAGTGAGGCGGACGTCCGGGCCTGCGTCCGGGCCTTCGTCGGTGCGCGGGACGCTGTCGCCTGAACCGCGAAGAAGTTCGTCGTCACCCGTAACCTTCCGAGCCCCTGCGTCGATCTACCAGTTGGAAAGGTGGTCATGGGAATCAACGAATCCGACGTCGAGCGGTATCTGGCCGGCTCGATGGCGAAGGACGATCCCGCCTGGGGGGAGGTCTCCGCCTTCTTGGAGAGCCTCGATTCGACGTACGCCGTCGAGTCGGTGGCTGCGCTCGAGGACCGGCATGTGCCGGCGCTCGCACGCGAAGCGCGTCTGGTTGCGGGCGGGCAAGACCTGAGCAAGAGGAGAACGATGAAGGATATTTTCGCTTTCAAGACCCACCGGGCGCTCATCGCGACCATCGCGGCAGCCCTGATCGCGCTCACCGCTGGTGTCGGCGTGGCGAGCGCGCTGGGAGTGAACCCGCTGGCGCACCTGGCCCCGGCCAGCGACCCGGTCGTGACGCCGGTACCGACGGCGCCCACGGAGTCGGCGGTCCCGACAGCGGAACCCACAGACGACGACCAGGCTGACGACGAGTCCGACGACAACGACGAGAGCGCGTCGCCGACGGCGTCCCCCACCCGCACCCACGAGTCGGAAGAGGCTGACGAAAGCTCCGACGAGGCCGACCACTCCTCTGACAAGGCCGACGACAGCAAGTCCGACTCCGGTGACGACAACGCGGACGAGTCCGACGGCGACAAGGCCGGTTCCGGCGACAACGGCGACGACGAGAAGAGCGGGAGCTCCGACAAGGGCGGCTCCGACAACGGCGGCTCCGACAACGGCGGCGACAACGGCGGCGACAACGGCGGCGACAACGGCGGCGACAACGGATAGCATCCGGTAGCCCACCCCGAGTCAGGACCATTTCTTCATGGCCATTGGCACACGATTCCCTGAGGTCCTGCTGGCCGCGCGCCGCGGGGCCGATTGGGCGTGGGCCGAGCTC
>JADGPA010000027.1 GCA_017882685.1 Propionibacteriaceae bacterium | reverse complement strand
GCGGTGACCACCTGCGCCACCCGTCCCGAGGCGACACGCGCCACCTCGCGGACCTCGACTCCGGGCAGGCCGAACAGGATCGTCGTACCGTCAGACATGACTCGTGGCTCCTCTGCGGGTCGGTTGGATCACCGCCAGCATCGCGGAGCCACGGGCATCCCTCCTGGACCTACGCCCCCGTCACAAGAACGTGTCGGACGTCCAGCAATCAAGATCAATCCCCCTTAACTTCGAAGAGCCGCATTAGGCCGCCGCCTGAAGCTTCTGGTGCAAGAGCCGAAGCTAGGGCTAGGTCTAACCACCCGGTTCCTCGTGGGCCGGGTTTTCTTTTGTCCATCCCCGAAGACAGCCGACCGGGGGGTCGCCGGCTCTCGGTCACCTGCCGGGCCTGCCTACGGCCCCGTACCTCCACCGTCAAGGGTGCGACGCATCGCCTTCGGCGACGGCCTACGGCCGCCCTTGACTGCGGAGCCCAAACGGCCCGGCCGAGCAAGGTCACGCGGCTCGATGCGAGGACCGTCGCCGGAAGGTTCGGCGATTTCGTCGTGCTGGTTGGTGTGCCGTACGTTGACCGCTGGTGTCACCGGCGATATTGGGAGTTGGAACCGTGGACCGCTCGGGCCGGGTGACGGCGCGGGGTCGAGATCTTCTCGGCGAAGATCCGGGTGACGCCCGCCGCGCGCAGTGAGTCGGCCTGGGTGTCGAGCGACTGGCGGACGGTGGAGGCGCGGGCGTACCCGATGCGCACGCGCCCGGCCGGCACGGCCCCGGCCGCCGACGGCCGGGGCCGCTCGGTCCAGGCAGAGCCCGGCTTGCGCAGCGGCGGGACCGGGACGCTGAGCGCCCTTCGCCAGCTGCGGCACGAGCCGGAACCGGGCGGTGTGGTACTCCCTCTCCAGCCGGCTCCGAGCTGCAGGGGCGGCGCCTCCGTCCACGTGGAGCCGCCATCGAAGGTCGCATAGGTAGCCAGCACGAACCCGTAGTCGGGCGGGTCTTAGAAACGCTTGGAGGCGCCGACCATGTTGGCCCCGGCGGTCTCACCTGTCATGCAGTTGAGCGATATGGTAAATGGAACCGTTGTCTCCATGAGTGAAGACATCAAGTGTTCCGTTTTCGTTCTGTTCTGCAACGAGCGGCGCTTCGCCGTAGACATTGATGTCTCTGTTTATGGCGGCCCAGGTGGCCCAGCCGTTGTTTGGAGCCGCTTGCCTGATCCTGTACAGGAAGAAGGCCTTAGTCTGCCCGCCGCCGTCAGCCGAACCCCAGTTGACTCCCTCAAGCTGACCTTGTGCGTCAAGCTGCATGTCGAATCCCCCTCCGGTCCCGCGTGGCGGCTGCCCAAAGTTATCCCAGGCGCCGCTCCAGTTATCAGGGTCGGGCGCGTTCTGCCATGTGTGCCAGTAGTCCCCATTGTCGGCGCCGCAGGTCAGCTCAAGCCGACTGTCCTGGTTTTTCCGCAGGGCCTCCACAGTGCCGAGCGGATCGCCCGGAGGGGTTGGTGCGATGACACTCCAGCCGACCCAGGACTCTGGCGGGCCGAAGGGTCTTACGTTGTGCCAAATCGCCCCATCGCTTCCAACGGCGACTACTTCGGTCCAGTAGGCCGGCCCCGCCCCACTCCGGACCACATCATAAAACCTGATCGCTGGAACATCTGGAGGTATGCCCAGACTGTTCCAGTTAGCTGCCCAGCCCCCATTAGGCGCATCCTGCCATATCGACCAGAGCTCACCCGTATCAGGGCTATTAACAAACACCTCCAGCTCGTCAACCTCATTACGCACCACTGCCTGATTGAAACCTGGCGCTGCCAGGCCGTCAGGCCGGCCAAGGCTTTCCCATTGATCAACCCAGTTGGCGTCGCGTACCGCCTGGAAGATATGCCACATGTTGCCGTCGTCGCCCGTCACGAACACCTCAAGGCGGCCATCCTGGTTCTGCTCAACATGAATGACGCCCTGTTGAGGAAACGCGAAGGAGACACCTTCCGGCTGGCCGAGGCTAGCCCACCCGGGGAACCAGGGCCCGTTCGGTGAGGTTTGCCACGTGTGCCATACGGCACCATCCGCGCCCACAGCGAAGACTTCGAGGTGGCCATCATGGTTACTCGCCGCAGCGAGTTTCGCAGCAGGCGCCACCCCTACTACAGGGAAGCCAATCGGTGTCCAGGCACCCCAGGAAAATTCGTCGCCCATAGCTGGTCTCCTATCTCCGCGTCATGCTGACGTACGACCGGTTCTACCTCCCGCCCTGGCTCAGCCCGGCCATGAGCGAGCTGGCAGGGCGACAGTTGCCCCACAATGTCGGAGCCTCCTACCGCCCCGGTGATACACGAAGGAACAAGATGGTGTGCCCACCATGGACTACATCCGGTCCGAAGGCAGCGGACAGGGCCGGTTCGCTGGACGCACGGACCTGGGCTACGGACGCACGCTTCCCCGCCGGCTCCGCAGCACCGGCCTGATCGACATCGTAGCCGAGGTCTCCTTCTCCCTCTGGTTCTGTCAACTTGATATGGCCCCACGATGACGGTCAGATCGACCTTGGGCAAATGGGGTCAGGCGGCATGGGTGATGGAGAACCGCCCGCCTTCTGCGGACCTGCACCCACTGGGCCATGGGTGGTACAGCTGGGTTGAACAGGGTCCCCTGCTGTTCTGAGAACGCGCTGGCAGATTCGGCGAATCGTTCCCGGTGGCCGCGGGCGCATCGGAACGGCCAGTCACGCCAAGCGGGCGTCTGCTGGCTTCTTTAGCGTGACTTTTCGTTCGGTTGTTCCCCAACCCCCGACAACCCGCCATCCAACTGAAACGAAGGAGTAAGAGATGAGATCACCGCAGAACACCGCCACCACGCCAGCCCGCAGTGGGTTCGATCGAGGCCGGCTCGTCGGCGCCGCGGCGATCGCGTTCGCGGTGTCGGTGGTGATAGAGAACGCGCTGTTCGCGGCAACGGGCGCGAAGACCTACGGCGCTCCGATCGAGGAAGTGCTGGCCTACTACGCGGCCAACCGCGACTCGGTCGCGATCATCTCCGGTCTAGTGGCCCTATACCTGCCGCTGCTGCTCGTGTTCGTGACGGGCCTGCACGGCCTCGTGGAGCGGCGCGGCGGAGCGGGCGCCGACTGGTCGCGCCTCGCCTTGGCCGCTGGCGCGACGCTGTCGGCCATCTTCGTGCTTGTCAACGTCCTACAGATCGGGCTCGCGCTCTCCGCCGGCGGGCTCGCCAAACCGACGCCCGCGTTCGAGCTCGTCTGGCAGGTTCACGCGGCGGCGTTCGCGCTGGCGCTGCCGACGCTCGGCACCACCTTCATCGGCGCGGCCCTCGCCGCGCACGCGAGCGGGCTGACTCCGGCTTGGCAGCGCCTGCTGGGCCTGGTGGGCGGGAGCCTGCTGCTCGCCGCGGGGGTCGGCAACCTCGCGATCGCCGACGGCTCGGCGCTGATCTTCGTCGGGCTCCTAGGGTTCGCCGCCTGGCTCGTCTGGCTGCTCGCGACCGGCGTGCGCCTCGTCCGGTCGTGACCGAGATGAGGGCGGCGCCGAGGTCGCGCACGCGGGCGAGGACTCCGTGGAGGGCCGCCTGGTCGAGTCCTGGGCTGCGTAGCGCGGTGGTGCCGTCGCTCTCGTGGTGCATGGTCAGGCCGGAATCCCAGTCGTCGGGGCTACTCACCGACGAGCACCCGGCGATCCGGGTAATGAAGCACGACTACCCTCTGGCGCGCTGGCGACCGACCCCGACGCCGTCTCGGCGGAGCTTGCCGCTTCACGGGCGGAGGCACTTCGCCTCGTCGCGGAAGCCCAGGGCCAGATGGCCGCGGAGCAGCAGGCCCGGATCACCGCG
>JADGPA010000213.1 GCA_017882685.1 Propionibacteriaceae bacterium | reverse complement strand
CGGCAAATCACACCGACCAGTCGCGGCTAGAATCGGGCGTCCGCCCCTCAGTGTGAATCCGCACACCAAAGACGGTGGACGGATCCACACTCGGGCGCATGGCGCCCCGACGGGCGTGCATCGGAGCGCCCGTTCACCGGGGCTTCGTCGAGCTCAGCCGACATCCCGCATATCAAGCATGAGCGCGTGAATCGACGGCACCAACAGGCTTGGTGGCGCGCTCGCGGAACGCGGCGTCCCCGGCAACACCCCATGCTGTGGGTCACCAACCGTGCTGGAGCTGCCTAAGAGCGGTCGTGTCGTGCGACAACAGCTAACGGGAGACCTGTCGCACGCCCAGATCCTTATTGCACGATAGTTGCACGAGACCCGACACGAGGAGAGCGAATTGCCTTCTGACTAGGCAACTCGCACCGTGGAGCTAACGAGATTCGAACTCGTGACCTCTTCCATGCCATGGAAGCGCGCTACCAACTGCGCCATAGCCCCAGCGTCCCTCAGGACGGATTCGTACTCTACCCAACACTGGCGGACGATGTGAAATCGGCCATGGCGGTCATCTGTTGAGGGTCATCGTCACCTTGTACGCGAACCTCCCCACCGGAATGGTCTGGATCCTGCAGGCCTTGAGTTGGCTTGATGACGAGGTGCCGGTGAGCTTGGTGATCAGGCCGTCCTCGACGCTTGCCACAGTCAGCTTGCGCACCAGGCGGTAGTTGACTGAGCCGATCTTCTTCTGGGTGTCGAACCGTATGCAGTCCGCCGGGAAGGTCAGATCCGAGACCCAGCCGTTGCTCGCCTGCTTGATCGGGACGGGGCTGCCGTCGACGTCCGCTGTCGAGGCGCAGTCCTGCCCCAGGCAGGTGGTCTTGACCACCCAGGTGGTGGTCTGCCTCTCGCCGACGGGGAAGCGCGGGTCGTTGCTCTTCGTGCGGATCGAGACATACGTGTAGGTGCCGTTGAACCCGAGGGCGGCTGGGGGAGAAGGAGTGGGAGTCGGGGTTGCGCCGGTGGTCACGACCGGAGTGGGCGTGACCGTGCTGATCGGCGCACTCAGCGTGGCGGGCTGGGGCTTCGTGCTGTTCGCTACGGCCAGCCCGGCTCCAACGATCCCTACCACCCCCACGAGGACGGGAATCAGCTTGCGCAGACGGCTGCCGGTCTTGGTCACGGCCTGGACGACTCCTGCTCCGCCGGCAGCGACGTCCGTGCCGCCGACGATGGCGGCGTTGCCCATGCCGAGGCTTCCCGAGACCACACCGGCCGATCCTGGCGCGGCCACCCCGATCGCCGCGGCGCCTGCTGCGCCGGCGCCCACCGCCGATGCGACTGCTCCGCCGACTCCCTCCAGGGTCCACCACAGCGGGCCGTAGGCGCGCTCGGCGGCCTGCGATAGTTGGGCCAGCAGCGTGGGAGCGTCCTGTTGTCGCGCAACCGGGTCAGCGCTGGTGGCCGTCGCCAGGACGGCGGCAAGCGCACCGTCCACAGGCCCGGCGGAGAGCACCTCGCCGATCACCGTGCCGAAGGCGAAGACATCGGCCCTGGTGCTGGGCTCCGCGCCCGCCACGACCTCGGGTGCGGCGTACTCATCGGTGGCGGCCACCTCGCGGTCAGCGACCCATGTCAGCGGACGGCGGGGCCGGCGGTGGACCACCACGTGAGCAATTCACCAAATGATCGATCCGGGTCGGCCGCCGAGGCGACGATCGCCTGTTCAGGCGAAACCCAGGCGAACACGCCGTAGCCGTTCGCGTCCCGGTAGCAGCGCAGCACACCCGTCCCGCCGGCCGGACTACGTTCGTCCGGAATCTCTCCCGGTTCCGCCGTGCAGTCGCCAGGTCCCGGCGCGCTCGCGGCGTAGTACCCACGGAAGGCGACCCGAGCCGCAGCTGCCGTCGCGTACTGGAAGTAGAAAGCGAACTTCGGACGGGGTCCGCTCCCGCGCTCGGTCGGTGTGCACTGGACCGCGACCAGGAGTGCCCGGGTCAGCAGGGGATCGGTCGGGGCGAGCTTCTTGCATGTGCTGCGGAACTGCTCTGGCACCCGTTCCCTCAAGGCGGCCACCGACGTCGCGGCGGGCACGGTGGTGGCCGTCCCCGCTGTGCTCTGCTGGCCGGAGGAAGCTGTCGTCGATGCGGCCGGCGGTGAGGCCGTACCGCGCTGGCCAAGCCAGAACCATGCGCCCGCACCAAGAAGCGCGACGATCGCCACCCCCACCAGGGCCGGGGTGGCCCGTCGCCGCGCTGCCGGCACCGATAGCGCCGCCGGCGTGCGAGGCTTCGCGGCCGGCTCCTTCTCCCAGCGGGTGGCGAAGCTCGGCTCGGAGACGGGCGACACCGGCGGGGGGGCAGTTGACGGCCTGAGGAGTGCGGCATGGTCGATTGCAGCGACCAGATGGTTGAGGTCGGCGGTGAACGACTCGAACCGCAGCGGGGCGGTTTGGCGGCCCACCATCGGACGGAGCCCCTCGGGCAGCGCCTCTGCGGACGGAAGGACGGCCCCGTCCACCAGCACCGGAATCACAGCGACGCCGCGGTTCAGTGCCGTGGCGATCTCGGCGGCCACCCAGTCGCCTGGGTCGTCGAGTCGCCGTCGCCCGTGCTCATCAGCGGCCGTCGTCCAGTTCTCACCGACGAAGGCGAGCAGCACGTCGCACCCGCCCACCGCGCGTCGGAGGTAGTCGCCGAAATCCACCCCGGGAGGGATGGTGTCGATGTCCATGAACAGCTTGTAACGGTCGGCGAGCTTGTCGGCCGCACGGCCGGCCACGTGCTGCGTGTCGGACCGCCGGTAACTGAGGAAGACCCGCGGGCGTGCGTCGCCTGCCACCGGCGGAGCGGCCGGTCGGCGCGCAGCTTCGACGCGCCTCATCGACCTTCCCCCATGGGCCTCAGGCTTGGAGTGGGTTGAGACGCGCCCCCATCCGAAGAATTGCGAGCCCCCCACCGACAGCACGGCGAACTCGAGCGGCGGACGGCTCCGTCCCCGCTTGTCCGGACCGCTGATCCCGTCGGCCTTGGAGACTGCGTCATAGATCCCGGCTCCGCCCACCATCAGCCCGATGAAGACCGCGCCGCCGACCAGACAGTGAAGAGCAACGCCTCTTCCACGTCGGGCCGCCAAGGCGGTCGCGCATGGCAGCCAGGGCCTTTCGAACATCACGGCTGTGGCGAGAGGACCCAACCGCTCAGGGAGCGTAGGAATGGGGCGTTGGGGTTTGCCGTTGCCGGCATTGGGGAAACCACAGGTAGTAACCGACGAAAGGCAGGACCGACATGACCGTTCGATCTGCGCACGCCCACTGGGAAGGCTCCCTCACCGAAGGCGAGGGCGAAGTCGAATTCCTGAACTCCAATCTCGGTAGCGTCGGAGTGGACTGGCGCTCCCGTTCCGCGGAGACCGAGGGCAAGACCAGCCCCGAGGAACTCATCGCAGCCGCACATTCCGCCTGCTTCTCCATGGCACTGTCCGCAGCGCTGGCTAACAACGGCACCCCGCCGGCCGCGATCGACACCCGCGCTGACGTGACCTTCGTCGTCGGCCAGGGCATCACCGGCATCGTCCTCACCGTCCGTGCCTCCGTGCCTGGCCTGAGCGCTGAGGATTTCGCGACGTTCGCCGACGGTGCGAAGACGGGCTGCCCGGTCTCCGCCGCGCTCACCGGCACCAAGATCGAGCTGGACGCGGCCCTGGTCTGAACCGTGAAGAGGCGCCGCTCCACGGAGCGACGCCTCCGTCATAGGCGACGTCAGTGGTTGCGCAGTGCATCGATCAGCTCTGCCCCGGACATCTTCGAGCGGCCCTCGATCCCGAGCTCAAGCGCCCGGGCCAGGAGGTCGTCCTTCGGGAGCTCGTCGTAGTCGCCGGCGTTGCCGCCTCAAGCCCCATCGCACTCCTTGACGTGTTGGCTGCCGCATTCGAGATGCGGGCAGCCTTCCCCTTGCGAGCACCGTCGTCGCGCAGCACCTCATACGTTCCCGGGTCCTTCACAGACGGTCCAGGGCTTCGCTTGGGCACGCCTGCACCTTTCCTCAGCAGATTCTTACCCCGATTCCCGGCAGTAGGCACCACATAATTGCTCCCAGCCTGAACCGCCCTCTTTCGGCGCCTCGATGCTCGGACGATCATGGAGATAACGCAAAGGGGGGCGTTCGTGTCCGTTGTGCCGCGCCGAAGTCGCCTCCGCCACGCACTGCGCCCCGGGGACGTGACCAACCCCCGCCATGCCGTCGTTCCACAGCATGCCTTGGTGCCGCGCCACGCCCTTGATGCCTCCTGGCACCACCATGGACGCCGACTCAGCCGACGGG
>JADGPA010000212.1 GCA_017882685.1 Propionibacteriaceae bacterium | reverse complement strand
TGGTCCTCACCGAGCCTGACGCGGGTTCTGACGTCGGCGCCGGACGCACCACCGCCGTACAGCAGCCCGACGGCACTTGGCACATCGATGGCGTGAAGCGCTTCATCACCAGCGGCGAGTGGGACATCCCCGAAAACATCGTCCACCTGGTGCTCGCCCGTCCCGAAGGCGCCGGTCCCGGCACCAAGGGCCTCAGCCTCTTCATCGTTCCGAAGTTCCACGTGACCGACTGGGCCACCGGGGAGCTCGGCGAGCGCAACGGCGTCTTCGTCACCAACGTCGAGAAGAAGATGGGCCTCAAGGTCTCCTCCACCTGCGAGCTCACCTTCGGCCAGCACGGCGAGCCCGCTGTCGGCCACCTCGTCGGTGATGTCCACGACGGCATCGCGCAGATGTTCCAGGTCATCGAATACGCCCGGATGATGGTCGGCACCAAGGCCATCTCGACCCTGTCGACCGGCTATCTGAACGCGCTCGAGTTCGCCAAGGAGCGCGTGCAGGGTCCCGACCTCACCCAGATGACGGACAAGGCCGCGCCGCGCGTCACCATTACCCACCACCCCGACGTCCGCCTGATGCTCATGCGCCAGAAGGCCTGGGCGGAGGGCATGCGTGCGCTGGTGCTGTACACCGCTCACATCCAGGACGAGATCGCGCTCGCCGAGGCCGAAGGCACCGAGGCCGACTTGCTGGTGCGCCTCAACGACCTGCTGCTACCGATCGTGAAGGCCTACGGCTCCGAGCGTGGATACGAGCTGCTCGCCACCTCGCTGCAGGTGCTCGGCGGCTCGGGCTACCTGCAGGACTACCCGATCGAGCAGTACATCCGTGACGCGAAGATCGACACCCTGTACGAGGGCACCACGTCGATCCAGGGCATGGACTTCTTCTTCCGCAAGATCGTGCGCGACAAGGGCACGGCGCTCACCCACCTCGTCTCCGAGATGCAGGAATTCGTCAAGGGCGATGCGGGTAGCGGCGAGCTCGCCCGCGAGCGCGAGCTGCTCGGCCAGGCCGTCGACGACCTGCAAGCCATCGTCGCCACGATGGTCGGCCAGCTGACCTCGGCCGCCGAGGATCGGGCCAACGTCTACAAGGTGGGCCTCAACGCCACGCGGCTGCTCATGGCCAGTGGCGATGTGGTCACCGGTTGGCTGCTGCTGCGCCAGGCCGAGGTGGCCAACGAGGCGCTGTCGGCCGACACCCCGCCGTCCTCACGCGACCAGGCGTTCTACCGCGGCAAGGTTGCCTCGGCCCAGTGGTTCGCCCGCAACGTCCTTCCGGGCCTGTCCGGGCTGCGGACGCTCGCCGAGAGCGTCGATCTCGATCTGATGAAGCTCGCTGAAGAGTCATTCTGAGTTCACGTCAAAAGGCCCGGGCAGGAATCCCTGCCCGGGCCTTTTGCTGCCCGCCGAGGATCAGTGCAGGGTGATCGTCTTCACCATGCCGAGCATCGCATGCGGGATACCGGTCTCGGCGTTGCTCACGAAGCAGGCGAGCACGTACTGGCCGGGGTTCTGGAACGCGTAACCGATTGTCATCGAGGTCAGCGGAGACAGCAGGCCGGTGCCAAGGACAGGGTCACACGGAGCGTTGGGCCCCGGGGCCCCCGAGTAATTGATGCACTCCGTCTGGGTCTTGCCGGGATGAAGGTGAGCGATCGACAGGAAGTGCGGTTCGTCGCCGTTGAGATTGGTGAATTTGATCGTCCCGGACTTCGTGAAGGTGCCCCGCACATCCCAGGCGAAGGCGTCCTTACCGTTCTTCATCCCCATGAAGCCACCGACGTTCAGATTGGCCGCCGGGTAATTCGCCAGCACCTTCGCCGGGTCGACGGCAAACGTCTGAAACTTGTTCGTGGTGGTGTCGATGGCGATGTAATGGCCAGGAGTGAGATACGTCGAGAACTGGCCGGCCTCTGAACGGCCGCCGACGAAGGCCGCGTGCGAGTACAGCCGCTTCGCTGCTACCGGAAACGCCTTGCTCGGAGGGCCGAAAACGACGGGCACGTCGGCGAACAGCTGCTGCAGGGAGTAGTCCGGCCCCAGCCGGGCGAGCTGCAAGCTGGGCTGGGCCATAGGCGAGATCAGGTGGAAGTTGTATTGCCCCGCCTTCAGATGCGCAGGGAAACCGGAAAGGCGCGCTGTCGTGTCGGTGACATCGAGTCGGTGCACCGTGTCTTTAGGCCAATCGCATCCGGCGAGCAGACCCCCCGCCGCGAGGAGCGCGACTGCGGCGCAACGCCCCGCCTTGAAACTGATTCGCATCCCGTAACCCCTTCTATGCGTCGGCTGTGACGCGCACGCTAGAGAGGTCGCAAGATCAATTCTGGTAAATGCGAAAAAACCTACTACTCGTGAAACCGCTATCAGCCGCAGCAACCACCGCCGCAGCAACCCGAAGCCGCCGGGCGCGGGGCCGGCGCCGGACTGGCCGCGGACGATCCACTGGACCCGACGCCAACGGCCACCGGGGTGAAGACCCGGGTGGTGTCGGTATGACCATCGGGGCAGGTGGCGGGTGCGGTCGTCGACTCCGTCATTCCGCGTCGGACGACAAACGCGTCGCCGCAGGTACGGCAGCGGAATTCGTAGGCAGGCATGGGACCAGGCTACGACGTCGCTGTTGCAGCGCTGCCACACCGCGAAGTGCAGCGGCGCAGCTACGCCAGGGCGAGCAGGATGCGCGGGTCGGTCAGCATCGCGCCGACGTCGGCGAGGAACTCCGCGGCCACCTGACCATCGATGATCCGGTGGTCGAACGCCATCGACAGCTCCACGACCTCACGTACAGCCAGCTGGCCCTCGTGAACCCACGGGCGCGGTCGGATGGCGCCCATGCAAAGGATCGCGCTCTCTCCCGGATTGAGGATCGGGGTGCCGCCGTCGACGCCGAAGACGCCCACATTCGTAATCGTCAGGCTGCCGTCGGCCAGGTCGCCAGGACGGATGTGGCCCTCCCGGGCTGTCGTGGTCAGCACCTTCAACGCGTCAGCGAGCTCGAGCAGCGACATGCTGCCGGCGTCTTTGAGGTTGGGGACGAGCAGGCCGCGCGGGGTAGCGACGGCGATCCCGAGGTTGATCTGGTCGTGAAGGATGATCTCCTGCGCCGGGTCGTCCCACTCGGCGTTGACCAGCGGCGCGCGGCGAGCCGCGACGCACACAGCCCGGCACACGACAGCAAGCGGGGTAACGGGCGTCTGGGCGAATTCGGCCCGTCCCGCGAGGGCCGACCGCAGCGCCATCGTCTCGGTGGCGTCGACAGTGAGGAAGACAGTCGCGTGCGGTGCCGTGAAAGCGCTTTGGGTCATCGCCTGCGCCATGGCCTTGCGCACGCCGTTCAACGCGATCCGGTTGCCGCCGCCGGCAATCGGCTCCTGCCCCGGGTGCTCCGCCTGCTGGCCTGACCCTGCGGGGTGGGCCGCGACCGGTGCGACGGCCCCCACGTCCTCACGGGTGATGCTGCCGGCCGGGCCGGAGCCGCGAACCGTGCGCAGGTCGACCCCGAGATCACGCGCCAGCTTGCGCACCGGCGGCTTCGCAAGAACGGTGACGTCAGAGTGCGCGGCTGGGGCTGGGGCTGGGGCAGGGGTAGGCGCTTCCCGCACCGCGGCGATGCGCGGGCGCCGCTTCGTCTGCGCCGGACGGGGACCGTAGCCCACGAGCATCGCCTCCCGGGCCGGCGACTCATTCGCGCCGCCCGGGTCGGCACTTCCGGCTGACGCCGCT
>JADGPA010000211.1 GCA_017882685.1 Propionibacteriaceae bacterium | reverse complement strand
TGCGTGGGCACCGGCACGACGGGTCGCCCGCCCGGTATCGCTGGCCGCACTCGGTCCAGCGGACCTCGTTCGCTTCACCGAGCTGGACCCCCACCTGCGGGACCGGTTCGTGGTGGGCCGACTCCTCATCCACGCGCTGGTGGCCGGTCTCTTCCCCCAGGCCACCGAGTGGGGGATCACTGCCCGACCCTGCCACCGCTGCGGACGGCTCCACGCCGGTGTCGAACTGGAGGGCGTGCCTGCCCGCGCCAGCGTGTCGTATGCGGCCGACGTCGTCGTGGTCGCGGTGGCACCGACCAGCCAGGTGAGTCGGCTCGGCGTCGACGTCGAGTTCGGCGTCGCCGACATCGGACGCCTGGAGGAACTCCGTCGCGTGCTGGGAGCCTCCACCGAGCCCATCCTGCGGCGCTGGACGCGAGTGGGCGCCGTGCTAAAGGCGGACGGACGGGGCCTCCTGATCGACCCCGGGTCTGTCCACCTGCGGCGCGGCGGCGCGTGGATCGCTGGCCAGGCATCGACCTATGTCGTGACCGAGGTGGCAGGACCTCCCGGCTTCCTGGTCAGCCTTGCCTGGTGCAGCGTCGCCCCCGTTGGCGCCGTGCCCGCCCAGACCGGTCGAAGGATGACGGGGGCTGCCGGCGCACGGTGGACCCCCCGGCCGCTGCGATGACCGCCTTCGCGGGCTCGTTCACCTGAGGTTCAGACACTGCTGTTAGATTCAGGCGTCTGTGTCGACACGCGAACAGGGGGCCGATCGCCGTGAAGTTGTCCCTGCCCGGACGCCGCAGCCCGATGCCGAATCTGAGCCGGGCACTCAACGTCACCGAACCCCAGCCGCAGGCCACCCCGGCCGAGCCCGTCGACGCGGTCGACCCGCTCGGCGCGGCCATCGACTGGGCGCTCTACGTCCACGGCGTCCGGCAACCCGGCGACGACTTCCTGGATGCCTGCGACCTGGCCAGATCAGGCGCCGGCTTCGTCTGGCTGGGCCTTTTCGAGCCGTCGACAAGCCAGCTGAACAGCCTCGGGGGCATCTTCGGGCTCCACCCCCTCGAACTGGAGGACGCGAACGGGGAGAGGCCGCGCCCGAAGCTGGAAAGCCACGAGGACGGCGGTATCTTCCTCTCGCTTCGGACCATCGGTTACGTCGAGAGCGCCGTCCGCAGCGAGGGCGGCGAGATCGTCGAGACCGGCTCGGCCACCGTCTTCGTCGGCAACTGGTTCGCTGTCACCGTGCGCCGGGGACGTTACGGAGCGTTGCAGCCCGTGCGTCGGCACCTGGAGTCACGGCCGAAGCAGATGGCAAGGGGTCCGATAGCGGTGCTGCACGCCGTTCTCGACAGTGTTGTCGACGACTACCTGCGGGTGGCCGATGCCGTGGAAGAGGACGTGGAGGAAATCGAGACCCACGTCTTCGCCGTCCGCGGCGTCCCGCAGGTGGAGCGCATCTACGAACTCAAGCGCGACCTGATCGAGATGAAGCGCTCCATCGCCCCCCTGCACCTGCCACTGCGGATGCTCGCCGAAGGCCAGCGGGACAAGGACTTGCGCCAGTACTTCCTCGATGTGCACGACCACCTAGAGCAGGTGCGGGAGCAGGTGGCGAACTACGACGAGCTGATGAGCTCGATACTGCAGGCGGCAGTGGCGCGGCTCTCGGTCTCCGAGAACGAGGACATGCGGAAGATCTCGGCGTGGGTGGCGATCGCCGCCGTCCCCACGATGATCGCTGGCATCTACGGCATGAACTTCCGCTATATGCCCGAACTGGAGTGGCCCTGGGGCTACCCGTTGATCGCCGCGGTGATGGCGACGGCGTGCTGGCTGTTGTACCGCAACTTCCGGCGTCAGCGCTGGCTCTGACGGATGCACACCATCGCGGTCGGCCCGGCCAGCGTGGCCTGGGCAGCGACCAGCCCGGGTCAGGTCCGCACCGGACCGCGCGATATCCGACTGAGCCCACAGGACCGGTCGCGTGCAGCAGGGTTCGGGGTGGATCGCCGCCGGGAATTCGTGGTGGGACGATCGCTGGTTGCCGCACTCGTCGGCGGATTGTTCCCGGACGCGACCGGCTGGAGCGTCGGCACCGGGGTGTGCGGCCGCTGCGGTGAGCGGCACGGGCCGGTGCACCTCGCCGGCGTGCCTGCGGTCGCCGGAGTCTCCTACGCCCGCGGTCTCGTTGTGGCTGCAGTGTCCCCCTCCGAGACGGTGGGGAGCCTGGCGGTGGACGTCGAGCTGGACGCCGCCGACACCACTCGGACGCGGGATCTCACGCGGCTTCTGGGACGCTCTCGGCAGCCCGTCCTTCGGCGATGGACACGGATCGAGGCGGTGCTCAAAGCCGACGGCAGGGGACTGCTCGTGGACCCTGGTGATGTCCGGCTGCGGGGGCTCACCGCCTCGATCGCCGGGGGTGGGACCCGCTACCAGCTGGCTGACGGGGAGGGGCCGCCCGGCTACGTGATCAGTCTTGCCTGGTCCGATGCGGAATCTTCGGCAGCTTCGTCTGGTCCAGCCACTGGCTGAAAAGCAGTCCGAGCTCGACACCCGACAACTCCTGTGCGAGGGCGATGAACTCGGCCGTGCACCCCGTCGCATGGCGCTTCAGCTCACACCAGCGACGAAGGATGGCGAAGAACACCTCATCGCCGACGACGCGCCGGAGGGCGTGGAGTGTGAGGGCGCCGCGCTTGTATACCCGGTCGTCGAACATGCGGTCCGCGCCGGGGTCCGAGGTCACAAGGTCCTGCGGCAGGTCTGCCAGCAGCGCGTGGTGGTGCTTGGCCTGCTGGTGGGCCGACAAGACCCCGGATTCCTCCGACCACAGCCATTCGGCGTAGCAGCAGAAGCCTTCGTTCAGCCAGATGTCCTGCCAACGGGAGATGCCGACGCTGTTGCCGAACCACTGGTGGGCGAGTTCGTGGGCAACGAGACGCTCCGACGACCCCGCGCCGTCGAGGTGGTTCGCCCCGAACACCGCCATGCCCTGGGATTCCAGCGGGATTTCGAGCTCGTCGGGAGTGACCACCACGTCGTAGGAGCCCATCGGGTACGGTCCGAAGCAGCGCTCGAACAGCGCCATCATGCCTGGTAGCCCGGCCAGGTCGGTGAGGATCCGGCCGCGCATCTCGGCCGGGTGGTACAAGGTGCCGGGCACCGCACCCAACGGCAGCGCCTTCGTCCGGTACCGGCCGATGTACAAGGCAACCAGATAGGACGCGGTGGGCAGGTCGTCGACGAACGTCCAGGTCGCGCGACCCGAGGACCCGACGCTCGACTCCAGCCGTCCGGTTGCTGCGACCGTGTAGCCCTCCTCGAGGGTCAGTTGGATGCGGTAGCGGGCCTTGTCTGCGGGACGGTCGTTGCACGGGTACCACGTCGGTGCCCCGACCGGCTGTGAGGCCACAAGGATGCCGTCCTCGAGGTGCTCCCACCCCACCTGCCCCCACCGCGAACTGCGAGGTCCGGGAGAGCCGGAGTAGCGGACGCTTACCCGGAACTCCTGGCCGGCGGCGATCGCCGCCGTCGGCGTGACGGTGAACCTGCGGTTGCCCTGCCGGAACGTGGTGCGCTTCTCCCCGTCCACCCGCACCCGTTCGGCCTTCAGGCCCACGAGGTCGAGCCGGAGCGAGTCCAGCGGTTCATTGGCCACGGCGAGGATCGTGGCCTCGCCGTCCAGCCGGTTGGTGGGGACCCGGTAGCGCAGGGTCAGCCGGTATTCGAGGACGCGAAAAGTGGGGTCACCACTTTGCGGCGCGTAGGGGTCGACCGTCACGAGGCGCCCGTCTGGTAGGGGCGCACCTTCACCGCTCTCCACGGCCCGATCGGGTTGCCGCTCCAGCGGCTGCCAACCGGCACCGACTCCCCGCGCATCACCAGCGAGGCCGGTCCGATCGTGGCGTGTGCACCGATCGTCGCCCCGGGCAGGACGATGCTGTGCGGCCCCAGCGTGCCGCCGCGTTCGATCACCACCGCGTCCATGCTCATGATTCGATCATGGAACAGGTGGGTCTGCACAACGCAGCCCCGGTTGACGGTGGCGCCGTCGCCCAGCGTGACCAGGTCGGGTTCGGGCAACCAGTAGGTGTCGCACCACACGCCGCGCCCGATCTTTGCGCCGAGGCTGCGGAGCCACAGTGCGAGCGCGGGGGTGCCCACGTTCGCGTTGGCGAACCACGGACCTGCGACCATCTCCGTGAAGGTGTCCGACACCTCGGTGCGCCACACGAAGCTCGACCACAGCGGGTGCTCCCCGGCGCGAATGGGGCCGACGACGATCCATTTCACCGCGGTCGAGATCGCCGCAGCCAGCAGCCCGGCGATGACGAGCACCACGCCCGACAGCAGGGCTGTCCAGAGCAGTCCCACGCGCTCGTCCAACCAGGCGAGAGCGAGGACGACCCACAGGCCGATGGCGCACGTGGTGAACACGGCCAGCAACCGGCACGCCTCCCAGATCGCGCGCCACCAGCGCAGGCCCAAAGTGGGCCGGTAGGTGCGCTCGAGGTCGCCGGTGACTGCCATGCGCCGCAGCCGGACGGCGGGGGAGCCGAGCCATGACGAGCCCGGTTTCGACTTCAGCGGGGTTACGGACAGCACAGCGACCAGGCCATCCTTCGGCACCGAGTGACCGCCGCCGGCCAGGCCGGAGTTGCCGAGGAAGGCCCGCTTGCCGATGGTCACGCGGCCGATTCGTAGCCAGCCGTTGTGCAGGTCGTAGGAGGCCACCATGGTGTCGTCGGCGAGGAAGGCCCCGTCCTCGATGGTGGTCACCGACGGCAGCAGCACAACTGTCGAGGCCTCAACGTCCTTGCCCACCTCTGCGCCCAGCAGGCGTAACCAGAGCGGGGTGATCAGGCTCGCGTACATCGGGAACAGCAGGGTGCGGGCCGAGTCGAGCAGGCGCTCGGTGCACCACGCCTGCCAGCCGATCCGGCTGCGCACGGGATAGGTCCCAGGCACGAGTCCGATCGCGAGCAGACGGGTGGCAAGGAGGATCGCGCCAGCCAGCGTTGCACCCGTCACGAGCACCCCCGGCACCAGCAAGGGCAGGGCCCGAATGCCGGCTGCGGCCACGTCGGGCGCACCGCGCATGCCCTGGGCGACAACGAGCGCACCCAGCGCGAAGGCGATGATGGGCAGCAAGCCCAGCACCATGGAAGCGGCGCCGTAGGCGGCCACCCAGCGTCGGCCGTTCGGGGGACGATCCTCTGGCCACCCCTTGCTGGGCTCTGCCGCGCGGACGGCGGGGGAGCCGGCCCACAACTGACCCGACTTGACCCGGCCGAACACGGCGGAGCCGGGTGCCACCTCTGCGCCCGGGTCGATCCGCGTTCCGGGGGCAAGGGTGCTGCGGGCACCAACGGTGGCATGGGCGCCGATCCGGATCCCCCCGATACGGACGGTGTCGCCGTCGATCCAGTAGCCGGCCAGGTCCACCTCCGGCTCGATCGCGGCGCCGTCGCCGATCCGTAGCAGCCCTGTCACCGGCGGCAGCGTGTGCAGGTCGACGTCGTTGCCGATGCGGGCGCCCAGTGCCCGGGCGTAGAACACCACCCAGGGGGCGCCGGCCAGCCCGACCGCATCCACCTGGTGCGAGACCTGTTCAGCCAGCCACAGCCGCATGTGCACCTGCCCGCCGCGCGGGTAGTCGCCGGGGCGCAGCCGGAGCAGCAGCAGCCGAGCCAAAGCGGCCGCGATTGCCATACGGCCGAAGGGCGATGCGAACACCACAAGGCCGACCAGCAGCAGCCAGCCATTCACCAGGGGAAGGAACCCGAAGCCGGTCGTCGTGTGCCGCAGCAACCAGCTCGCTGTGAGCAGGTACACCAGCCAGCGGACGCCGGAGAAGATGAACAGCGGCACTGACAGCACGGACTGGGCCCAGCGGGTCGCGAGCGGCGTGGGCCGCGGCTTGCTGAACGACGCGCGCCATTCGGTGTCGGTCGCGGTCTCAGCGATCGCTGTGGACATCGCGTCCAGGCGAGGATGGTCGTAGACGTCGGCAACGCTGAACTCCGGCGCGCGAGAGCGGATGCGCGACACCAGCTGCGCGGCCGCCAGCGACCCGCCGCCGATGTCGAAGAAGTCAGCCTTGCGGTCCATGACGGGGGTGCCGAGCACAGCCAGCCACTGCTGGGCCAGCCAGCCCTCCTCGTTGCGGAACAGCGTGAGGGCTTCTGTGATCTCCGGCAGCGGCCAGGGGAGCGCGTCCCGGTCGACCTTGCCGGAGGTGCGGGTGGGCAGGTCGTCGACCTGGGCCAGCATCGGGATCATGGGCGCTGGCAGCCGTTTGGCCAGTTGCTCGCGGGCCACCTTGCGGTCGAAGCCGGGGGCGGCGACCAGGTAGCCGACCAGGATCGGGACACCGGCCTCCGTCCGGCGGACGGCAACCGCTGCTGCGTCGACCCCGGGCAGAGCGGACAGCGCGGCCTCGACCTCGCCAAGCTCGATCCGGCGCCCGCCGACCTTCACCTGGTCGTCGGCGCGGCCGTGGAACATGACACCCGCGTCCGCCAGCGACACCAGGTCGCCAGAGCGGTAGGCACGTCCCCAGCCGAGGGACGGCAACGGCGCGTACCGCTCGGCGTCCCGGACGGGGTCGAGGTAGCGGGCCAGCCCGACGCCCCCGATCACCAGTTCCCCGGTCACACCGGAAGGAACGGGGTCGCCGTCGGCGTCGACGACGGCGATCGACCAGCCGGCCAACGGCAGCCCGATGCTCACCGGGGACCTCCCGTCCAGGAGGGACGCGGTGGCGACGACGGTGGCCTCCGTGGGCCCGTAGGTGTTCCACACCTCGCGGCCCTCGGCGACCAGGCGTGTGGCGAGTTCGGGCGGGCAGGCCTCGCCGCCGAAGATCAATAGCCGCACCTGCTCCAAGGCCTCCACCGGCCACAGGGCAGCGAGGGTGGGCACCGTCGAGACGGCCGTGATGCGGTGCCGCACGAGCCAGCCGCCAAGGTCCTCGCCGCTGCGGACGACCGAACGCGGCGCCGGCACGAGACAGGCCCCGTAACGCCAGGCCAGCCACATCTCCTCACACGACGCGTCGAAGGCGACGGAAAGACCGGCCAGCACGCGGTCGCCGGGGCCGAGCGGGGCGTCGGTGAGGAAGAGCTGAGCCTCTGCGTCGACGAACGCGGCTGCGGAGCGGTGGCTGACAGCCACGCCCTTCGGCAACCCGGTGGACCCGGACGTGAAGATGATCCAGGCGTCTTCGGCAGGGGTCGGCTCCTGGGGGCCGTTGTCCGGGCGGGACAGGCCGGCGACAGTGGGACGGAAGCCGTCGGTGGTCATGACCCCGATCACGGCTGCCTCGCCGAAGATCAGGTCCGCCCGTTCCTGCGGGTCATCCGCGTCGACCGGCACGTAGGCGGCGCCTGCGGCCAGCACGCTCAGAATCGCCACGTACAACCCGCTCGTGCCGGACGGCAGCCGCACGCCCACCCGGTCGCCGCTGCGCACGCCGGCCGCAGTGAGGGCACGGGCGGCGGCCTGCACAGCCGTGAGGAGCTCGCTGTACACGATGGTGCCGGCAGGGTCCTCGATGGCTGCCGAGTCGGGGTGGCTCGCTGCAGTCTCGCGGAAGATGTCCAGCAGCGTCCGCGGTGGTGCCTGTTCTGCGGTGCGGTCGATAACGGACAGCTCCGGAGTCGGCGATTCCAGCGTCGTCTGCACGTCGTCAGCCTCGCTCACGGTCTGACGCTAGGCCAGTGAGCCCCCGAAAGCGGCATCGCCCAAATGACGTCCCTACAAACAGCGGGCGAACAATTGATGCCCGTCGAGCAACGTCCAGGGACCGAACAACCTTGACCGGCGCCGGAGGAGCGCTCAGCATTGACCCATGGGTGGGGTACCGGACGACAAGATCGTTGACGAAGTGGTGGGGCGACTTGCGACAAGGTTTCCGGGGTTGAGCACCGATTTCCTCGCCAAACGCGTCTGGGCGAACCTGAAGTCTTTCGTGAACCCGGCGATCCGCAACTTCCTTCCGGTGCTTGTGGAGCGCCGCGTCACGCGCGAACTGAAGGTCGCTTCCTTCTAGCGAGCGCCATTCGTTCACCGTCTCGTTGCCTGCGGCGGCAATAGTGCCGGCTGGAGCGTTCACCCTCGCTCCGCACGCATCGAGGGGATTCCATGCGCCACCTGTTCCACTTCGACCTCAAGCCGAACGGCAACTACGGCGACGCCATCCTGTTCGAGCTGGTCCGGCAGCTGTTCAACGGTTACAGCGGACGGGAGAAGTTCCTCGTCACCGGGAGCACAAACCTGCGCCACCCGGTCGGACCCCGCAAGCTCGCCTGGGTGAACAGCGACTTCGACGCGGCCCTGCTCGGCGGTGGCGGGTCTGATGCTGCGCAGCACGAACGCCAACCAGAACGCCGGGTGGCAGTGGAACATGCCCCTGACCGCGCTGGAGGCGCTCGAGGCACCCCTCCTGGTCTTCGCGATCGGTTACAACAGGTTCGAGGGTGAGGCGGAGTTCGACCCACTGTTCACCGAACACATCAACGCCACGGTCGAGAAGTCGGCGTTCTTCGGCCTGCGCAACCACGGGTCGATCCGCCAACTGCGGCGTTACCTGCGTCCCGAGCTTGCTGGTCGGGTCAGCTACCAGCCGTGCCCGACGACGGTCGCGTCCTACCTTGTGCCCGACCTGCACGTGGCCGACCTGGAGCCGGAGAAGCGGGTAGGGCTTCAGGTCACCTTCGAGCCGCGCAACGAACTGGCCGGATACCGGCAGCAGCAGGTCTACGGCCAACTTCTCGCTGTGGCCAAGGAGTTGCGACACCAGGGCTACGAATTGGACGTGATCAGTCACGGCATGGACGACCACAGCTACCACGACTTCCTCGCCGAAAACGGTGTCACGGCGCGGCTGGTGCACCTCGACGGGGCGAATCGCGGGGTCTACGACGGATTGGCCTACTACGGACGCCTGCCCTTGACAATCGGCATGCGCGGCCACGCCCAGATGATCCCGTTCGGCATGGGCAACGGGATCATCTCGGTGGCCGCCCGGGACAAGCTTCGCTACTTCACCGACGACATCGGGCATCCCGAACTGGCCATCGACCCTCGCGAGGGCGACTGGGCGACCCAGGTGCTCGACCTTGTCGAGGCCTGGTTCGGCGACTTCGCCGCGTCCCGGGCCCGGTTCGCCGCGGTGCGCGAGCGACTGTGGCACACGACCATCGACAACCTGGGCGGGATCAGCCGGGCGCTCACCGGCGACGCCGGCCACCCGGGTGCCTTCGTGCCGCTGAGCCCGTTCGAGCGGGAGCTGGCGATGAACACCTACACCAGCTCGGCGCTCTACGACGCGGAAGCCGAGCGTTCGGCGACCCTGAGAAGCGAACTCAAGGCGACCCGGACGCAACTCGAGTGCACCGAAATGGCCCTCAAGCAGCGTGAGGAGACTATTGCCCGGGGCGGGTTGTACGTCACCTACCTCAACCTGCGCAAGCGGGTGGGCGGGCTCATGCAGGGGTGAGCTGCTGCGTCAGTCACCCTCCGTGTCGCGGGCCCGCGTGACGATCAATGGGTCGGGCACGCCCACCACCGTGTGGTCCTTGCCCTCGTAATCGAACTGGTCCAGGAAGTAGCGCATTGCGTTCAGCCGTGCCCGCTTCTTGTCGTTGCTGCGCACGGTGATCCAGGGGGCGTGGTCGGTGTCGGTCTGGGAGATCATCGCCTCTTTCGCCGCGGTGTAGTCGCTCCATCGTCCCAAGGACTCCAGGTCCATCGGGGAGAGCTTCCAGCGCCGGACCGGGTCGATCTGGCGGATCGCGAACCGCGTCCGCTGCTCCCGCTGGGTGACCGAGAACCAGAACTTGGTGAGGTGGATGCCAGCATCGACGATCAGCCGTTCGAACTCTGGCGCCTGCTTCATGAAGGTCTCGTATTGGGTCTGGCTGCAGAAGCCCATTACTCGCTCGACCCCGGCGCGGTTGTACCAGGACCGGTCGAACAGCACGATTTCGCCCTCGGTGGGGAAGTGCTCCACGTAGCGCTGGAAGTACCACTGCCCGAGCTCGCGGGTGGTCGGCTGGTTCAGTGCGACCACGCGGGCTGCGCGTGGGTTGAGGTGCTCGGTGAACCTCTTGATGGTGCCGCCCTTGCCCGCGGCGTCGCGTCCCTCGAACACGATGATGTGGCGGACGCCGTTGTCCTGGCCCCAGTACTGCAGCTTCAGAAGCTCGATCTGGAGCTGGTACTTCTCCTGCTCATAGGTGTCGCGGTCGAGCAGCTCGTCGTAGGGGTAGTCCTCGCGCCAGGTCTCGACAGCGCGGCCGCCCGGGTCGATCAGCTGGGGGTCGGGCCCCTCGCCATCGGTGACGGTGTAGCCCTGCGCGATCAGGCGATCGATGAACTCCCGCAGGTTGTGGTCAGCCCCCGGCTGGATGTCGTCCAGATCGGTGGAACTGTCCACGTCAGACCCTTCTCGTGAATGGTGATCGGTAACACAGCCACCCTATCGAGCAGTCGTGCCACGCGAGCTTCCCACCGACGACGGATTCCCGAAAGAAGCCGCTTCAGCGAGCGTTCATCTTCATGACATCTTGTGTCTTCCATCGCGGGTACACGATGTTGCATGAGGAAGAAGCGGCCCCTGATCGGCATCGCTGCCATGGCAGCTGCCGGCATGACCCTTGGCGGACTGACCAACCCCGCCCTCGCCGAGACCGGCTCTCCAGCTGTGACCTCGACAACCACGATCACCTC
>JADGPA010000210.1 GCA_017882685.1 Propionibacteriaceae bacterium | reverse complement strand
GCTTTTGCCGGACACTCGGCATGCCGTTCGGGATCAATGTCGAGAGCGTCTCGATCCGCCGCGTCGAGATCGACGCGTCGGTACGACTGGCAGCCGAACTGCGAACACGCCTGATCGGCTAGAGGGAAGCGGTCACCAGAAGTCATCCGCACATGCTTGATCCGCGCGGCCCCGGAAGTGAGTCTTTTCGCCGCCTGTCGGCGAGGAGCGGCTGCGACTTCTCCTAGATCCGGCGCTGGACGATCAGGGGGTGGAACGAGGGTACTGCTGGCGCCGCTCTGGCAACTCAGGCCCGGAGCAGCTGCCAGTGCGGCCGACCAACCGAGCAGGGACCTTCGACCCTGTGACGCCGGTCTGCGGAGGGGCCACGCTGGTCCAGGAGGCGATGAACAATGTCGATTCTGGTTGGGTACGCCAGCAAGCACGGTGCCACGCGGGAGATCGCCGAACGCATCGCGGAGGTTCTCACCCTGGCCGGACAGCATGCACAAGCTCGACCGGTTCAGAAGGCAGGTGACCTGGGCGGCTACGAGGGGTTCGTCATCGGCAGTGCCGCCTATCTGGGGCACTGGCGCAAGGATGCGACGGCCTTCGTTATGAGCAACCGGGACCTGTTGTCGCGTCGGCCGGTGTGGCTGTTCAGCACCGGCCCGCTTGGTACCCAGGACACCGACGCCAACGGGGTGGACGTTCGCGCGGCCGCCGAGCCCAAGGACATCCCCGGGTTCCGGGAGGCGATCCATCCCCGAGACCACCACGTCTTCTTCGGCGCCCTCGATCCCGGCAAGCTCACGTTCGCCGAGAAGACGTTGCGCAAGCTCCCGGCCGCACGCGCGATCATGCCCGAAGGCGACTTCCGTGACTGGGCCGAGATCGAGGACTGGGCGCGGAGCATCGGGCAGCAGCTGACCCAGGTGGACGCGGGACCTGCGGCGGCGGCTCCCTGATGGGTGCGCCCCCGGCACGACCGCCGGTGCCGAGTCTCGCCGGTGCCGCGGGCCAGGCCGCCGACTCGCCGCTGCTCATGGATCGGTTCTTGCCGCGGTACCACCTGGCTGTCGTACGCGCTAACGTCTTCCGGGCTCCCCCGGCCGAGTGCTACGCGGCGGCCAGGGACGTGGACCTCTTTCAGGACCCGCTGGTTCGGGCCCTGCTCGGCCTCCGAGGGCTGCCACTGCGGGTGGTCGACACCCTGAGCAGACACGGGAGGGGCGACACCCTCGAGGAATCCCGGCCCACGTTCCGGCTCAAGGACATGGTCGCTCTGGGCTGGATCCTGCTTGGCGAGACCCCGAATGCGGAGATGGTCCTTGGCCAGGTGAGCCGACCCTGGAAGGCGGTCGCGGACTCCACCGAGGCACCGACCACGGCAGAGCAGTTCACCAGCTTCGGCGAGTCCGGTTTCGCCAAGATCGCCACAAGCCTCAGGGTCGATCCCTACGGCAACGACTCCTCGATCCTGACGATGGAAACACGAGTCGCCCTCACCGACGAGGAGAGCTGCCGCCGGTTCCGGCGCTACTGGCTACTCATCGGCCCCTTCAGCTCGCTGATCCGTCGAATGGCGATGCGCCTGATTGCGACCGAGCTGCGCCGGTCGGCCCATGGCAGGCCAACCTCACCACGAGCCGCACGTACCGAGGGCAGGCCATGAAATCCTCGATGAGTCGGGCGGCTGAAAGGCTCCCGATGCGCCGTGCGATCATCACCGCCGGGGTCCTGTCCGTGTGCGTCCTAGTCCTGGCTGCCTGCGCGGCAGGCCCGAACACGGCAGCCAGCCACGGCGTGCATGACGCCGGGTTCTGGCTGGGGCTGTGGCAGGGGTTCATTGCACCCATCGCGTTCGTCGTGTCGTTGTTCAACCACTCGGTCGGGATCTACGAGGTGCACAACAACGGTGGGTGGTACAACTTCGGCTTCCTGGTCGGGGTCTCGATCTTCTTCTCCGGTACCGGCGCCGGTGCCCGGGGCTCGTCCCGGTCGGCGCGGCGGTCCCGCTGATGGCCCGGGTGAGCGGCAGCATCATCATCGACCGCCCGGTCGAGGCGGTCTTCGACGCCGTCGCCGACCAGACCAACGAGCCGCGCTACAACCCGTCCATGACCTCCTCCCACCAGGTCACGGCCGGCCCGATCGGGGTGGGTACCCACTTCCTGGCCACGATCATCAGCCGTGGCAAGCCCGCCGACGTCGACATCGAGGTCACCGACTTCGAGCGCCCTCACGTGTTGGGGTCGCGCAGTGTGATGGCGGGCAGCACCGTCGTCGGACAGATCCGCCTGAACCCGCTCGGACCCGGCACCAGGTTCAGCTGGGACTGGGACGTCCAGGTGGGCGGCCCGGCCCGGCTGCTCGCACCCTTGATCGGGGTTATCGGCCGGCGTCAGGAGCACGCGATCTGGGCCGGGCTCAGGCGCGACAGCCCTGCATCAGCTGTAGTGGCGAAGAGCCGGCCACATGGTTCCCCATGGGTGTTTGAGGCCGGTACAGATATAGACGTGTCCGCCCCAGTCCTGGTTATGGAGCCCGGCATTGTTGG
>JADGPA010000209.1 GCA_017882685.1 Propionibacteriaceae bacterium | reverse complement strand
GACCGGGACGATGCCGCCGCCCAGCGCCTTGCCCAGGATGTACATGTCGGGCACCACGCCCGCGAGCTCGCAGGCGAAGGTGGTCCCGGTGCGACCCAGTCCTGACTGGATCTCATCGGCGATGAACAGCATGTTCGCCTCGGTGCAGATCTCCCGCACGGCCGGCAGGTAGTCCGCCGGCGGCACGATCACACCGGCCTCTCCCTGCACGGGCTCGACCAGCACGGCGACGGTGTTCGGGGTGATGGCTGCCCGCAGTGCCATGGCATCGCCATATGGCACGACGGTGAAGCCGGGGGTGAACGGACCGAAGCCCGTCCGCGCCACCTCGTCGGTGGAGAAGCTGACGATCGTGGTGGTCCGGCCGTGGAAGTTGTCTGCCATCACGATGATGTTCGCCTGGTCGTCGGGGACGCCCTTGATGTCGTACCCCCACTTGCGGGCGACCTTGATCGCCGTCTCGACGGCCTCGGCGCCGGTGTTCATCGGCAGCACCAGATCCATGCCGGCCAGTGCGGCGAGGTCCCGGCAGAACGGCCCGAGCTGGTCGTTGTGGAAGGCCCGGCTGGTCAGCGTCACCTTGGTCAGCTGCGCCTGGGCCGCCGCGACCAGGTCAGGGTGGCCGTGACCGAAGTTGAGCGCGGAGTAGCCGGCCAGGCAGTCCAGATAGCGTCGGCCCTCGACGTCGGTGACCCACGCACCGTGAGCGTCGGCGATCACCACCGGAAGGGGGTGGTAGTTGTTCGCCATGACAGCCTCGGCCAGCTCGATGTGCTCGGTGCTCGAGGAGAGACTGCTCGCATCGACGGGCCGGAGGTCTGTTGCAGTCACTGGAGGGTCCTTTCGGGAGATTCAGCGGTGTGGCGACTCGTCGACACGTCAGGAGATTGATCGGTGTGGCGGCTCATCGACAGGATATGTCGGTGTGGCAAGGTGCGCTCACCGGGTTCGGGCCAGGCAGAGAGCGAACCGTCCTTGGGGGTCAGTCCACCAGGAGTCCAGCCCGAAGCCTGCGGTGGCGAGCTCACTTTCGATGCCTGCCTTGCGGAACTTTGCCGAGATCTCCGTCCGGATCTCCTCACCTGGCTGCAGGACGATGTCGAGGGCCAGCTCCGGAAGGGTCACCTTGGCGGCGGCGACGGTCCGAAGCCTCATCTCCATCCACTCGTTCTCAGGATCCCAGAGGGCCACGTGCGCGTAGTTACCGAGGTCGAAGTCCGCGCCCAGCTCCCGGTTGAGGACGGCAAGCACATTGCGGTTGAACTCTGCGGTGACGCCGGCCGAGTCGTCATAGGCCGGGACCAGGATCTCCGGGCCCTTCACCAGGTCGGTGCCGAGCAGCAGCCAGTCGCCGGGGGCCAGCGTCTTGTGCAGGGCGCCCAGGAAGGCGGCGCGTTCGTCCGGAAAGAAGTTGCCGATCGTGCCGCCGAGGAAGGCGACGAGCCGTGGGGTCTGGCCGGGGATCCGGTCCAGGTGCTGGGTGAAGTCCGCAACGACCCCGTGGACTGCCAGCATCGGATAGTCCTGGTGTATCGCGGTGACCGCGGCGCGCAGCGCGCTCTGCGAGACATCCAGGGGAACGTACTGGCGCAGCGTGCCGGCCTCCCGTAGCGCGTGCAGCAGGAGGCGGGTCTTCTCGGAGGAGCCGGATCCGAGCTCCACCAGGGTGTGCGCGCCGGTGCGCCCGGCGATGTCCCCGGCGTGGGCGCTCAGGATCGAGCTCTCGGTCCGGGTCGGGTAGTACTCCGGGAGCCGGGTGATCTCCTCGAAGAGGGCACTGCCACGGGCGTCGTAGAACCATTTCGGCGGGAGCCACTTCGGGTCGCCGGTCAGTCCCACTCGCGCGTCATGACGCAGCGAGCGATCTGCATGGTCGGGGGTCAGGTAGATGTCCACTACCGGTTCGGTCATTGCCATCCTTGGTTGTCTCTGGTTGCCTGGTGGATCTCAAACGTGGTGAATCTCGTACTGAGAAGCCGTCGCCTCGACCAGGGCGCGGTCGGGCACCGGCTGCCATCCCGGCTCGCCGGGGTCCAGAGCCTCGGAGCTGACAGTCACGCTGCCCTCACCCTGCTTGACCCACAAGGAATGGCTGACGGTGGTGGCAACGATCTGCCGTCCGTCGTTCAGCAGCAGGTTGAGCCGGGAGCGGGGCGCACGGGCAAGCACGGCGGCGGCGACATCCGACAAGGCAGAGGCGGCTGAGCTTCCGGCTCGCAGGTGCTCCCGAACCAGTGCCCACAGAAAGGCGGAGTCCGTTGGCGCATCCAGCCCCATCAGCACTGCCGGCGGGAGCGCCCGGGCCAGCGGAGCGAGCGAGGCAGGCCAGCCGTCGACCACGCCGTTGTGGCTGAACATCGCGGTCCCCTCCACGAACGGCGCGCACGCAGGCTCGGTGACGGGCATCCCCGCCGTGGCGCTGCGTACCGCCGCCAGGATCGCGCCGGACGAGATCGACGCCGCCAGGTCGGGCAGCGAGGCGTCCGACCACATCGGGACATCGCGCCGATAGCGGCGTGCGACATCTCCGGCAAGCCAGCCGATGCCGAAGCCATCGGCGTTGATGGTTCCCCCACCACGCATGTCGGCCGGCGCCCAGGACTGATGCAGCAGCGAATGTGGCTGGTGCAGAACACAGTCCGCCAGAGTTACCGGTGGGCCGAGGTAGGCCAGGTGACGGCACATGCCTCAGCCGACCTCCCCGGGCTCTGGGTCACGAGCGCAGCGGAAGCCGGCGAAGATCTGTCGCCGGATCGGGAGGTCCCAGTTGCGGAACGTGCCCCTGGCAGCCACCGCGTCCGTTCCGAACGACCCGCCGCGCAGCACCTTGTAGTCCGAACCGAAGAAGACCAGTGAGTACTCGGGGTAGGGGAAGGCGGCAAAGCCCGGGTAGCCGCCGAAGTCGCTCGAGGTCCACTCCCAGACGTCGCCGATGAGCTGGTGGATGCCCAGTGGGGAGGCGCCGCGCGGGTAGGCCCCGGCTTCGGCCGGACGCAGGTGTCGCTGGCCGAGGTTCGCCTGCGCCGGCCCCGGATCCTCATCACCCCACGGGTAACGCCGCGACCGGCCGGTGGCTGGATCCCACCGTGCGGCTTTCTCCCACTCGGCCTCGGTGGGCAGTCGTCGGCCGGCCCAGGTGGCGTAGGCCTGCGCCTCGTGGAAGGACACGTGCATGACCGGTTCGCCGGGCGGGACCTGCTCGCGTATGCCGAACCGCAGCCGCCACCAGGTGTCACCCTCACGGTGCCAGAACCTGGGAGCGCTCAGGGCGGCCTCCTGCCGATGTGCCCAGCCACGCCGGCTCCACCAGGCCGGCTCGTCGTATCCTCCGGCGTCGATGAAGGCGAGGTAGGCGCTGTTGGTGACCGCCGCGGTGTCGATGAAGAAGGG
>JADGPA010000208.1 GCA_017882685.1 Propionibacteriaceae bacterium | reverse complement strand
GACCGGCACCCCGGCGCCGGCCAGGACCGCATGCACCTGGCACTTGCGGCTGGAGCGCAGCCGGGCGGGCTTCGCCCGGTGCCGGACGAGTTCGCGCAGTTCCCGGCTGGCCGGCAGGGCGATCACGCCTCGGCAAGTCGGTTCATCCGCAGCAGGTCCGCCAGATCGGCAGCGTCGCGCTGGTCGTTCTTCACCCGGCGGTAGGCAAACCCTTTCACCCCCAGCGGATGCGCCATGTGCACGTGCGCACCGAGCTCAGCGAGGGTGTCGGCGGCCCAGTACCAGCCATAGCATGCTTCCGGCACCACCTCCGGGTCCTCCCCCAACCCGTTCCATCACCGCCCGCAGGTACTCCGGGTCGTTGCTGATCCGCGCCGTCTCGAGGACGTCACCGGTGTCGGTCATCCGCACCGGCACGCTACAGCGGCGGTGCAGGTCGAGCCCGACGACTGGTTGGTGGAAATGAGCACCCCGAGACCCCGAGAGTCTCTCGGGACGTCACCGGAAGCGGAGGCCCCGCTCCTTCATCGCATCACCTGGTTCTTCAGCCCAGACGGCGTGTTGCCTTGATCCGTGACGGTTGATCGCCACAGTGGTGATCCTCGGTCGCACCTACGAATCGGTGTGGACCGCGACTCCCCCTTGGCGGCCGACGTTGGCGCAAGCAAGCTCCGATGTTGTTCGGCTGCGCGTCGAGCTGGCGGAGTTGCGGGCCCAGAACGCGGAGCTGCGACTGACCTGCCAGCTGCTCCGTGAGCGCACCGCGGCGCTGCGCGAGTGCGACCAGCGGCGCACGGCGGAGAACGCGCTGCGCGAGCGCAACCGGCTACTGACCGAGGAGGTCGCCGAGCTGCGCCGCGGGTGGACCAGAACCCGCGCAACTCGCATCGGCCGCCGTCGAGCGAGGGTACCCCGGCGCACCTATCTCACCGAACGTCAGGCCTCGACCCCCCCCGGGGGGATCGCCCCAACGCGCGGCTCGGGCACGTCTCGCGGTGGTGCCGGCCGGGATCAGGAACAAGCGCTGGCCGTAGCTCCCGCAAGTCGTCATTTCGACGGGCTCTGTGCGTTGGCGAGGACCGGGGCAGGCAGAAGCGGCTGGGCGCCGGGGCGTTCAGATCAGACGACGTGGGTGGGTTCGGCGAACGCGACCGCGACCGTCGCGAACCGGGCCGCCAGGTCACCCTCGGTGTCCGGACCGCCGTGATCCACCAGATATCCACTACTTTCGACCGCTTCACCCGCCTGACGAGGAGTAGAGTGCCAATCCCCTCTACAGCGAGGGTGGATCCTCGGCGTGGGTTGTCTCCCATGTCTTCGTAGACAGGCCTCAGATGCAGCGGGACTACAGGCGTGCGCTCGAGCGGCGCCCTGTTCGATGGCCTGACCTGGTGAGCGCCCCTCCGAGCTTTTCTCCGGGTCGGTCCTGCTGGACGTTTGCGGCTGTCTTGGCGTGGACCGGAGGTGCGTCGTGGTAATTCGACCGGATCAGTGGAGTGCAGCAGGTAGAGTCGGCGCTGACGTTCAGCAAGGACACCCAAATCGCCCTGAACGTGACGCCGCTCTGGATAGCGGTTGGGCTGATCGCCTACTATGGCCTAACGCTCCCACCTGCGCCCCGGCCGCTCCCCTTTGGCCGCGGCCGGCACCTACTCGCTCGCCGGGGCGTCCGACCGCGACGCCGAATGACCGACCTGAGCAGCACTCTTTCGGTTGGTCGTGGCTGTTGACCGGTGTGGGTGTAGTTCGGGTGCTGGTACCTGCCCCCGCTGCGGTGATGGTGATGACGTGTAGGTGACGGCGGGCACAACTCAGCCGCGCACCCGGGATTCAAGGTGGTGAGGGGGAGCTGGCATGGCCACGATCGTTGGGGTGCCGAAAGAGATCAAGGACTGGGAGAATCGGGTGTCGGTGCAGCCCGACGGGGTCGCCGAGCTGGTCCACTCCGGTCAGCAGGTGGTGGTGCAGGCCGCGGGGCTGGGGCCGGCAGCGAGTTCCCGGACGACCGCGCGGTGGCCGTGGGGACGGTAGGCCCGACCATCGCGATCCCGCCGCCCCTGGTTGCTACCCCGCGCCGGCCACATCAGGAGAGCGTGGTCCGGGCGCTAGACTTCGTGCTGATCGCAATGGGCGTTGTGGTCTGCGGTCCGCGCTCGTCGGGCGTCTGGGCGTATGCAGTCCTTGTCGCGCTGAATCTGCACCTCAGCGGAGCGCACCGACCCAATCTTCAGCTGAGCGCGCTGGAGGAGATACCGAAGCTTCTGTCACTGCTGAGCATCCCTTTCCTGCTCCTGTTCCCGCTGCTCGACTCGCGCTGGCTGACCTCCGCCAATGCCGGCCGGATCGCCGTGATTCCCGGGCTGGTCCTCATCGGCCGGCTGCTGGCCTACCCTGCACTCAGGGCAGCGCACCGGCGTGGGTGGCTCATTTCGCAGGTGTTGCTGGTCGGGGGGGGGCGGGTTACCTCGGAGGTCTGCGAGGCGCTACGGGACCACCCCGAATACGGTATGCGGGTCGTCGGATACGTGGACGGCGAGAACTGGGCGCTGCCGGCTCCACGGCTCGGTGGCGTCGAGGATCTGCCCCGGATCCTCCATAACTCCTCGGTCCACCGTGTGGTCTTCGGCTTCTCGTCGACGCGGGAAGGCGAGCTACTCGACGCCATGCGTACCGTGGCTACCTCGGGCTGCCAGGTGTTGCTCGTGCCGCGATTCTTCGACGTCGGCCGCAGCACCGGCACGTCAGGAACGGACGAGATTGCCGGCATCCCCCTAGAACGGGTGCGGCCGTTCGCGACCCGTATCCCCGGCTGGCGTCTGAAGCGGGCCGTCGACGTGGTCGTGAGTGCCGTTGGCCTCTTGGCGGTGTCGCCGCTGCTAGCGGTGGCGGCACTCGGCGTACGACTCAGTAGTCGGGGGCCCATCTTCTTCCGGCAACCCCGCGTCGGTTACCGCGGCCGCGAGTTCGAGATGCTCAAATTCCGGACGCTCTACGCGGAGGCCAGCTCCCACGATGTGTGGTCGACGGTCACGTCCTCCAGCCTGACGCCGGCCGGCAGGGTACTGCGGGCAACGAACGTTGACGAACTGCCCCAGCTCTGGAACGTCCTCCGCGGTGCCATGAGCCTCGTCGGGCCGAGGCCCGAGCGGACCTACTTCGTGAACAAGTTCTGGGACACCGTGCCCGGCTACCCAGAGCGGCACCGAGTTCCCGCCGGCATCACGGGGTGGGCGCAGGTCCACGGGCTGCGTGGGGACACCCGCATCCCACAGCGGGCCAAGCTCGACAACCGTTACATCGACGATTGGTCGCCATGGCGCGAGATCGTCATCCTCATTCGCACGACTTCTGCCTTCCTTCACGGCAGCCGCTAGTGCAGCACCGCGTTAATCCGTCGGGGGGCTGATCCAGGCGGTCGGGGAGGCGAGGTAGAGGCCTAGGGCGCAGTCGAGGGCTTGTTCGGGGGTGGCGGTAGGGCTGCCGTCGGGTAGCAGGGTGTCTTGGTAGGTCTCGGTGCTG
>JADGPA010000207.1 GCA_017882685.1 Propionibacteriaceae bacterium | reverse complement strand
CAGGATCTGCTGGATGCGGACGAACTCGCCGTACGCCCCTCTGGCGAGGGTGACCGGTACCGGCCGGTCGCTCACCAGATCTTCACTCGGTCGCCCGGCGGCAGCCAGGCGTCGTCATTCTCGGTCACCCCGAAGGCCTCGTAGTACGGCTCGAGGTTGCGCACCACCTGGTTGCAGCGGAACTCCTCGGGGGAGTGCGGGTCGGTGGCGATCTGCTGACGCAGGGCCTCGTCCCTTCGCGAGGTCTGCCACGCCCGTGCCCAGGCGAAGAAGAGCCGCTGCGTGGCGGGGATGCCATCGATCGCGGGCGCCTCATTGTCACCGACGGCGAGCCGCCAGGCGTCGTAGGCGATGGCAAGGCCGCCGAGGTCGCCGATGTTCTCCCCGACGGTCAGCTCGCCGTTCACCCGCAGCTCGGGCAGCTGCCGTGGTGCGAGCGCCGAGTATTGCGCTTTCAGCGCGGCCGTCCGCTCAGTGAAGGCCGCCCGGTCGTCCTCTGTCCACCAGTCGCGTAGCCTGCCCTCGCCGTCGCAGGTGGAACCCTGGTCGTCGAAGCCGTGCCCGATCTCGTGGCCGATCACCGCGCCGATCGCGCCGTAGTTCACGGCGTCGTCTGCGTCCGCGTCGAAGAACGGCGGTTGCAGGATGGCTGCGGGGAAGACGATCTCGTTGCGCAGCGGGTGGTAGTAGGCGTTGACCGTTTGCGGGGTCATCAGCCACTCGTGCCTGCGGATCGGCCCGCCGAGCTTGCCGAGCTCGTCGTCGGTGTGGAACGCCGATGCCCGCAGGACGCTGCCCACAAGGTCGCGCGGGTCGATGACGAGGGCCGAGTAGTCCAGCCACACCTCGGGGTAGCCGATCTTCGGGGTGAAGTGGGCCAGCTTGTCCAGGGCCTCCGCGCGGGTCGCCTGGGTCATCCAGTCCAGTGTCGTGATCGAGTTCCGGTAGGCCGTCAGCAGGTTGGCGACCAGCTCGTCCATGCGGTGCTTGGCCGACGGCGGGAAGTGCTTCTCCACGTACAGCTTGCCGACGGCCTCGCCGAGGGTGCGTTCCACAAGGGCGACGGCGCGGCGCCAGCGCTCGCGCTGCTGCGGGATGCCCTGCAGGACGGTGCCGTAGAAGTCGAAATTCGCCTGCGCCAGCGCCTCGGGCAGGTAAGGCGCCAGCGTCGCAACCACCGACCAGCGGCACCACACCTTCCAATCCTCCAGGCGGGACGGGACGAGCAGCGCGGCCAGGTCGGTGAGGAAGGAGGGTTGCTCGACGATCACCGAGTCGAGGGCCGGTACCCCTGCTGCGGTCAGCACCCGCGTCCAGGCGACGCCCGTGGCGTCCAGGTCGGCGGGAGAGGTCGGGTTGTACATGGCCCGCATGTCGCGGGTGCGCACCTTGTCCCAGTGGTGCGCTGCGACCTCGGACTCCAGCCCCACGACCAGCGTGCCCGCGCTGGTGGTGATGCCGGCCATGGTCAGGATCCGGTCGACCAGGTCGTGGTAGGACGCGAGGATCGACGCGTGCTGGTCCAGCCGGTAGTACTCCTCGTTGGGCAGCCGGATGCCGGACTGGCCGAGGAACAGCGCGTAGCGGGACGGCTCGCCCGGGTCGGCGTCCACGCCGAGGCCGATCGGTGCCCCGGTGCCGCGGCGCAGGCTCGCGCCGAAATAGTCGAGCAGGTGATCGATGGTGCCGATGGCGTCGATCTCGGCGAGCAGGGGAGCCAGCGGCTCCACGCCCAGGGAGTCGACCCGCTCGGTGTCCATGAAGCTGGCGTACATGTTCTCGACCAGGGCGGCCTCCGTGCCGGGCGTCGACCCGGACAAGCCGGTCACGATCTCGCGGATCGCGCGCTCGGAGGCGTTGCGCAGGTCGATGAAGGCGCCGGAGGCGTGCTCGTCCGCCGGGATCTCCACCTGGGCGAGCCAGCGGCCGTTGACGTGGCGGAAGAGGTCGTCCTGCGGGCGGACGGCGGGTTCAGTGTCGAATGCAATCACCGGCACAGGTTAACGCGAGGGCCGGACGGGGCGCCGCAGCCATCCCGGGCTTGCCTTGTTTATCGATAAAGTGTATCGTTAACGTAAACGATCAACACGGAGGCTGTCATGGGGCATGTGGCATCGCCGGTGACCATGCGGACGCTGGCCGACCGGCTCGGCGTTTCGGTCACGACCGTGTCCAACGCCTACAGCAAGCCTGACCGGCTCTCGCCCGACCTGCGCGACCAGATCCTGGCCACGGCCAAGGAACTCGGCTACTGCGGACCCAGTGCCGCCGGGCGGGCCCTGCGCTCGGGGAAGACCGACGTCTGCGGCTTCCTTTTCGGGGGCGAACTGGCCGAAGCCTTCGCCGATCCGTACACCGTCGCCTTCCTCGCCGGCCTGAGCGAGACCGCAGAGAAGTTCGGCGCCTCCATCCTCTTGCTGCGTTCGCCGGGCGATGGCGACGACGCGGAGAGCCAGTTGCTGCAGCGAGCGGCGATCGACGCGATCGTGACCTGCTCTGCGACCAGCGAACACCCGGCCACGGAGCTGCTCACTCAGCGCGGCGTCCGCGTTGTCGGTGCCCAGCGAGCCGAAGTTGGTGACTGGGTGGCGGTCAACGACGTGAAGGCCGGACGGCTGATCGGCAAGCATCTCGCCAAGCTCGGACACCGCCAGATTGTCGTGGTGGTCACCGGCGAGACACCGGACGCCGAGGCCCACGAGATCACGCCGAAGGAACTCTCCTCCGTGGCCGGACGCTTCGCGGCCGAACGGTTCCAGGGCCTGGCCGAGAAGCTCCCCGAAGCGACGTTCCGGATCGTCTGCGGTGGCTGCAAGCCGAAGCAGGCCGGGCGGCTCGCCGCTGCGCAGGCTCTCGACGTCCAGGACCGACCGACTGCCATCATCGCCATGAGCGATGCACTGGCGCTCGGTGTCTGGGACGCCGTCCGCGAGCGCGGCCTGACCCCGGGCCGGGACATCTCGATCACCGGCTTCGACGACATCCAGGATGCGGCCTTTGTCGGCCTCACCACCGTCCGGCAGCCGATCGCAGACAAGGGCCGGTTTGCCGGCCGGCTCGCCATGGACCCCGACTATCCCCAACGCCAGATCACCCTCCCGGTCGAACTCGTCGTCAGGTCGAGTACCGGTCCGGCCCCCCGAATTTGAACCAGTTAGTGAAGGAAACAAGAAGATGACCATCTCGTTGATGCACCAGATCCAGCTCGCCGAGCGGGCGCTCATCACCATCGATGCCACGGCCGATCCCCGGTTCGTCGCCGACGCCCCCAGTGGCGTGCGCGAACTCGGCGCCCGGCTGCTGCGCACCACCGCCAACCGGGGCCTGCGCCTGGCCAACCGGCTCGACCCGGAGTGCCAGTACGCCTGATCCTGAACACAGGCAGACGGCTCGCGCCGGGCACCCATCGGGTGCCCGGCGCGAGTGTTTTCGTTGTGGGTCAGACGGTCCAGGTGTCGGTGCCGGTGATCTGCTGCTGCAGCTTCTCCAGGCGCTCGGCCGGGTCGGCTTGCACCGTCAGCTGGGCCCGGGCCAGGTCGTCGAAGGTCGGACGCTGGACGTCGCGGAAGATGCCGATCGGCGAGGTGCGCAGCCCCTCGGTGTCGGTGAGACGCGACAACGCGAAGGCAAGCCCCGGGTCCTCTGCGTGCGCATCGTGCACCAGGACGTTCTCCAGGCCCACCTCCGCCACGTCAGCGATCTTCACGTGGCCGGCGACGTCCCGCACCGCACCCTTGGCAGCGTCCGGGCCGAACGTGATCGGCTGGCCATGGGTCAGCGGGATCAAGCCCCCCTCGGCGCCCTTCAGGGGGTCGAAGGCGCCGTCGTTGAAAATCGGGCAGTTCTGGTAGATCTCCACCAGCGCCGCGCCCGGGTGGTTGATGGCAGCCGTCAGCACCTCGGTGAGGTGCGCCCGGTGCGAATCCACCGTGCGGGCAACGAAGGTCGCCTCGGCCCCCAGGGCCAACGAGATCGGGTTGAACGGCCGGTCCACCGACCCTGCCGGGCTGGACTTGGTGACCTTGCCCTGCTCGGACGTGGGGGAGTACTGGCCCTTGGTGAGCCCGTAGATGCGGTTGTTGAACAGCATGATGGTGATGTTGACGTTGCGGCGCAGCGCGTGGATCAGGTGGTTGCCGCCGATGCTCAGCGCGTCCCCGTCACCGGTCACCACCCACACCGCAAGATCCGGACGGGTCATCGCGACACCGGTCGCGATCGCCGGCGCGCGGCCGTGGATCGAGTGCATGCCGTAGCTGTCCACGTAGTACGGGAAGCGCGATGAGCAGCCGATGCCAGAGACGATCACGGTGTTCTCGCGGCGGATGCCCAACTGCGGCATCAAGCCCTGGAAGGTGGCCAGCACGGCGTAGTCGCCGCAGCCCGGACACCAGCGCACCTCCTGGTCGGAGGTGAAGTCCTTGCGGGTGAGCGGTGTCAGGCTGAGCGGCACCCCGGCGAGGCCGCCGTTGGCGGCTGGTGTGGTCGTCGTCACTTCGCATTCTCCTCGTCGAGATCGATGAGCTCGATCAGGTCGGCAGCCAGCTCCGACAGCGAGATCGGCAGGCCCCGCACGCGGGAGTAGCTCTGTACTCCCACCAGGTAGCGGGCGCGGAGCACCATCGCCAGCTGGCCGAGGTTCATCTCCGGCACGATCACGCGGTCGTAGGACCGCAGGACCTCCTCGACGTTGGCCGGCAGCGGGTTCAGGTAGCGCAGGTGGGCGGTGGCGACGTTGCGGCCGCTGGCACGCACCCGGCGGGCTGCTGCAGAGATCGGACCGTAGGTGGAGCCCCAGCCCAGCACGAGCAGCTTGGCTGCGCCGCTGGGATCCTCGACGTCCAGCGGCGGCACGATGGCGCCGACTCCGGCAACCTTCTGGGCCCGGAGGTTCACCATGAACTCGTGGTTGGCGGGGTCGTAGGAAATCGCACCGGTGCCGTCCGCCTTCTCGATGCCGCCGATCCGGTGCTCGAGGCCGGGCGTGCCGGGCACTGCCCAGGCGCGGGCCAGCTTCTCGTCGCGCAGGTAGGGCCAGAACTCCCCGTCGGGACGGTTGGGCTCTGTGACGAAGTTCGGATCGATCGCCGGTAGCGCGGCCAGGTCGGGAACCTCCCACGGCTCTGCGCCGTTGGCCAGGTAGCCGTCGGACAGCAGGATCACCGGGGTGCGGTAATCGATGGCGATCCGCACCGCCTCGAAGGCTGCGGCGAAGCAGTCGCCGGGCGACTGCGGGGCGATCACGGGCAGGGGCGCCTCGCCATGGCGTCCGTAGAGGGCCTGGGTGAGGTCGGCCTGTTCGGTCTTCGTGGGCATGCCGGTGGCCGGCCCGGCCCGCTGGATGTCGCAGATGACCAGCGGCAGCTCCAGCATCACGGCAAGGCCGATGGTCTCCATCTTCAGGGCAAGGCCCGGCCCGGAGGTCGCAGTCACGCCGAGCTGGCCGGCGAAGGACGCACCGAGCGCCGCACCGATGGCAGCGATCTCGTCCTCTGCCTGGAAGGTCAGGACGCCGGCAGCCTTTGCGCTCGCCAGATGGTGCAGGATGTCGGAGGCGGGAGTGATCGGGTAGGCGCCGAGGAACAGTTGCAGTCCAGCCTTTGCTGCGCCCGCCATCAGGCCGTAGGCCAGCGCCCGGTTCCCGGAGATCTGCCGGTAGGTACCGGCAGGGACGGGCGCTGCAGCCACCTTGAAGCGGTTGGTGAACACCTCTGTGGTCTCCCCGAACGCGTAGCCGGCCTTCAGGGCCGCGATGTTGGCGTCGCGAACCTCGGGGGCCTTGGCGAACTTGTGCTCGAGGAACGTGATCGTGTTGTCCACCGGGCGGCTGTACAGCCAGTCCAGCAGGCCGAGGGCGTACATGTTCTTGGTCCGCACGGCCTCCTTCCGGCCCAGCCCGAGGGCGGCGACAGCCGCAGTGGACTGCCCCGAAAGGTCAAAGGCATGCACCTGGTAGTCATCGAGACTGCCGTCGGTCAGCGGGTTTGAGCCGTACCCGACCTTGGCAAGGTTCCGGGGAGTGAAGTCGGCGGTGTCGGCGATGATCAGGCCACCCCGGGGCAGGTCGGCGAGGTTCGCCTTCAACGCGGCGGGGTTCATCGCCACCAGCACGTCGGGACGATCCCCCGGCGTGCGGATGTCGAAGTCGGCGAAGTGCAGCTGGAAGCTGGAGACGCCGGCCACCGTGCCTGCTGGGGCACGGATCTCTGCAGGGAAGTTCGGCAGGGTGGAGAAGTCGTTGCCTGCGAGGGCTGTCTCGTGGGTGAACCGGTTTCCGGTCAGTTGCATCCCGTCACCGGAGTCACCTGCGAATCGGATCACAACATGGTCCAGCGTGGTCACTTCGGTCATGCGATGCGTTCTCTTCCCACGCCCGGAGCCTGGCCGGGCACATCTCGTCGTTCGGCAACCACGGCAGCGTAGGCGTTTGCCACAGCTTCCACCACCAGTGGGTGTACTCCTATCGGATCCGAGACCACATCCGCTCCCACGGTGTACAGGCGCTCGGAGAAGACCCCGGGCGCCAACAGGTAACTGGCTACAGAAACCCGGTCGTGACCCAATGCCCTCAACTGTGCCACGGCGTCCGTCACGGACGGCCGCGCAGCGGTGATGAATCCGGCCACTACAGGGCGACCGACGAGCTCGGACAGCTGCCGGGCTGCATCGGTGACCTCAGCGACCGAGCGGGGGCGCTTGGAGCCCGCAGCTGCCAGCACGACAGCGTCGCCGGGTCCGCCCGCCGCGAGCAACCGGTCGGCGACGGCGTCAACGAGGGCTGGACCGATCAGGCCGGCCAGCCGGGCACGGCCACCGGCGGCCTGGATCGCTGCGGGCAGATCACTGGTTACGTGGTAGCCGGCGGTGAGGAAGCCGGGAACGACCACGGCATCACCGACGCCGATGAGCGTCTCGGTGAGCGTCGGGGTGAGCACGTCTGCCCAGCCCAGGTGCACCTCGACGCCGGGCAGCCGGGTGGCGACGGCGAGCACCAGGTCGCTGGCCACCTGTTGGCCGGCAGCACTGCGGGTGCCATGCAGCGCGAGGACGAGGTGGGGCCGCCTGCGCATCAGATCGACCAGCTGTCGGCGACGAAGTCGTTGCCGAAGACCTCATGGCCGCGAATCATGCCGGCGGCCAGCGTCCCCTGGGTCTGAGGATCAATCAGCAGGAATGAGCCGCCGCGACGGCTCACCGTGTAGTCCTCAGCGAGCACAGGCGCAGCAAGGCGCACCCTGACCCTCCCGATGTCGTTCAGCGCGAGCTGGTCTGCCTCCTCCGGAGCCATCCGGTCGAGGTCGAGCTTGGCGAGGATCTCTGCGACCCGCGCCTGGACGGTCCTTGTGCCGTGCTTGACCAACACCCGTGAGCCCGGCAGCAGGGGCTTTTCCGCCAGCCAGCAGACCATGGCGTCCAGTTCGGTCACCGGAGCGGGGGCGTCGGCGACGGAGGAAATGAGTTCGCCGCGAGCGACGTCCACGTCGTCGGCAAGGCGGAGCGTGATCGATGCGCCCGTAACCGCCTCCTCGAGCTCGACCCCGGCGAAGTCGATGCCGGCGATGTGGGTGTGGACACCCTCGGGGAGCACCACCACCTCCTGGCCGACGCGCGCCGTCCCGGTGCTGACCCGTCCGGCGTAGCCGCGGTACTCCACGTACCGGGGGTCGCGTGCCGCTTCCTGCGGACGCAGGGTGAGCTGCACGGGGAAGCGGAAGCCGACACCGGGATCGCTGGCCACGGGTAGTTCTTCCAGCAGCTCGAGCAGGCTCGGGCCGTCGTACCAGGGCATCTGTTCGGAGCGGTTGACGATGTTGTCCCCGGTGAGGGCCGACACCGGCAGGGTGTGCACGTCGGTGATTCCCAGCCCGGTCGCGATCGCCGCCAGTTCCTCTGCGATCGCTGCGTAGGCGGCGCCGTCGTACTCGACAAGGTCGATCTTGTTGACCGCGATCACCACGGACGGCACCCGCAGCAGGGCTGCCACGGCAAGGTGGCGCCGGGTCTGCTCGAGCACGCCCTTGCGCACGTCAACCAGGAGCACGAGCGCGTCTGCGGTGGACGAGCCGGTGACCGTGTTGCGGGTGTACTGCACGTGCCCGGGGCAGTCGGCGAGGATGAAGGTCCGGCGGGGCGTCGCGAAGTAGCGGTAGGCGACGTCGATGGTGATGCCTTGCTCGCGCTCTGCGCGCAGGCCGTCGGTCAGTAGTGCCAGGTCGACGTGACCCAGGCCCTTGGCCTTGCTGACCCGCTCGACGACCGCCAGCTGGTCGGCCAGCACCGACTTCGAGTCATGCAACAGGCGACCGACGAGGGTCGACTTGCCGTCATCGACGCTCCCGGCCGTCGCCAGCCGGAGCAGCGAGGTAGCTTCGCGGGTGCCCATCAGAAGTACCCCTCCTTCTTGCGGTCTTCCATGGCGGCCTCGGTGAGCCGGTCGTCGGCCCGGGTGGCGCCACGTTCGGTGATGCGGGTGGCCGCCACCTCGACGAGCACGGCGGCAACGTCGGCCGCGTCGGACTCGACGGCCCCGGTGCAGGACATGTCACCGACCGTCCGGTATCGCACCTGGAGGGTACGCACCAGTTCGTTGCCCCGCGGCTCGGAGTACGGCCCGACAGCCAGCCACATGCCGTCGCGGTCGAAGACCTCACGGTCGTGCGCGTAGTACAGCTCGGGCAGCTCGATGTTCTCCGCTGCGATGTAGTGCCACACGTCCAGCTCGGTCCAGTTGCTGATCGGGAACACCCGCACGTGCTCACCGGGACGGTGCCGCGGGTTGTACAGGTCCCAGAGCTCCGGACGCTGGTTACGGGGGTCCCATTGGCCGAACTCGTCGCGCAGGCTCACCACCCGCTCCTTGGCGCGCGCCTTCTCCTCGTCACGGCGGCCGCCGCCGAAGACGGCGTCGAACCGGTACTCCGCGATCGCGTCCAGCAACGGCTGGGTCTGCAGTGGGTTGCGGGTGCCGTCAGGACGCTCCAGCAGTCGCCCGTCGTCGATGTAGTCCTGGACAGAGGCGACGATCAGCCGCAGGCCGAGCTTCTCGATGACCGCGTCGCGGTAGGCGAGCACCTCGGGGAAGTTGTGGCCGGTGTCGACGTGCAGCAGCGGAAACGGCACGGGGCCCGGCCAGAAGGCCTTCGCTGCAAGGTGCAGCAACACCACCGAGTCCTTGCCGCCGCTGAACAGCAGCACTGGGCGCTCCAGTTCTGCGACCGCCTCACGGATGATGTGGATGCCTTCGGCTTCGAGTACCTCCAGGTGGTTCACAGGTGCAGTCCGCATTCCGTCTTTGCCAGGCCGGCCCAACGACCGGCGCGAGGGTCTTCACCGGGTTCGACCCGGCGCGTGCAGGGGGCGCAGCCGATCGAGGGGTACCCGTCGGTCAGCAGCAGGTTCACCGGCACCTGGTGGGTGCCGGCGTAGTCGAGGACCTCGTCGAAGGTCCAGGCGGCGAGGGGGTTCACCTTCACCATCTGGTGCGCGGAGTCCCACTCGACCACCCTGGCGTTCGCGCGCAGGGCGTTGTCCTCACTGCGGATGCCGGTCACCCAGGCCTCGTAGCCAGCCAGCTCCGCATTGATGGGATCCACCTTGCGCAGCTGGCAGCACAGCGTCGGGTTGCGGTCGTGCAGCTTCTCGCCGTACTCGGCGTCCTGCTCAGCGACGGTTTGGGTAGCCAGGACGTCGATGATGTGGGCATCGATGACGCTCGCGAGGGCGTCGCGGGTTCCGATGGTCTCGGCGAAGTGGTACCCGGTCTCGAGGAACAGCACGTCGACCCCGGGCGCCACCGCTGCCACCAGGTGGGGCAGCACGGTGTCGCCGGCCATCGAGCAGGCCACGGCGAGGTTGGACCCGAAGGTCTGTGCCGCCCAGGCGACGACCTCTTCAGCCGTTGCATCTGCGAGCTCATTGCCCGCACGCTCGGCCAGCTCCCTGAGCTCGTCCGTGGTGCGGGAGCGTCCCGGGCCGTGGGTGGCCAGTGTCATCGCAGCGCCTCCTCGTCGACGCGGTGCGACCAGTCGGCGAACGACTCGTCGGCCTCGCGGCCGGCGACGAAGGCCCGCGTCACGCGTTCCACGTAGTCCGGCAGGTCGGTCGCGGTCACCTTCAGGCCGCGGACAGTGCGGCCGAGGCCTGCGTCGTCGCGGTGGACGGAGGCGAGGCCGCCGCCGAGGTGCACCTGGTAGGCGAACTCCTCCGTACCGTCGGCGCCCTTCATCAGCTGTCCCTTCAGGCCGATGTCAGCGATCTGGATGCGGCAGCAGGAGTTGGGGCAGCCGTTGACGTGCAGGCTGATCGGGCGACCCAGCTCGACACCCGCAAGGCGCGTCTCCAGCTGCGTGATCACCTCTGCGGCGGCCTGCTTGGTCTCGACGAAGGCGAGCTTGCAGTACTCGATGCCGGTGCAGGCCATCGTCGAACGGCGGAACGGGCTCGGGTTCGCGGTCAGGCCCAGCGGCGCGACGGCCGCCAGCAGTGCGTCCACCCTGTTGGGCTCGACGTCGAGGACCAGCAGCTTCTGGTGCGGGGTGAAGCGGACGCGGTGCGAGCCGGCAGCCTCTGCCGCGTCGGCGAGGGCGGCGAGGATCTCCCCGGACACCCGACCGACGGTCGGGGCGAGGCCGACGTAGCTGAGTCCGTCCTTCTGGGTGTGCACGCCGACATGGTCGCCGGGCTCGCCGGGCACCGCCGGAGCGGGGCCGTCGGCGAGGCGGTAGCCGAGGTATTCGGTCTCCAGGATCTCGCGGAACTTCATCGGACCCCAGTCGGCCAGCAGGAACTTGAGTCGGGCCTTGTTGCGCAGCCGTCGGTACCCGTAGTCGCGGAAGATGCGGATGACCCCGTACCAGACCTCCGCTGCCTGGTCGGCACGGACGAACGCGCCGAGGCGCTCGGCAAGGCGCGGGGCCACGCTGAGGCCACCGCCAACCCACAGGTCGTAGCCGGCGCCGAGTTCGGGGTGCAGGACCCCGACGAGGGAGATGTCGTTGATCTCGTGGACGACGTCGAGGCTGGGGTGGCCGGTGATGGCCGACTTGAACTTGCGCGGAAGGTTTGCCAGCTCCGGGTCACCGATGAAGCGGTCGACGATCTCGTCGATCGTCGGCGTCGGGTCGATGATCTCGTCGGCAGCGATGCCCGCAACGGGGGAGCCGAGGATCACCCGCGGGGTGTCGCCACAGGCCTCGGTCGTCTTCATGCCGGCGGCCTCGAGCCGTTCCCAGATCGCCGGCACCTGCTCGATCTCGATCCAGTGGTACTGGATGTTCTGCCGGTCGGAGATGTCTGCGGTGTTCCTGGCGTAGTCCGTGGAGATGCCGGCGAGGGTGCGCAACTGGTCTGTGGTGACAGCGCCGCCGTCGAGCCGGACGCGCATCATGAAGTAGCGGTCGCTCAGCTCGTCGGGCCCCAGCGACGCCGTCCGGCTGCCGTCGATGTCCTGGCGGCGCTGGGTGTAGAGGCCCCACCAGCGAAGACGTCCGTGCAGGTCGTCGGCTCCGATGGCGTCGAACCCCTCGGTCGCATACACCTGCTCCACACGCTGGCGGACGGTCAGCGGGTCGTCGACCGCCTTGAATTCCTCATTGTGATTCAGCGGGGTATGGCCATCAACGGCCCATTGGCCATTGGAGCGGGGCTCGCGCGCAGTGCTGGTCATGCTTCCTCACGGGTTCTGGGCTCTTGGGCCGCAAGACCGGACAAACGCCGGACCGGGGCTTTGGTGCCCGGCTACTGGTTTGGGTGCGGGCGCGTCAGTACGCGCAACACATCGAACGGCGAAGGTCCACGCCACGCAGGCCTGGCACAGAAGAGTTCCGTTCGGGCATGGGCGCGACCCTAACACGGGTGATTGGTATTTCAAGCATCCAGCGTCCAGTCAGTGGACCCCTGACGGCGTCGACGGCTTCGGTATCCTGACCCTGTGCCACCAGCGAATGCGGATCCGTGGCGGTGACGCAGCAGACCAGGTCTGCGGGGAACCAGTCTCAACTTTGGCGCGCCCGGATCCGGGGCTACCGCGCCGACATCGCGCGTGCCTGGGAGTACGGGCCTGTCCGTCGCGGGCTGGTGGGCTCGGCCTTGTTGTTCCTCGGCTCGCTCTCCCCGGCCTACCTGCCGCAGAACAGTCCGTGGTGGGATTCGATGCGCGCCCTCGGCCTGGACAACTGGCCGGCGAAGGCGTTCGGGACGGCGCTCGTCGTCGCCGGTGTTGCCCTGCTCGTCGAGGCGTGGTTCAAGCTGCGCCCTGCGCTCTACCACGAGGTGAAGCACTGGCCGATCACGCTGCTGTGGAGCCTGCCGCTGCTGCCTGCGCCGCCGATCTTCAGCCACGACGCCTACGCCTACGCCGCCGAGGGCTGGCTGTTGCGCAACGGGCTGAACCCTTACACCAACGCGATCTCCGTCCTGCCCGGTCCCTTCGCCGACCAGGCGGCCTGGCTGTGGCGCTACACGACGGCGATGTACCCGCCGCTGAGCCTTGAGATGTTCCACGGCCTGGTGGTGCTCGCCGGCAACAACCCGTACTACTCGGCCCTTGCCATGCGCATCCCCGCCCTCCTGGGCGTCGGCCTGATCGCCTACTTCCTGCCGCGCCTCGCGATCCGGATGGGCGCCGACCCGCAGATGACCGCCTGGTTCTCCACCATCAACCCGCTGGTGATCATCGACCTCGTCGGCGGGGCCCACAACGACGGCCTGATGATGGGGCTGGTGGTGCTGGCTCTCTGGCTGGCGTTCAACGACAAGTTCTGGTGGGCGGCGATCACCGTGGGAGCTGCAGCCTGCATCAAGCAGCCGGCCATCCTTGTCTTCTATGCCGTTGCACTGATCAACCATCCGTGGCTGACGCTGCGCTGGCGCGACACGTCCCTGGCCTTGCGACGGCTGGTCCTCTCCCTGGCGGTCTCTGTGGCCACGTTCGTCGCGATCTCGCTGGCCTCGGGGCTCGGCTTCGGCTGGATCAGCGCAGCCGATGTGCCGGGCAAGGTGATCACCCTCGCACCCTTCACCCTCCTCGGGGCTGGGCTGAAGTCCCTGCTGGAGTCCCTCGGCCAACCGGTTGCCGGCCAGTTCGCGATGGACGGGCTGCGCTACCTCGGCCTGTCCATCACCGTTGTCATGATCGGCTGGCTGGCGCTCGGCGTCGGCCGCCGCAGGCCGGTGACGTTCCTGTCCTGGTCGTACCTGGTGTTCGCCTTCGGTGGCATCGCCCTGAACAGCTGGTACCTCACCTGGGGCGGCCTTCTGCTGCCCCTGACAAAGCCGACCGAGCGCATCACCGGTACCGCTGTGACGGTCACCACCGTCCTACTGGCCTACGGTGCCGGCAACCTCGCGTGGCGCAATGACGCGGTCGCGCTCGGTTTCGCGGCCCTTGCACTGATGCTGGTGCTGCTCTATCGCCATGCGCAGGATCGCAAGGCCCATCTGGAAGCCCACGAAAGGACGTCAGCGTGAGTGAACCGGAAGTCCTTGCCGAGAACGATGCAGGGATTGGCCGGATCAAGCTGAACCGTCCGCGACAGATCAACGCCCTGACCGTGCCGATGATGCACGCAATTGCGCAGGCCCTCGGCGACTTCGCAGCCGACGACGCGGTGACGGCCGTCGAACTGACGGGGTTGGGGGAGCGCGGCCTGTGCGCCGGAGCGGATGTCCGGGCACTGCGGGAACTTGCGCTCACCGGCGGCGACGTGCGCGACTTCTTCGCGACCGAGTACGGGGTGAATCTCGCGATCGCCGGGTTCGGCAAGCCATTCCGGGCCGTGATGACCGGCATCACGATGGGCGGCGGGCTTGGGCTCAGTGCCCACGGCTCCCAGCGCGTGGTGGACGCGACCAGCCTTCTGGCCATGCCGGAGACGCAGATCGGGTTCTTCCCCGACGTGCTCATGACCCCACTGCTCGCCCGGATGCCGGGAGAGGTCGGCACCCACCTCGCGCTCACCGGCGCCTCGATCAATGCTGCGGACGCGATGCGCCTGGGGCTGGCCGACGAGATCGCCGGCGAGGCTCCCTCGCCGGATCCGTCACTCGCTGCTGGCTGGATCGCCGACTGCTACGCCGGCGACGATCCGGTGGAGATCCTCGGTCGGTTGGCCGGGCATTCCGAACCGGCAGCCCGGGAGACGGCGACGGAACTGCGTCAGCGCTCCCCGCTCTCGGTGGCTGTGACGCTCGAGGCCCTGCGACGGGCCGCGTCCATCGAGCACCTGCCGGACCTGCTGCCGACCGAACTCGGTCTCGCGATCCGGTTGGCCACCGGGCCCGACTTCGCCGAGGGCGTGCGCGCCCAGCTGATCGACCGCGACCGGAGCCCGCGCTGGTCGCACCCCAGCATCGAGGACGTCTCCCGCGACGAGGTGCTCAGCTACTTCGAGCCGCTCCCGTCGAGGTAATCCACAACCACAGGAGCGTGGTCGCTCATCCGGGCTTCATACGTGTCGGCACGATCCGTACCGCCACTGATCGTAGCCTTCGCGAGAGTGGGCGTAGCGAGGTGGTAGTCGATCCGCCAGCCCACATCGTTGTTGAAGGCATTGCCCATCCAGCTCCACCACGAGTACGGACCGTCGACCTCCGGGTGGAGCGCGCGGACCACATCCACCAATGTCCGCGGTCCGAGGATGGACGCGAACCAGTCCCGCTCCTCCGGCAGGAAGCCGACCGCCGAGGAGTTCGTCCGCCAGTTGCGCAGGTCGAGGCGGGTGTGGGCGATGTTGAAGTCGCCCATGACCAGGAATTCGCGGCCCTTTGCCTGCGCGTCCAGGCGCGCGCGCGTGAGGTAGGGGCGAAACGAGCGCAGGAACCGGAGCTTGCGCCGGTAGCGGGCGAGCTCTGCCGGGGTGTCGTCGGCCCGTCCGCCCTTCGGCAGGTACAGCGAGCCCACGGTCAGCTTCCAGCCGCACAGGTCGAGGTCGGCCTCGACGTAGCGTCCCTCCGCGTCGAAGGCCGCGTTGCCGAAGCCCTCCCGGATCGCCACCGGCGGGGTGCGGCTGAGCAGGGCGACGCCGTTGCGTCCGGCCCGGTCGCCGGGGTGGTAGCAGTAGTGGTAGCCGGCGAGGGCCTCCGGCGGCACCAGCTCGGCGGGGGAGCGCACCTCCTGCAGCGCGACCAGGTCGCAGTCGCGCCCGGCCAGCCAGTCGGCGAAGCCGCGCCGCGCGGCCGCGCGGATGCCGTTGACGTTGACGGTGGCGACCCGCATCAGTTGTTGCGCCCTCGGGCGGACACCGGCCAGGTGCCGCCGTCGGTGAGGTGGTAGGAGTCGGCGAGGTTGACGGCGTTGCAGACGTGGTTGGGCACCAGCGCCACCAAGCTGCCGAGAGCGGGCAGCCCCCCCGGCCACTCGATGGTCGAGTGGTGCTCGGACAGGGCGACGATCCGGGCGTCCGGCAATTCGAGGACGCGCCCGTAGCCGGTTGCCCAGGCAGAGCGGTCCGCACCGAGTGCCTTGCTCCCGGCGTCGGTGATCGCACGTCCGCCCGCGTGGGACACGACGGTGGCGACGACGGTCAGGGCCACCTGGTCGAAGCCGATGGTGCCGAGCTCGACCTGTTGGGCGTCGCCGAAGACGTAGACGCCGGGGCGCAGCTCGTTGAGCACGCCCGCGCGACTGAAGGCGGCAGACGGGGTGGAACCGCCACTGACCAGACGGGCCGGGACCAGTGCCGCGGCGAGGGTGCTCGTCGCGACCGCGAGGGCTGCTGCTTCATCGTCGGCCGCGGCAGCCCGGGCGTCGGGGGAGTAACTGTGGCCGGGGAAGGTGAACACGCCACGTACCCGCAGCCCGAGCTCGCTGATCCTTGCGGCGAGCTCTCCGGCCCGGGCCGGCTGCACCCCGGAGCGGTGGTGACCGCTGTCGACCTCGACGACCACCTCCACGGGAAGGCGGCTCAGCCGCCGGGCGGCCTCGACCGAGTCGCAGCCCACGAGGATGCGCGACCGCTCGGCGAGGGCGCGCAACCGGTCGGCGTCGGCCGCGTCCACCCAGAGCGGGTAGGCGATGAACAGGTCGTCACAGGCGGGCGCGAAGACCTCCGCCTCGCCGATCGTCGCAACGGTCAGCCCGACCGCGCCCGCCGAGAGCTGGCGCCGGGCGATCTCCGGCGACTTGTGCGTCTTGGCGTGTGGACGCAGGCTCAGGTGAGCAGCGCCGCACAGCCCGGCCATGGCTTCGATGTTGCGGTCAAGGATGGCGACGTCCAGCCGCAGGTGGGGGGTGGTACCCACCTCAGCGGTTCCCCGCTGCAGGACTCCGCGTCATCGATAGTTGTCGAACTGCACCGCGAAGTCGAGGTCGGCACCCTTGACGAGCTGCTGGACGGCCTGGAGGTCGTCCCGCTTCTTGCCGAAGACCCGCAGTTCCTCGCCCTGGACCTGGGTACGGATGCCCTTGGGGCCCTCGTCGCGGATCAGCTTGGAGACCTTCTTGGCGTTCTCGCTGCTGATGCCCTGCTTGATCGATGCCGTGATCTTCCACAGCTTGCCCGACAGCCTCGGCTCGCCGGCCTCGAGCGACTTCAGGTCGATCTTGCGGCGCACCAGCATGGTCTGGAACACGTCGAGGATCGCCTTCACGCGCTCCTCGCCGTTTGCCTCCATCTCGAAGTTCTCTCCAGAGGCCTTGATCGAGGCGTCGGTGCCCTTGAAGTCGAATCGGGTGCGCACCTCCTTGACGGCCATGTTCAGGGCGTTCTCTACCTCCTGGGAGTCCACCTTGCTGACGATGTCGAACGAGTTCTCTGCGGCCACTGCTCTCTCCTTCGGTTCGGCACCCATTCTTGCCGCAATCAGGCCGTCCCCGGCAATCCGGTCGGTCCGTGATGCAAATCGCGTCGAAGGGAGGGCGGCACCCCGGGGAAGGGGGTTATCCACAGAAAGCGGACGCGGTCTGTCGTCTGTGCACAAGACATGGACTGACGTGAGCCCCGATCGCGGCCCCCACCAGATACTCCCTGCGCGACCGCACGCCTGCCTCTGGGCCCGTTCCGCGCTCGACGCGGCCGCTGGCTGCGTGGACCCGTTCGGACGCGGCGAGAAGGTCCACCTGGCCGGTGCTCCCCGGCACCCGCAGCCGGGCATCGACTGGTACGCCGCGGACCTGCCGGAACGGTTCGTCACCTCCGCGGGCGGGCTGCGCTTCGCGCGTCCGCCGGGAACGGCGCCCGGCGTCCCGTGTTGGCGGAGGTGCGGCAGCGACCCTGGTCGGGCCTCGAACGCGAACTGCACCGGCTGCTGCGCAGGGCACGGACCGGCGGCTGGCGGGGTCGACTCCTGGGAGTACCCCGCGTCACCGGAGGCTTTCGAGCTCGACCGTCGACGGCAGAACGGACTGGTCCTTGCCGGCTACCGTGTGCTGCGGTTCACCGCGGCCATGATCACGGGTGAACCGACCCTGGTGATCGGTGCCATCCGGGCCACGCAGCGAAGGGTCAGACCACGGTGATGGGCAGGCTCGGCGGATTCGTCGGCCGGACGCTGTTTTGCTAGAGTGTCCCGGCACGGCAGGTTGCCCGAGTGGCCAAAGGGAGCGGTCTGTAAAACCGTCGGCACAGCCTACGTAGGTTCGAACCCTACACCTGCCACCAGTGCATCGAAGGGCCCCAGGCAACAGGGGCCCTTCGGCCGTCCCGGCCTTGTCGGAGCCGGTTTCGGAGCTCAGCCCGCGGCCGTGACCCCGGTCATCGTCGTCACGTCGAGCGCGCGCTCCAGCTGGTCCTGTGTGAGTTCGCCCCGCTCCACGTAGCCAAGGTCGCGGGTGGCCTCGGCGATGGTGAGGCCGGCCTTGACTGCGTGCTTGGCGATCTTCGCGGCCGCCTCGTAGCCGATGATCCGGTTCAAGGGGGTGACGATGGACGGCGACGACTCGGCCAGCATGCGGCAGCGCTCCACGTCGGCGACGATCCCGTCGATGCAGCGATCGGCCAGCAGCCGGGAAACGTTGCCGACCAGCGTGATCGACTCCAGCAGGTTGCGGGCCATCACCGGCAGCATCACCAGCAGGTCGAAGTTGCCCTGCGTGCCGGCGAACGTGATCGCCGTGTCGTTGCCGATCACCTGGGCGGCCACCATCACCGTCGCCTCCGGGAGCACCGGATTCACCTTGCCCGGCATGATCGATGAGCCGGGCTGCAGGTCGGGCAGCGTGATCTCGCCAATGCCCGCCCGCGGGCCCGAACCCATCCAGCGCAGGTCGTTGGCGATCTTCACAAGCGACACGGCCACGGTGCGCAAGGCGCCCGATGCCTCCACGACCGAATCCTGGGCAGCCTGTGCCTCGAAGTGGTTGCGGGCCTCCACCAGCGGCAGGCCGGCGTGCTCTGCGACCAGCTCGATCACCCGGGCCGAGAACCCGGCGGGAGTGTTGATGCCGGTGCCGACGGCCGTGCCACCCAGCGGCAGCTCGGACAGGCGCAGAAGCGTCCCCTGCACCCTGTCGATGCCGTAGCGCACCTGGGCCGCGTAACCGGAGAACTCCTGGCCGAGGGTGATCGGGGTGGCGTCCATCAGGTGCGTCCGGCCGGCCTTCACCACCTCCGCGAACTCCGCCGCCTTCGCCGCCAGCGCCACGGCAAGTACCTCCAGGGCCGGGACCAGCGCCTCGGTGATCGCCTGCACTGCTGCGATGTGGATCGAGGAGGGGAACACATCGTTGGACGACTGCGAGGCATTCACGTGGTCATTCGGGTGGACGGGCGACCCCAGCCGACGCGAGGCGAGCGTCGCGATCACCTCGTTGGCGTTCATGTTGGACGAGGTGCCCGAGCCGGTCTGGAAGACGTCGATGGGGAACTGGTCGTCGTGGCGTCCGGCGATCACCTCGTCGGCCGCAGCGACGATGGCCTCGGACACCTCCGGCGGCAGCACGCCGAGTTCGGTGTTGGCGATCGCTGCCGCGCGCTTGATCTGGGCCAGCGCCGCGATGTGCTGGCTCGCCAGGCCGCGTCCGGAGATCGGGAAGTTCTCCACCGCGCGCTGGGTCTGGGCGGCGTAGAGGGCGTCCTGCGGCACCCGCACCTCGCCCATGGTGTCGTGCTCGATCCGGAATCCGGTCATCAACTGCTCCCTTCGTCGCCTCAACCCTAGGCGCGCGGCCAGCCGTACAGTGTGCGCATGGCGCCGAGCATGGCCGAGCTGGCCGACAGCATCCTGCTGGCCACCGATGCCATTCCCGCCGGTCAGGTCAGCACCTATGGCGATATCGCGAAGGTTGTCGGCTGTGGCCCGCGGCTGGTGGCACGCGTACTCGCCGGAAGTGGTGGACAGGCCTGCTGGTGGCGCGTGGTCCGGGCGAACGGCACCATCGCAGAGCACCTGGTGGGCGAGGCGTCCATCCGTCTGGCCGCGGAAGGGGTCACCGTCCGCGCCGGAAGAGTGGAACTGAAACTCCACCGGGCCGCCCTCGATTGAGCCTCCTGGACGGCGTCCGGCCGAAGTAGGCTGCCTCCATGACCGATCTTGGGCACCTGCGAATCGGTACAGCGGATCGTCGTGAGGCGGTCGCCCGCATCGGCAGGGCTGCCGCAGAAGGACGACTGACGCCGGGAGAAGCCTCCGATCGCACGGCTTGGGTGGATGCCGCCCTCACCTATGCCGATCTCGACCCGCTGATCGCCGACCTGCCGCCGATCGCGCCACCCGTGGTGCCGGTCGGTTGGAGCGCAGCCAACCGGCTCCCGATCGCCAGCGGAATGTCGCGTGAGAGACGAAACGGAGCGTGGGAGATCCCGCCGTACCTGAGGGTCAGCGGCGATTTGGGCTCGGTCCGGCTGGACTGCCGAGAGGCGGTCTGCCGATCGCTGGTGGTCGACATCGAGGTCAGTGCCGGGGCCGGTGCCATCAAGATCATCGTGCCGGACGGGTGGGGCGTCGACTCCGACCAGGTCGCCAAGGGATGGGGGTCGGTGCGCAACACCGCGAACCGGCAGGCCGAGCCGGGCCAGCCGCAACTCGTCCTGCACGGGTCGGCCGGAGTGGGCAGGCTGCGAGTGCGGACGGCGACGCGGCGCCGCCGGCGCGAACTGCGACGACGGGTCCGGCACGAGCTCACCAGCGGCCCGGCCCCGGCGTCCGGGTGGGTCGAGGAGCACTCCGAAATGCCCAATTCCGACGACCTGCGCTGACCTGCCAGAGCCCGTCCGATGGTCCCGGAAGCGCTGCCCGGACCCGATTTGGGGACCACGCTGCTGGTGGGGT
>JADGPA010000206.1 GCA_017882685.1 Propionibacteriaceae bacterium | reverse complement strand
GAGCGGCGACCTCAGGTGAAGGAGTACCCAGCGGCCACACAAATGTTGCCGAGTTGTCCCTTCACCTCCGCGTACGGGAAACCGGGAACGTACTTGGTGCCGAACCGGGCGGCCTGCTCGTCGATGGACTCCTCGATGCCATCGGTCCGCGAGTTGTACGACGTCTTCTGGAAGCCGAAACCGGTCCCCGTCCCGAAGTCCCCGTCGTCACCACCGCCGCTGGTGAGGCCCGTCCCCGATTCCTTCAGCATCTCCGTGAACCTGGCGGTCCTGCGCCCTTCATCGAGCGAGATCGTGGCGCGATACTCGAGCTTCGCGCTGGAGAGGAAGGCCTTCCGCTCTCCCACCACCCGCTCCAGCGTCAGCTGGTGCGCCGACTGCCGGACCGTGAATCCCGCAGTCTGGGCATATCGCCCGATCTCGCCCACGAGCACTGCTTCTGAGGCTGGCTGCGCCGAGGGTGGCGCCAGCGGAATCCACTCGACACCGTTCCACTGGTACCCATTCGCGACCTGCCCGACCTGTGGCGGAGGGCCCAACGGAATCCACTGGACACCGTTCCACTGGTAACCGTTGGAGACCTGCCCGACCTGTGGCGGAGGACCCAACGGAATCCACTGGACACCGTTCCACTGATAGCCATTCGCAACCTGGCCGATCTGCGGGGGTTGTTGCGGGGTCTGACCCATGATTCATGTTAGGCCGGGCTTGGTCGGTGGGCGGCGGAAACCATGAAGATCTGGCCGCTCAGACCGAGGCCTCTGCGCTGAGTTACACCTCTGCGGGGCGTGCCTGCCGGGCAGCGAGCTCGACCCGCAGGGCGCCGAGCACGCCGAGCGCGATGAAGAACACTGCGCCCCACAGCACCCAGCCCACCGACCAGGCGAAGCATTCCGACATCGCGTCCGCGACCTGCGGCCCGAGATTCCCGAAGTAGCCGTCGTTGCCCTTGGCACGAATCATCGAGATCACCGCGCCTGCCGTGCCGGTCATGTAGTCGATCATGGTCATGGCGTCGTCCGTGCTGACCCCCTTCACAAGCGCAAGCCTCGCCGGCACGGTGATCGTGAACCCGATCGCGAGCACGGTGCCCGCCACTGCCGCGCCGACGGCAGACCCAAGCTGCCGGACGGTGCTCTGCGTTGCAGAAGCCGTACCCGACTGTGCGACCGGCACGTCGTGCAGGACCACGGACGTCAGCTGCGCTGCGGCAAGGCCGAGACCGAGGCCGTACACCGCCAGCAGGACGGTGATCGCCCACACGCTCGGTGCGTTGCCGATCACCAGCGCCGCGGCCACTGCAGCCCCCAGTTCGAGGAGCAGGCCTACCGTCACCACCCGGGCGGGACCGAGGCGTGCGGCCAGATGTCGCGCCCCGGCGCCGGCGACGAATGCCCCGATCGCCATCGCGGCCAACACCCAGCCGGTCTGCATGATGGTGAGTTGCATGGCGTACACCAGGTAGAGGGGCAGGACGAACAGCAGCGCGAACTCCCCCGCCGCCACCATGGCCGCGGTCAGGTTGCCCCAACCGAACGTCGGCACCGCGAACAGGGTGAGGTCGAGGATCACCGGACGGCCCCGGGTTGCGCGGCGTCGCTGCAGCCACCAGAACAGCCCGAGGGAGACCAGCCCGATCGCCAGCGCCACCGGCACAACGGAAATCGGGGCCGTTTCCGGCCAGGTGGCGTCGAGGACGGTCAGGTCGGTGGACGGCCGCAGCCAGCCCAGTGACTGCCCCTCGATGAGGGCGAACACCACCAGGCCGAAGCCGACGGCACTGGTAACGAGCCCGAGAACGTCGAACCCGCCACGGGCGGTCTCATCCCGTGTCTCCGGGACGAACCGCAGCCCGAGCAGCACGATAGCCACCCCGATGGGCAGGTTTATGAGGAAGACCCAGCGCCAGCTGAGGCTGGTGGTGAGCCAGCCGCCGATCAGGGGGCCGACCGCAGCAGCGCCGGCCATCACGGCACCCCAGATGCCGAAGGCTACCGAGCGGTCGCGGCCCCGAAAGGTGGCGTTCACGGTGGAAAGAGTTGCGGGGAGGATGAAGGCGGCGCCGAATCCCTGGGCGCACCGCGACCAGATCAGTTCGCCGGAATCGTTGGCCCCTGCTGCGGCGAAGCTGGCTGCGACGAAGACACCCACCCCAATCAGGAACATCAGCCGGCGGCCGTACCGATCACCCAGCCGCCCGCTGGTCAGCAGAAGGGCTGCGAAGATCACCGCGTACAGGCATGTGACCCACTGCGCCTCGTTGAGGCCGAGATCGAGGTCGTCGATGATCGCCGGCAGGGCCACGTTGACCACCGTGCCGTCGAGGACGATCATCGCCAGCCCGGCGGCGAGCACGCCGAAACCGAGCCAGCGCGAACGGGCTGAACTGGTGCCGGTGCCTTCCGGTGCGGGAACGACCGGCGCAGCTACAACCAATACCGGGTCGTCCGTCCGTCCACCCGTCGCGCCGTCGGTGCCCATGCTCAGGCCAGCGGTCCGATCAGGTAGCGCTTCAGGTCGTTGCTCGGCCCGCGCTCCTTGCCGTGCTCACCGCGGAAGGTGGCGGTGCCGTCCTTGCCGCACATCGCGATGATGCGTGCACGTCCGCCCGGGTGCCGGCCGATCCACTTGGTGAGGTCGTACACCTTGCCGTCGACAGCGGACCAGCAGGAGGCGGCAGATGCGTGCTCCTTCACCCGCGCCATGGAGAAGCTCTTCACCGTGGAGGACGGGGTCGGCGTGGGGGAAGCCGACGGGCTGGCCGAGGCACTCGCCGTTGTCGGGGTCACGCTCGGGGACTGCGAGGCCGAGGTCGCGGAGGCCGTCGCCGCCGGGCCGCTGGAGCTCGTTGTGGCAGCGGCGGAGCAGGCCGCAAGGGGAAGTGCGAATACCAGCGGGATGAGGATGGTCCTGAGGATACGCAGGGGGTTCATGGGGTGCCTTTCCTGGGTGGCCGGTCAGCCGAGCTTGCCGAGGGAGTAACCGTTGAGGATCTGCGAGGCCTGACCCGAGTTGCCGTGCTGGCCGTGGTAGGCCGAGGAGCCGTCCTGGCCACACATGCCGAGGATGCGCTTGGCGCCGCCCGGGTGGCGGTTGATCCACTTGGTCAGGTCGAAGACCTCACCGTCGACGACCGACCAGCAGGAGGAGGCGGAAGCGTGCTTGTTGACCTCTGCCAGGGTCAGCGGCCCCGAAGAGTCGCTGGCGGTCGGCGTCGAGGACGCACTGGCGCTGGCCGCCGGCTTCGCGCCGCCGATGGTGCCGATCGCGAACTGCGCGAGCGCGGAAACCGGCCGCTTCTGGGTGCCGTGCTGGCCCTTGAACGCCGCGGTGCCGTCGGCGCCACACATCCCGACGATGACCTGCTGGCCGCCGGGGTGCTGGCCCTCCCAGGACGTGAGGTTGTAGACCGTTCCGTCGACCACGCTCCAGCAGTCTGCGGCAGTGGCGTGGGCCTTCACGTCTTTCATGGTGTAGGTGGCCGCAGATGCTGAGGATGTCGGAGCGGGCGTCCCACCGACCCCGCCCGCCCAGACCGTCTGGGCGCCGCTGTGCCCGACCACGACGGTGATCGCTGTCGCAGCCAGCGCGAGGACAACCGCGAGCCCGCCGGTGATCGTTGCCGCCATGGACCTGCTCGAGGTGCGAGCCGCGCGGTTGCGGAGTACCAGCCAGGCCACCGCAACCACGAACAGCCCGATGGACACCGGCACGAGGATGTCGCCCCACAGCGCGTGGTCGGCCGGGAGCCCCACCTTGGCCGCCAGCGCCTCGCCGGACTCCTTCGCCACGAAGGCTGCGGCGGTTCCCGCAGCGAGGCCGGCGATCGTCGCCCAGCCGTACCTGGTGCGCCAGGACGGCACGAACACCAGCACGACGAGCACGAGCGCGGAGAGGGGAAGGAGCACAACCGCGGCATGCACGACCAGGGGATGCATGGGGAGGCCGGCAATGAACCCGAACAGACCGGATTCCAGCGGGGGGACGATAGGCATGCCTCCACGGTAGGTCAGCGTCTCAGCAGAACTGCCTAAGCCCACCTCAAGTCTTCCTCAAGCCGCCTCGGATTCGACGTTCCCAGAGCGCCGGCAGAATGGTCTGCCGGCGCCCTGACGGCCTAGTGCCGGGCGGCGTTCAGCCCGTCCAGCACCGGCTGGAACGTGTCTTCCGGCTGCCCGCTGAAGCCGACGAGGGCAGCCAGCGGCATCGACTCCATCATGCGCACCAGGTCGGGATCCTCGCCGAAGATGGTCATCATCGGAGCAAAAACCGCCTCGAAGCCCGGCACGGTCATGGCCTCTGCCACCGTCGACTCCATGCTCAGGGGGCGGACGGGCTCGTTGCCGGCCACCTCGACGCTGGCCGAGGTCCGCAGGTCGCGGCTGGAGGAGCCCACCTCGACGGTGTAGCTGCCGCTCTCGACGACCCAGGAGTGGTCGATGACGCTCCAGTACGCCAGCTCGTCCGCAGACACGGCGATCTCGACCCGGCGGGACTCGCCCGGCTCGAGCGTGACTGCGGCGAAACCCTTCAGCTCGCGCGGCACCCGGACGACCTTCGAGCCCGGCACCGACACGTACGCCTGCGCGACCTCGCGGCCGGCCCGCTCGCCGGTGTTGGTCACCGTCAGGGCGACGGCCAGCCCGGCGTCGCTGGATGACACCGAGAGGTCGGAGTAGCCGAAACTGGTGTAGGACAGGCCATGCCCGAACGGGAACGCGACGTCGGTGCCGGAGGCGTCGTAGCCGCGGTAGCCCACGAACAGCCCCTCGCCATAGCGGACGCCCGAGGTGTCTCCGGGGAAGTGCAGGAACGACGGCACGTCCTCGAGCCGATGTGGAATGGTCTCTGTGATCTTGCCCGAGGGGTTCACCACGCCGTAGAGCACGTCGGCGATGGCCGGGCCGCCGGCCTGGCCGAGCAGCCAACCCTCGACGACCGCGCGGACGCGAGCGGCGAACGGCAGCAGCACAGAAGAGCCGTTGCTCAGCACGACAACGACGTTGGAGTTCACCGCGAGGATGTCCTCCAGGAGCGCCAGCTGTTCGGCCGGCAGGTCACAGGTGTCGCGGTCGTAACCCTCGGACTCGTGGCTCTCGCCCAGGCCGAGGAAGGCCAGCACCACGTCGGCGTCACGGGCGACGGCCACGGCGTCGTCGTGCGCAGAAGCCGCCAACTCCTGGCCCGGCGCTGTGACGAACCCCGGTGCGAACGGCACGTCGTGGCCCACGAGGGCGGTGATGGCGTCCAACGCGTTGTCGAGGCGCGTGGGGTTGACCCGCGAAGAGCCGGCGCCCTGGTAGCGCGGGGTACGGGCGAACTCGCCGACCACGGCCACCTTCGTCTCCTGCGCCAGCGGGAGCACTCCGTCGTTGGAGAGCAGCACGATGCACTGCTCGGCGGTCCTGCGGGCCAGTGCGTGGTGGGCGTCGACGTCGAAGCTCTCGGGAGCGTCCTCGAGGCTGGCGATTGCGAGACGCAGCACCCGCTCGATGCGGGCGTAGGCCTGCTCGATGGTGGCCTCGTCGATCTCTCCGGCGGCCAGGGCCTTGCGAACACCTTCCTCGTGGGCAGCATGGGCCGGCATTTCCAGGTCGAGGCCTGCCTTCAACGCCTTGACGCGGTCATGGACGGCGCCCCAGTCGCTCATCACGAAGCCGTCGAAGCCCCACTCGTCCCGCAGAACCTCGGTGAGCAGGAAGTGGTTTTCGCTGGCGAACGTGCCGTTCACCTTGTTGTAGGAGCACATGATCGTCCACGGCCTGGCGCTCGTGACGACCTTGGCGAAGCCACGCAGGTACACCTCACGCAGGGTGCGCTCGTCGATCTGGGAGTCCCGGCGCATGCGGTCGGTCTCCTGGTTGTTGGCTGCGAAGTGCTTCACCGAGGTGCCGATGCCCTGGGTCTGAATGCCACGCACCAGCGCGCTGGCGAGAACGCCCGCAACGAGCGGGTCCTCTGCGAAGTACTCGAAGTTGCGGCCGCACAGCGGGGACCGCTTGATGTTCATGCCCGGGCCGAGCAGCACCCCCACGCCGAGCGCCCGGCACTCCTCGCCGAGGGCCACACCCACAGCAACCAGCAGTTCTGCGTTCCAGGACGAGCCAAGACCGACAGCCGGCGGGAAGCAGGTGGCCGGGTAGGAGTCGTTGATGCCGACGTGGTCGGAGGCGGCGCTCTGCTTGCGCACGCCGTGGGGGCCATCGGTGAGCATCACTTCGGGGAGGCCTGCGTCCTCGATCGCGGGGGTGTGCCAGAAGTCGACGCCTCCGGTGAGGCTGATCTTGGTCTGGATGTCGGTCATGGGCGTGGCTCCTTGGTTCCGGTCGGGTTCGGGGTGCTGTTCAGCTGCGGTGTCAGTCGACGTGGCCGGTGCGGGCGACCTCGCCGTACCAGAGGGCGCTGGCCTTGGGGATGCGGCGCAGTTGCTCATCCACCCGGACGACCCCGAAGCGCTTGCTGTACCCGTAGGACCATTCGAAGTTGTCCATCAGCGACCAGGCCAGGTAGCCGCGCACGTCGCCGCCGGCGTCGATGGCCTCGTGGACGGCTCCCAAGTGGGCGCGCAGGTAGTCGACGCGATCCACGTCGCTGACGAAGCCGTCGGCATCGGCGTGGTCGTCGAAGGCCGCGCCGTTCTCCGTGATCACGAGTGCCGTGCCGGCCGGCCCGGTATAGGTGGTGTGCAGCCAGGTGAGCAGGTCTCGCAGCCCGCCGGGATCCACCTCCCAGCCCATCTCGGTCAAAGGCAGGTCCCGCAACACCTGGACCGCGTCCGGCGCGGCGATGTGGGGAGTGGCGCAGTCGGTCGCCTCGTCCGGACTGGCGGCCCGGAACATGTTCGTCGTGTAGTAGTTGACGCCCAGCACGTCGATCGGGGCGCTGATGGCGGCGAGGTCGTCGTCCTGCACCAGCCCCGACGGCCAGAGCTCGCCGAGGTCGCTGAGCACGTCGGCGGGATAGGCGCCGGTGAAGATCGGGTCGGTGAAGAAGCGGTTGGCCGTGCCGTCGACGCGCCGGGCGACGTCGGAATCCGCATCACTGCGCGTGGCTGGAATGGCCGGGGTGAAGTTCAGCGTGATGCCGAGGCTGGCGGTGGGGTCGGCCTGCCGCAGCGCCTGCACCGTCCACCCATGGGCCAGCAGCAGGTGGTGCGCCGCAGCGATCGAGCTGGCCGGGTCGGTCTCGCCGGGGGCGTGGACGCCCGCTGCGTAGCTGAGGAACGAGGAACACCACGGCTCGTTGAGGGTCGTCCAGGTGCGTACCCGGTCACCGAGGTGCTCTTGCACGGCAACGGCATAGTCGACGAACCGCTTGGCGGTGTCGCGGTTCTTCCAGCCGCCCGGCAGCGCGGCGGGCAGGTCCCAGTGGTACAGCGTGAGCCACGGCGCCACGTCGTTGGCGAGCAGCTCGTCGACGAGGCGGGAGTAGAAGTCCATGCCCTTGGCGATCACGGCACCGTCGCTGTCGAGCACCCGCGGCCACGACACCGAGAACCGGTACGTGCTCATGCCGAGGTCTGCCAGCAGCTTCGCGTCCTCGGCGTAGCGGTGGTAGTGGTCGCAGGCCAGGGTCCCGTCCTCGCCGTTGACGATCGCGCCCGGCACCCGGCAGAACACGTCCCAGATCGAGTCCTCCTTGCCGTCCTCCGCAGCGGCTCCTTCGATCTGGTACGCGGACGTGGCGGAGCCGAAGAGGAACCCTTCGGGGAAGTCGATGCCCATGCGCAGACCTTTCAATTGTGGGCTTTCAACCGGCAGCATCCGCCCGCCGCCGGGCGAGGGACGCCAGGGTGGCATTACGGCTGCGGTGCCTGTGTCAGACGTCCTTGCGGACCTTGAGGCTGCCCTTCAGGTCGGGCACGTCGGCCAGCAGGCGCTTGGTGTAGTCGTTCTTCGGTTCGAAGATGACCGCGTCGGTGGTGCCGCGCTCCACGACAAGGCCGTGCTCCATCACGACCACCTCGTCGGCCAGGTAGCAGGCCTGCCCAATGTCGTGGGTGATGAACAGCACGGTCAAGCCGAGGTTCGCCCGCAGGTCCTGCAGCACGTTCAGGGCGCTCACGCGCAGCGAGGCGTCCAGCATCGACGTGGCCTCGTCGGCCAGCAGTACCTTCGGGTTCATCATGAGCGCGCGGGCGATCATGACCCGTTGCCGCTGGCCGCCGGACAGCTGGTGTGGGTACTTGTGCACGGCGTCGGCCGGCTTCAGCCCGACGTAGCCGAGGCAGGTCTCGATCAGCTGGTCGAGGGTCTCCTTCTCCAGGCCCTGCGAGCCCATCCCTCGGCGCAGCGTCTGCCCAACGGTGTAGAACTGGTTGAACGAGGAGAACGGGTCCTGGAAGACCGCCTGCACGTCGCGCCAGTAACCCCGAAGCTCGGAACCCTTTATGTGGGTGACATCCTTGCCGTTGTAGGTGATCGTGCCGCTCGTCACCGGCATCAGCCGCAGCAGCATCCGGGCCAGCGTCGACTTGCCCGAGCCGGACTCACCCACCACAGCCAGCACCTTGCCGGCGTGGAAGTCGACACTCACGTCGTCTACGGCGGTGATGTGACCACCCGACACTCGGAACTGCTTGGTGACATGCGTGGCCGAGAGCACCGGCTGGCCGGTCGCTGGGCGCGGCTCAAGGGAGTCGAGGTCGCTCACAGCTGGTTCACCTCCATCGGGACGGTTTCGTACGCGTGGTCGTTCGCCCACCAGCAGGCCACATCGTGGTCCCGCTCTTGCAGGAACGCGGGTTCCTCTGTCTTGCAGATGTCCATCGCGAACGGGCAGCGCGGATGGAAGCGGCACCCACTGGGCGGATTAGCGAGGTTGGGCGGCGAGCCGGGGATTCCCAGGACGTGCTTGGTCCTGGTCTCCACTGTTGGATCAAGGACCGAAGACAGCAGCGCCGACGTGTAGGGGTGCCTGGCATTGTTCACCAGTTCCTCCGTCAACCCGTTCTCGACGATCTTGCCTGCGTACATGATTGCCAGCCGGTCGGTGACCATCGACAGCACCGGCAGGTCGTGGGTGATGAAGATCACGCCGCGCATGATCTTCTTCTCCACCATCGCTAGAAGCATCTCGATGAGCGCCTTCTGGCTGGACACGTCAAGCGCAGAGGTCGGCTCGTCTGCGATCAGCAGCTTCGGGTTGAGCAGGGTCGAGATCACCGTGACCATGCGCTGCTTCATACCGCCGGACAGCTGGTGGGCATAGGAGTCGAGCACCCGGGTGGGCATGTCCAGCATGTTCAGCCGGTCGGTGGCCCTGTCGAGCGCTTCAGCCTTGGTGGTGTCGGGCTTATGGGCGCGCATCACGTCGACGACGAGGTTGCGGAGTCGCAGCGTCGGGCTGACGGCGTTCATGGCCCCCTGCGGCAGCAGCGAGACGGTGGAACCACGGTAGGGCCGGTGGGCCTCGTTGGCGCCACGGTGCAGGGTGCTGAGGTCGATGACCTCGTCGTCGATCTCCATCGTGCCGCCGACGACGTACAGCGGAGGATTGGCGATCATGGCCAGCGCGTTGCCGAGAGTCGACTTGCCACACCCCGACTCACCGGCGAGGCCGACGATCTGGCCCTCCGGCACGTCGAGGGTGACGTCGTCGACGGCAGGCACGTCCTGGCCGCTGTCGGCGGCGTACACCGCCGTCAGGTTGCTCGCGCGCATCAGGATGCCGGTCATGCAGTCACCTCCACACGCTGGTTCTGCTCAGCCAGCTTGCGTGCCGTCTCTTCACGGCGTGCCGCGGCCTTGGCCAGATTCTTCTTCTTGCCCCTGCGCAGCCTCGGGTTGAACACCTCGTCGAGCGAGGACTGCAGGTAGAGCAGGCCGAAGCTGATCATGGTCAGCACGATCGTCGGGGGCAGGAAGGCCCACCACGCGCCGGTGGCCACAGCCTGGAAGGCCAGCGCCCAGAACAACTGCTTGCCCAGCGAGTTCGCGCCCGACGGGCCGAGGCCCAGCATCGAAAGGGTGGACTCGGCGAGGATCGCACTGGCCAGCTGGAGCACCCAGGCCATCACGGCGTAGCTGGCCAGATAGGGCAGCACGTCGCGGACCATGATGCTCGGGGTGCGGGCGCCGGAGAGCTTGGCCACGTCGATGTGTTCCCGCGTGGCGACAGAACTCGCCTGGGCTCTGACGGCTCGTGCCGTCCATGGCCAGGCCGTGATGCCGATCACCAGCGCCAGCCCGACGACGCCTTTCAGGAAGGCGACGTTGGTGCTCTGCAGCGAGATGGAGATCAGGATCAGGATCACGATGGACGGGATCGCCAGCACGATATTGGTGAAACCCATCAGGGCCTCCTCGACCCAGCCGCCGATGTAGCCGGCAAGGATGCCGATGGCGACACCGATCAGCACAGCGATGGTGCCGGCCAGCAGGCCGATAATCAGCGAGTTCCGGGCGCTCGCCATCAGCACGGCGAGCACGTCGTAGCCGAAGTTCTCCGTGCCGAGAATGTGCTCAGCGCTCGGGGAGTCGTAGAGCGACCCGACCTTTTGGTCCGGCCCGTACGGGTAGAACAACGGGCCGATGAAAGCCAGTGCGGCGACCGCGCCGATGATGCCGAGCGAGATCCACATGCGTGGGCCGAAGTTGAGGCTCCGCCAGGCGGGCTTGGCCTTCTGTGGTTCGGTGGGCAGTCCCTCCGGAACCAGTGGGCCCCCGGCCTCTGCAGTGACGGCGGCGCTCTGAATATTCGTCATATCACTTCTCCCCGGACTTCGAAGCACGGATCCGCGGGTCGATGAAGCCGTAGAGAATCTCGACCATGTAGTTGGCGACAAGCACAGCCACAGTGATGATCAGGGTGACCGCCTGGATCACCGGGTAGTCGTTGGAGGAGATCGCGCCGAACAGGAGCGTTCCCATCCCGGGATAGCTGAATACCAACTCGGTGATCAGCGCTCCGCCCACCATCGTGCCAATGCTGAGGGCGAGGCCGGTGATCTGGGGCAGCATGGCGTTGCGGAAGATGTAGCCGGTCATCTTCCGATCTCCGATTCCCAGGCTCCGTGAGTAGTTCACGTAGTCGGAACCCAATTCGTAGATGGCCATCGAGCGCATGCCGACGGCCTGCCCGCCGATGTTGATCAGCACGAGCGACAGGAAGGGCAGCCACCAGTAGCTGACGGCGTCGGAGAAGAATTCCCAACTCCACTCCGGGGAGAGGCCAAGGGAGTAGGCACCGCCAACGGGGAAGATGCCGAGTACCACGGCGAAGACGTAGAGCAGGATGATCGAGAGGCAGTAGTACGGGGTGGAGTTGAACAACAGCGCGGTGGTGAATACCGACTTGTCCCAGCCGCCACCCTTGTAGGCGGCGATGGCGCCCAGGAGGTTGCCGATGATCCAGCCAAGAACGATTGCGGGAAGTTGGAGTGCCAGGGTGTACGGCACCGATTGGGCGCTGAGGCTCGACACCGGGGTCGGGTAGAACGAGAACGATGCCCCGAAGTTCCCATGGAACACGCCCGTGATGTACAGCACGAACTGGTCCCAGATCGGCTTGTCGAGGCCGAACTCCCTCATGAACGCCTCATACGTGCGTTGCTGGGCCTCGGAGGACAGGCCTCCCTGACCCATCTTCGAGACGAGCACGTCCACCGGGTTACCCGGGATGAGCCGTGGTAGCAGGAAGTTCAGAACCACTGCTACCACCAGCGCACCCAGATACCAGATGGTCTTGTTGGCCAGATAGCGCCGTAGACCCATGGCAATCCAACTTTCCTAGAACCGTCGCTGCTTCAGCCGGCGATCTTCTTGATCTTGTACATCCACGTATTGCCGGCGCCGCGGAACATCGGCGGAGCGTAGCTGTTCTTCTCATCGGGCCAGTTGAAGAAGTTGGTCGCGTTGTACTCGTAGAACTCGTCGGGACGGTACATGATCGGGCAGGCGGGCACTTCCTTGCGGTAGAGCGCGTCGAGCTTGTCGTAGGCCGCCTTCTTCGATGCGTCATCGGTGGCCTGGGAGGCCTCGGTGAGCAGTGCCTCAACGGCGTCGTTCTTCCAGCGACCGTAGTTGGCGAAGGTGGTCTTTCCGATCGGCTGCACCTCGGACTGGCTCATGATGTCCTTGAACCGGGCCCATGGGGTGGCCGGGTTCACACCCGAGACGTACCAGACCGCCATGTCGAAGGAGCCGCCCTGGATGGCCTGGGTGGTCTCCGCCTGCTGCGGGAAGTTGGTCGAGCAGTCGATGCCGATGGCCTTCAGACTCTTCGCGATGATCTCGCAGGATGCGTTCCAGTCGGTCCATCCGGTCGGGGTGATCAGCTTGTACGGGCCGACGCGAGTGCCGTCGAGGACGTAAACGCCGTCACTGCCCTTCTTCGCGCCGGCGTCGGTGAGCAGCTTCTCAGCTGCAGCGGCGTCGAACTTCCAGCCGTTGGCCGCAGCATCTTCCTTGTTGAAGAACTTGCTCTCCGCGCCGGACGGCAGGATCAGGCTGGGCTGAACCTCAGCCGAGTAGCCCGACATGGCGGTCTCTGCGATCGACGCGTAGTCGATGGCAGAGGCGATTGCCTTGCGGACGACGGCGTTGTCGAGGCCCTTCTTGGTGGTGTTCATCAGCAGCATCGGCATCGAACCCGGGACGTAGTACGGCTTGTCCTTGAGGTAGGTGCCGACCGGCTTGCCGCCTTCCCACATCTTCCAGATCTGGGAGACGAACTGCTGCATGATGTCCAGCTCACCGGCCTGGAACTTGATGTTGCCATCCTCGTTGGACTTGAAGATCGGGTGGATGATCTGCTTCATCACCGGGAGGCCGCCGTAGAACGTCTGGCCCCAGTACTTCTCGTTGAGGGCCAGTACGACCTGGGTCTGGTCGGCCTTGCTCAGCGTGAACGGGCCGGTGCCAATCGGCTTGTCCATGATCTCGGTGGGCAGCTTGTCGTCGGCGATCTTCGAGAACACGGCCGCCGGCAGGATGTAGGTCTCGGTGAGCATGCGCAACACCTGGCCGACATTCTTGGTCTTCGCGCTGACGGTGACCACGACGGTCTTGTCGTCAGGCGCCTCGATGGCGTCGGCCGCGGCCCAGAAGGCAGCTGTCGAGATGCCGGTGTTCTTCTTGCCGAGCTCGAAGGACGCCACGACATCCTTGGCGGTGCAGGGGGAGGCGTCTGAGAAGGTGACGCCGTCCTGCATGGTCAGGGTGATGGTCTTGGTGCCGTCGAGCTTGTACTCCTTGGCAAGGCCAGGCATGACCTCACCGGTCGCGATGTTCCAGCGGAGCAAGGTTTCGTACACGATCTGCATCACGTTGGCTGCTGCCGGCCAGGCGGCCGTCGGGGACAGCGGGTTGAAAGTGGCCGGGGGCCCCCACTGGAAGCCCGCGATCAGCAGGCTGTCACCGGTGGCGCCGGCGCGGCCCTTGCCGACCTGGCCGTTGTTGCCGACGCCGAGCTTGGCTTCCGTGCCGCCGGTTGCGCCGGTGGAGCCGGTGCTGGCCTTCGGTGCACACGCCGCGAGGGCGAGGCCACCGATCGCCAGGCCGCCGATCTTGATGAACGAGCGGCGAGACGGCTTTTCGAAGACGGAATCTGACATTGAGTTCCTCCTGTTGACTGGCCCCGCTCCGGGGTCCGTTGGTGTTGTTGAGTCTTCGTTGACTTGAGTTCGGTTGAAGGTGCCCGGCGAGGACCGGGTCTGCGCGCTCATCTCTCCCGGGCGGCTCCGAGGGAGAGCGGGACGGTCAGGGAACGCAGCACTGTCGGGCTGGTGAGCGTTGACAGCTCGATGCCCTTGAGGTCGCCGACCACGTCGAAGGTGTGGGATTCGCCGGGGAAGAGGTCGACCATCATGGTGTCGGTCGTTGCGTCCTCGGCGACGCGGTCGGCGAACAGGCACAGCGTCCGCAGGAAGCTGCCTGCCACCACCGTCACGGCAGCGCCGGTTGCTGTTGCTGTGGCCGTCGCTTCGAGGGCGGGCGCGGGGATGGCTGCCGCGACGTCCTCAACGAGGAGCTTCACGTACCGTTCCGCGCCGGCGACGGTGACAACGAGGGCGAGATCTGCTGCGTCATCGGGCACCGGGGCGTCGACGGCAACGTCCGCACGTTCGCGGATCGGGACAACTGCGTCCAGCGGTAGCGTCCACAGCACCTCACCGCCGAGGCGACGCAGTTCGACGGCACCGGTGGCGTGCCAGTCCTCGACGCCGTCGTTGACCAGCGCGAGGCGTCGGCCCTCGGGCTCGGTCTGCAGGGTGATCGCGTGGTCGGCGTAGGCCGAACGCACCGCGTACCACAGCGGCTTGCGGCGAGCGACAGGCTGTCCGGCAGCGTTGGTGCCGAGGTCGAGGGCTGCCCAGGAGGTCACCGGCCAGCAGTCATTGAGCTGCCACACGATCGAGCCGAGGCAGCGAGCACGCAGCGAACGCCACCGCTCGATGCCGTAACGCACCGCGCGGGCCTGCTGCAACTGCATCGCGAACAGCCACTCGTCGAAGTCCTCGGCGCCCTCACCGGGAGCGGGCAGGTGGCCGGCGATGCCGTTGTTGAGCTTGGTGTTACCGCCGGCGGCCTTCTGGTGTACCAGCATCGTCGCGGAGGTGGCGCTGCGGTCCTCCGGGGCGAGCGTGCGGACCCAGGTGGCCCAGGTGGCGGGGCCTTGGTAGCCGAACTCGGAGACGAATCGCGGGGAGTAGGCGTCGTAGCCGGTGTAGTCGCGCTCGTTCCAGACGTCCCAGATGTGCACGCAGCCGTAGTTCATGTCGTTGGGCTGCAGGCCCTTGGCCACCTCTGCCGGACCCGACGATGGGCTGCCGGGCCAGTACGGACGGGACGGGTCGAGCTCAGCGAGGACCTTCGGGAACAGGTCGTAGTAGTAGCCGGCGCCCCACGTACGATCGCCGAGCTGCTCTGCCCAGTTCCAGTCGTGGAAGCCCCAGATGCACTCGTTGTTGCCGTTCCAGATCACCAGCGAGGGGTGGGCTGACAGCCGGATCACGTTGTCGCGGGCCTCCGCCTCCACCTCGAAGCGGAACGGCTCCTCCTCGGGATAGGCCGCGCAGGCGAGGCAGAAGTCCTGCCACACCATGACGCCCAGCTCGTCGCAGGCCTTGTAGAAATCGGCCTGCTCGTAGATTCCGCCGCCCCAGATACGCAGCAGGTCGACGTTGGCGTCCTTGGCCTGCTGCACCCGCTCGCGGTAACGCTCGGGGGTGATCCGGCTCGGGAAGCAGTCGTCGGGGATCCAGTCCATGCCACGGACGAACAACAGCTCGCCGTTGAGCCGCAGGCCGAAGGTCTCGCCGGTGCCGTCGGCGTCCGGCGTGGTGTCGAGCTCGATGCTGCGGAAGCCGGTCTCGCGCCGCACCTCGTCGAGGACGGCGACGTCGTTGTGGAGCATCACGTCGACGTTGTAGAGCGGCTGGTCGCCGATGCTGTGCGGCCACCACGGCTCGATGTCGCTGATCGGTACGACGATCTCTGTCCAGTCCTCCGCCGGCACTCCTGCCTCAGCGTCGGCGTGGGTCGCGCCGACTCCGTGCACCCGCACGGTGAGGGCTGCGAACCTGGTGCTTCCGGACACCTGGACGTGCACGCGCAGCTCGCCGTCCCAGCCGCCGGAGCCGTTCGGGGTGGCGGTGGCGAAGACGGCGAGGTCGGTGATACGGGCGGTGTCCCAGCTGCGCAGGCCGATGGTCTTCCAGATGCCGGCGGTGATCAGGCGCGGCCCCCAGTCCCAGCCGAAGTTGCAGGCCATCTTGCGCACCAGGTTGTAGGGGTCGCGCTCGACGTGGACCCGCTCGCCGACCAGTGCCGCCATCTGCGCGATGTACTCCAGCACGGGCGCGAAGACGACCTCGATGACGTTCGTTCCGACCTGGAGCAGGCTCCCGACGGAGAAGATGTTGCGGCGGTGCATGTTGACCGAGCCGCCGACCGATGTGCCGTTGCAGAACACCTCCGCAATGGTGTCGAGGCCGTCGCAGAGCAGCTCGCAGAACTCGGCCTTCAATTCGCCGGCGTAGGCGGCGAGCTCGAATTCGGCACGGTAGGTCCAGGCCTGCTGGCCCACCCAGTGCTGGTCGGCCTCAGCGGTGCCGAGATACGGGTCGTCGATCAGGCCCTCAGCGAGCAGGTCGGTGTGCACCACACCAGGCACGGTGGCCGGAATACCCGCGGCGAGTTGGTTACGAAGATCCTCTGGGACCGTTGGCCAGCCTTGGGCGGACACGTCCGCGCGCACTGTCCACGTGGCCTCAGCCAGATCCAGCCAACCCTGCCCCACGAGTCCTCCTTGACCCCGACGACCCCGGTCCGACCGGGTGCCGGCTGCTGTCCTGAGGACCCGCCACCACCGCAGCGTTGCAGCCAACTGTGGGCAAGCTAGCACAGACCGCAAACGCTCTCATCGGCTCTCATGCAAAATTACCGGCCTCTTGCGCTGATCGTTATCGGCCCGATACATATGAGGCGGAACCGGCGCTCACAGAGCGTGGAGGCTGCTCCGGGACGCCTCAGCGCACCGGATGGAGCACGGCCGCATCCGCAACGGATCGGACGGCCGGTCGGTCGGTCCAGCCAGGTCCCGTCCGGGCAATGCGGGGACGGTTCCTGATTCTTCACCCGCGGACCACGTCCCGAACGGGCACGGTTCCCATCTCGGCCCACCCGGGCCGAGGCCACGGGACTTCCTCGAATCAGGCCTTCGGGCCGGCGTCGTCGTCGGACGGCTTCGCGGCGGCGTCAGTGGAGGTGGGCTTGATCTCGTCCTTGAAGCCGCGGATCGCCTGCCCGGCACCCTTGCCGAAGTTGGCCAACCGCGCGCCACCGAACAGCAGCAGCGCCACGACAGCGATGATGACCCATTCCCAACCGCCAAGACTCATGAGGCTCTCCTTCTTCATCGGGCTCGTGCGATTCTCCTGCCGCCCGCAAGCCGCCATCTGAGATCGCTCTCAAAGAGTGCCATATCGTGGGCGCCGAAGCGACCAACTGTCGCCGAGCGCAGCTGGTGGCGACGTGGCCACGACGAGGAGGATCGCTATGGAACGGCAGCCCCGCACCTTGCAGCCGGGACAGCGCTCGCAGCTGTTCACCCATGACCTGCCCACCGGCGCCAGCACGCTGGTGGCGAAGTCGACGTCGGTGCTGTTCGAGGCCCCGAACTGGACGGTGGATGGCGACTGGCTGATCGTCAACGGTGATGGCCTGCTGCAGCGCGTCCCCGCCGCCGGCGGCGAGCTCGAGCCGATCGTGGTCCCGGGCTTGCCGCTGCTGAACGACGACCACGTGCTGAGCCCGGACGGTACCGCCGCCTACGTGTCCGGGTTCGATGGGCACCTCCACCATGTGTCAACTCCGAGCGGGGCTAAGACGTGGCGGGCCATTCGCAGCTGTTCCGGATGCGGCTGGACGGCTCCGGCATCGAGCAACTCACCGACGACGAGCGGGTGAATTGGTTCGCGCACGTTTCCCCCGACGGCACCCAGGTGGTCTACATCAGCTTCCCCGCCGGGACGCTCGGCCACCCCGCCGACCTCGACGTGGTCATCCGCCTTCTCGGGCTAGGCGGCGTCGGCAGCGACGTCGTCGACCTCTTCGGCGGCCAGGGCACCATCAACGTGCCGAGCTGGGCACCGGATAGCCGCCGGTTCGCCTACGTCGCCTACCCGCTCTCCTGAACGCGTCGGGCGCGGCTAGACGGTCCGCTCGGAGCCGTCCTCTCCGACGGCGGTGATCGTGAAGGTCCCGGCGGCGAGGTCGGCGTCGAGGGTGGCGGTGAGCCCACCCCTGCACCAGCTGATCCGTAGCGTCTGTGGGCCGGTCTCCGCCAGCTCGCAGGTGGCGTCGAAGCCGAACGCGCCGAAGGTGTTGCGGAAACGCAGGAGTTCCAGCTGCCGGGTGACCACCGGCTGCTCGAGGCCTGCGGTAATGGCCTCAGCTGACAGGTTCGTGCGGTTGATCTCCTTGTGCCCGCCCGCACCCGCGCGATCCACCGCAGCGTGGTCGTTGCGGCCGGCGAACAGGTCGAGGTACCAGACCTGCGGCTTGCCCGGCATGAACAGCTGGATCGCGCGGGCAAGCAGCAGCCGGGCCTCGCTCTCCCCCAACGCGCTGAAGTAGGTCGCGTTCACCTGGTAGTAGATGTTCTTCGCGCCATGGAGGTCCTTCACGTAGCCGCCACGGCCCTTGATGGTCGCGATGAGCGCCTGGATGCGCTCCTCCGGCAGCAGTCCCTTCAGGTCCAGCACCGGGATGCCGTCGTGGCAGCCGAGCATGTTCACCGTCCGGATCTGCTGGCCGAGCAGCTCGCCGATCCACCGCTTCAGCACGGAGGCGTCGGCGTTCTCGAAGGCGTCGATGACCAGTCCGGGAAGGAAGAAGTCGTAGGTCAGGAAGCGCTTGGCGGCGATGGCGGCGTGGATGCCCTCGGCGTAGGTGGAGTGGATCTCCGGCAGCAGCAACAGGCCCCGACGGTCGGCCAGCACCTTCACCCGCGCCAGCAGGTCCCACGTGCCCGGGTCGTTGAGGAAGTTCTTCAGCCCCGGTTCCTTTGGCGCGTAGGCGAAGGCGTCCAGTCGGACGATCTGGGCCCCGTAGCCGGCCAGCTTGTCGAGGGTGTCGGCGTAGAAATCCCAGACCAGCGGGCTCTTGATGTTGAGGTCCATCTGGCCCAGGTAGCGGCGTCGAGACTCGACAAGGTCGACCACGCGGTCGCGCACGGCCTCGTAGCCGGTGAAGTCGGCGTCCGCCGGGCGTCCACCGGAGTTGAGGACGGCGGCCAGCCGACCGGCCAGAACCTCTGCGGTGCCGTACTGCAGGCCGGTGGCGGCCATGAGGTCCTGGGTATCCGGGACGGTGTAGCGCACCTCCTGGTAGAAGGTGTTCCAGTACGGCTTCTCACTGCCGTCCGGCAGCCGGACCATCAGGATCGGCAGGCCTGGCTTGCGGAAGAACATGTCCTTGATCAGCTCGGGGCGCGGCTGGACATAGCCGCCCTGGGTGAGCTCGCCGTTGCCGGCCCAGAACCCGTTCCAGTCGATGAAGAAGTCGGCGTACGTGGAGCGTTGACCGTTGGCGATGATGTCCTGGAACTGCGGTGACAGCACCGAGGCGTGGTTGAGGATGAAGTCGAACGTGAAGTCGATGCCCTCCTCGGCCAGCGCAGCGAGGTTGTCGAGCGTCGCGAACCGGTCGCTCAGGTTGTAGTCGATGACGGAGAACCCGCGGTCGAGGTCGGTGTTGAAGACGCTCGGCAACACGTAGGCAGAGCTGAACACGTCCTTCAGTTCGGGGCGCCGGATGAACGCGACCAGGTCGGCGAGGGTGCCGCCGATGCTGTCGGGATAGACGTTCAGCATGGTGCCGGCAGTGGGCAGGGCGGCGCCCATGGCTCTCAGGTAGCCGTCATAGTCGAGCAGTTCGCCCGAGCGGGCGACGATGATCGCAGCGCGGGATGCCTGCGACCGCAGGCGCGCCTGTTCGAGTGCGAGCACCATCGTTGTGAACGGGCTGTCGACCGCCCCGTCCCGACTGCGGGCGCGACGGTGTGCCAGCGTCTCCTCCGGCGTGCTGTTCAGCAGGATCGGGATGTCGACCCCGACGAGGTGCTCGCTGGAGCCATGCGTCCATTCCACGACGATCACCCGGGTGCCGGAGACGTCCACCTCTTCGTACCAGAGGGCGTCCGGGGTGCGGCCCATCCGCTTCAGCAGCAGGCTGTCGGCTCCGTCATGGAAGGCGGCGAGGATGCGGTTGACCTCGTCGAAGTCCACCTCGTTGGGGGTTCCGAGGTAGCCGACCAGCGCCGCGCGTCCGGCCTTCTGGTAGGTCGCCAGCCATGGATGCGCCGCCACCTGCCGGGGGTCGGCATCGGCGTCGCGGGCCTGCAGTGCAGCTAGCTCGGTGCGGACGGAGTCGTCGTCGTCCTGCCTGGCCACCAGGCCCTGTATGCCTCCGACGCGGAAGGTGCGCAGCCGTTCGGCGTCGTTGGCTGAGGGGACGCGCCGCGGGTAGTTGTCGCCGGACAGGACGTACGCGCCGACGCCGAGGGAGTTGAGTCCGTGGGCCAGCAGCGAGCCGGTCTCGGACTTGCCGACGCCTGAGCCACCGTGGACGGAGACCACGGCGCGGTGGTGGGGACTGGCAGCGAGCACCGGTTCCAGCAGGCGCCACAGTTGGGGGAAGATGCTGCGCGCCGTTGCGACGTGGCCCGGTGTGATCTGCACCTTGTCGCCGGGCATGTCACCAGTAGGGACAGCATCGAGATCGGCTACGTCCGGGAAGCTCACGTTCATGGGTCGCCTTCCGTGATCACGCCTGGTTCAGGATTTCAGCAGCCTAGTGAACGTTCAGTGCCGCCGGGACCCCATCTGGCTAAATCGATTGACCTTTCTTGGAAGCGCCGCCAAGAGGCGCTCGCCCTCCACCGCCGTCCCTCCCCATGTCGATCGCGATCGGGCTCACGGCGCTCTACGGCTTCCCCGGGCACGATGATCCTGTCGCAGGAGGCTGCAAAGGGAGCCGGCGAGTCACCGGAAGAGGTGGCTGCGATCGAGGGCGAGATCCTGCCGAAGATGATCGTGGCCGGGTTCTCCACCGTCACCATCACCTCCGTGATCGTGACCAGCATCATCGCCGCGGGCATCGGCCGCTGAAATCATCGCCGCGGGCATCGGCCGCTGAATTTCTCAAGCTCAACTGGCCGGCGGGGCCGCGACCCACGCCGGGCCAGTGAGAAAATGGGTGGTTCCTGCCCGGGGGGATGGGGCAGGAACCAATTAGAGTATAGGTCGACCTAGGAGCGGTGTCACCCCAATGGGTGACACGGAAGGCATGCTTCTCAGCTGGCTGCCTTGGCTGCCTCGGCCTCAGCCTTGAGCTTCTCCATGTCGAGGTCCTTGACCTGCTGGACGAGCTTCTCGAACTGGGACTTGTTCAGGGCACCGGCCTCGCGGTAGACGAGGTAGCCGTCGCGGAACGCCATCAGGGTGGGGATCGAACTGATCCCAAGGCCGCCGGCGAGCTCGCGCTGGTCATCGGTGTCGATCTTCGCGAAGACCGCGTCGGGGTGTGCGTCGGACGCGGCTTCGAACACCGGGCCGAACATCTTGCACGGCGGGCACCAATCGGCCCAGAAGTCGACGAAGACGATGCCGTTCTCACTGATGGTCTGGCCGAACTCGGCCTCGGTCAGCGCTGTGGTTGCCATGGGTTTCCTATCCATCGGGGTACGTGGAATGAACGCCGGACGCCCTGCCCGGTATTCCCCCCAGCCGATCAGGCAATGGCGACGAAGAGGTGTTCTGCCACCTCGCCTGGCAGGGTCACCTCGTTGTCGCGCGATCCGAGCACGAGGTTGCGTCCCACCACTGCCGCACGCACCGGGGACCCCGGCTTCGCACCGGCGTCACGGAGCGCTGCGAGCAGGTCGGGATCGTTCTGGACGGCCTCGCTCATGCGCAGGACAACCACGTCGTGTTCGCGCCCGTCCGCAAGCCGCAGGGACAGTTGCTCGGCGCCCTCGAGGAACGACTCTGCCGCCGCGTCGACCCCCAGTTCCTCCAGCGCAGGAATGGGGTTGCCGTAGGGCGAGCTCACCGGGTGGTCGAGGATCGCGACAAGGCGGCGTTCCACGTCGGTGGAGATCACATGTTCCCAGCGGCAGGCCTCCTCGTGGACGAGGTGCCACTCCAGCCCGATCACGTCGGTGAGCAGGCGCTCGGCCAGCCGGTGGCGTCGCATCACCCGGGCGGCCAGCAACTCGCCCTTCGGGCTCAGCACCAGGTGACGGTCGGGGTGCACGGAGACCAGCCCGTCGCGCTCCATCCGTGCAACGGTCTGGGATACGGTGGGCCCGCTCTGCTTGAGTCGCTCAGCGATCCGGGCGCGCAACGGAGGCACGCCTTCCTCACCGAGCTCGTAAATGGTTCGCAGGTACATCTCGGTGGTGTCGATGAGGTCGCTCATCATTCCCTCCTCCCCTGCGATTTGGAAGCCAGACTATAGCCATGACACCGCAGCCGGGACCGCGCACCATCGGCGTCGCGCCCGAACGGCTCGGCGGCTGGCTCGCGGGCTTCGCCGAGCGCCACGGCGTCCCGGCGGTCGATGTGACGCCGGACCGCCTGACCCTGCATGCGCCGGACGGGGCTGAGGCAGCCTTCCCGCTGGCCTGGGGCCCGCTCCCCGATGGCGACCCGCTGGCAGCACTGGTGGCCGAGGCCACGAGGGAGCGCAGGGTCGGGGCCGTGATCGCCCGACGACAAGCGCACGCCGTCGGCATCTTCGAGGGCGCCAGGCTGGTCACCGGACGGCACGGCCATCACTACGTGCAGGGTCGCACCAAGGCCGGTGGCTGGTCGCAGCAGCGGTACGCACGGCGTCGCGCGAACCAGGCCGGGAAGTCGTTCGACGCCGCGGCCGACGATGTGGCCGAAGTGCTGCTCCCGGCCGTTGGCACGCTCGAGGCACTGGTGCTGGGTGGTGACAGGGCTGCCGTCTCCGCGGTGCTTGCTCACCCCGACCTCGCCCCGCTGGGTGATCCGCGGCTGCGTCACGGAACGGCGGTCTTCGGCGTCCCTGATCCCAATGCCGGCGTGCTGGCAGGGTTCGGTGAGGTGTTCCGAAAGGTGGTCGTCGAGCTGAATCAACTCGCGTGACGCGTCAGCGGCGACGCAGGAAGACGACCGCCGCAGCGATCAGGGCGACCAACCCGGCGCCGCCGAGTGCCCACGCCTGGCGCGAGTTGTCGGGCGCGACGTCGGTTGCGTCGATGTCGGCGCCAGTGGTCGCTGACGGTGTCGCGGTCGCGGCGATCGGGGTCGGCGTCGGGGTGTCTGCAGAGGCCGGAAGCACCGGGGCAACGCCGAGGGACACTACCAGGCCGACCGCGAGACCGGCCAGCGCACGACGAACACCCACAATCATGGGCCGGAGCCTACCGTCCCCTGGCCGATCACCGTCCCCACGATCACCAGAGCGAGCAGCAGCAGCAGCGCTCCGGTGACGATGATCCGACGGGATCTGGGGTTCACGGCCCCAAACCTATGCCGGACGGTAGCGTTGGGCCATGGGCTCACTGAGGCTCTACGCCATCGCGATCGACGAGGTCCGCGAAATCTTCGGCGCCCCGGAGTCGACCGCGACGGCGCTGCGCGCAATCGCAGCGCACCGGTTCCCGGCCGCGCCGGCCACTGCCCACGGGCTCCTCGCCAAGCTCGGTCCGGTGTTCCGCACGGCACCCGATGCGCCCGTGCTGCGCCCCGGCGTGCCGAGCGGCAGCGATGTCGACACCCTCCTGGCCGGACGCTACGTCCCGCCCCACCGCCTGTCGGCGTGCTGGACCCTGTTCGAGGCGTTCGTCGAGGCGATGGCGTGGGGGGCGACCAGCCAGTCGGTTGATGAGGCCGAACTCAACGACTTCGATTTCGACCTGTCGCGCGCCGCCGTCCCGTCCCGCTACGGCTTGCGGCAGTTGCTGCGCGCCGACCTGGGTATCTCGATGCTGCCGCCCCCAGGGCTCGCCGCCGGCTTCGCGCATGCCGACCACGTGACGGCCATGGCGGAGGCCTGGCGCGCCGGCCTGCCGCTGCTCGAGGTGGGGAACCAACCGATCGCGAGCAGTCTGCTGGCCTGGTTCGACCAGTACCCGGGCTGGGCGGCACAGGCATCCAGCGGGGGGCGCCCCGCGCCCGACCTTGTGACGTTCCTCAGCATCTAGATTCCCTCAATTCCACGTCAGACGCCCCACAGCGAGCTATGCTGACCGACGGTCGGTCAATATGATCGACGGTAACGGATGGAGCGCGGATGGCAGGCGCCGCAGCGAGGGTGACCAAGGCACCGGAAGTCCGGCGCGAGGAGTTGCTCGACCTCGCGCTCGAGTTGTGCCGTACCCATGGGTACGACGCCATGAGCGTCGAACAGGTCACCCAGGCAGCCGGGGTGGCGAAGGGCACGTTCTACCACTACTTCCGTTCCAAGGCCGACCTCCAGACCCAACTGGTGCGAAGGTTCGGCAGTTCCCTGTTCAACCACCTGACCGCAGCGGCAATCGAGGCGGAGGGTCCGGCCGCCGCGCGGTTGCGGGTCATCATGGACGCTGCCGCCACCTACAAGGCCAGGCACGCGGACGCGTCCCAGGCCGCCTTCCTCTACCGCACCGAGAACTACGCGCTACGGCACCGGTTGTTCGAGGAGTGGCGCGAACGGGCCCGACTGGTACTGCTCCCGGTGATCACCGAAGGCGTCGCCGACGGCTCCATGCGGGTCGCCTCGGCCGAGGGCGCGACCGACATCCTCCTGCTGCTGTGGCTGGACGCAGGGGACCACCTGTGGGGACGCGCGGTGCGGGCAGCGGACGCCGATGCGTTCACCCAGGTGGTGGTCGACGGCTCCGTCGCCATCCTCCAGGCACAGGAACGCGTCCTCGGGCTGCCGGAGGGCACCTTCACCATGCCGATCGGACCAGATGTCCTCCACCTCCTCAAGGAACTCCACGCCAAGCTGGACAGGAACCAGGAATGAAGAGAAAGACCATCGTCGGCACCGGCATCGGCGCAGCCGTCGTGCTCGCCCTCGGCGGTGGCTACGCCTATTCGGCGTCCAACAACTCACCCGTGGTCGGCGTGACCCAGGCAGCCGTCGCCCCGTTGACCGTGACAGCGAGTGCGTCCGGGTCGCTGGTGGCCGCACACTCTGCCGGGGTTTACCCGCCGGCTACCGGCACGGTAGCCAAGGTCCTGGTTGCCGACGGTGACACCGTCAAGGCCGGCGATCCGCTCGCCCGGATGGCCACCGGCCCGCTGAAGCTGGCCGTCGCGCAGGCCCGCGCAGCCCTCTCTGCTGCCCGCGCGCAGGGCGAGGCCGTCAGCAACGGCGTGCCGAGCGCCATCGACCGCTCGGCTGCCAGTGCTGCGCTCTTCGCCGCACGTTCACAGGTGTCGACGGCGTCGAAGAACTATGCCTCATTCCGCGCCGACTACGACGACGCCACCAGTGCGGAGCGGCACTCGATGCTGCCAACGCTGCGCACCCTCAAGACCGCACGGACGCAGGCTGCTGCAGCGCTGAAGGCGGCGAAGGCAGCCCTCGGCCGGCTGTCGGTGGCCTCCCGGGTCTCGCTCGCGCGCACCGCTGCCAGCCAGGGCGTCACCGCTGCCAGCCGGGCGCTGAAGCAGGCCGAGGGCAACCTGGCCAAGGCTGAGCTGACGGCGCCGTTCGCCGGCACCGTGACTATCCACGGCACGGTGGAGAAGGGCTCCGGCCTCACCCCCGGCGTCGCGGTGTTCACCATCGTCGACCCGACCCGGATGGAGTTCGAGGCCGCCGTCAACGAGACCGACATCGCCGACGTCGCCAAGGACGAGGCCGCCACGGTCACCCTTGACGCCTTCCCCGAGGGGTTCACCGGGAGGGTGGTCCGGGTGCAGGCCAGCCCGGAGACCACGAGCACCGGGAGCGTCGCCTTCCCGGTGCGGGTGTCCCTCGAGGCCGGGCAGTCACGGCTCTTCCAGGGTATGAGCGGTTCTGTGGACATCGCGGTCAAGTCCATCCCGGACGCCCTCACCGTGCCGATCGAAGCCGTCCTCACCAAGGGCGCAGCCAAGACGGTGTTCGTGCTCGGCTCCGACAGCGTCGTGCATGCCCGGACGGTGACCGTCGGGGCGTCCTCCGACACCTCGGCCCAGATCCTCGGCGGGCTGACCGCGGGCGACACGGTCGTCACCACCGGGGCGTCCGCACTGTCCGATGGCCAGCGCGTTCGCACGAAGTGAGCCGACGATGACAACGACAACGGCCTCGATCGTCGAGATCAGCGGGTTGACGAAGGTGTACGGCAGCGGTGCCGCAGAGGTGCGGGCCCTCGACGACGTCGACCTCTTGGTGCCCGAAGGCCAGTTCGTCACCGTGATGGGGCCCTCAGGCTGCGGCAAGTCCACCCTGCTGAACCTCCTCGGCGGGCTGGACACCCCCACCGCCGGCACGATCAGCATCAACGGCACACCGCTCGGCGACCTGCCCGACGACCAGCTCACCGAGCTGCGGCGACGCCGGATCGGGTTCGTGTTCCAGTTCTTCAACCTGATCCCGGTGCTGAACGCCGTCGAGAACGCCTCGCTCCCGCTGCGCCTGGACGGGAACGGCGAAGCGAACGCCCGCGCCACCGCCTGGCTGGACCGCGTCGGCCTCGGCGACCGGCTGAACAACCGGCCCGATCAGCTTTCCGGCGGCCAGCAGCAGCGGGTCGCGATCGCGCGCGCGCTCTCCACCGAGCCCGCACTGGTGCTCGCCGACGAGCCGACCGGCAACCTCGACTCGAAGTCGGCCGGCGAGATCGGCGGGCTGCTGCGGCAGGTCAGCACCGACTGGGGCCGCAGCGTGCTGATGGTCACCCACGACCCGCGCATCGCCAGCTTCGCCCAGCGCCTCGTCCTCATGCGGGACGGCCGGATCGTCGACGACCTGATGCTGGACGGCACCAACGAGGGGCCCCGGGTGGCCCTGGAGAGGGCCGGCCTGCTGTGAAGCTCCCCCTCACCCTTGCGTGGCGCTACCTGCGGGGACGCGGGAGCCGCTCGCTGCTGACCACGCTGGCCGTGGTCTTCGGGGTGATGCTCACGTTCGGCCTCAACGGCATCCTGCCGGCGATGGTCGAAGCGTTCAACCACAACCTCCTGTCGGCAGCGGGACGGGTGGACCTCACCGTCACCAGCGCCTTCAACCAGCCGTTCCGCGCCGACGTGGTCGACCGGATGCTGGCCGTCCCGCAGGTCGCGTCGGCCAGCCCCGGCGTGCAGCGCATCGTCCCGCTCCCGCGCAGCGCTGACGCGCCCCCGGACGCCCTCGCCCAGTTGGTGGTCGTGGGAATCGACCTGACCACCGTCGGCAGCGTCCACGACTTCCCGCTGGCCGCTGGCCGCATGCTCACCGCCGGCGACAATGCCGCCGTCGTCCTCAACTCCGACCTCGCCGGGCAGCTCGCGCTCGGCGTGGGCGACCAGCTCGTGCTGCCTGCTGCCGGCGGCACCGCCCGGTTCCGGGTGATCGGACTGCTGAGCAGCGTCACTGTTCCCGGTCAGGAGCAGGTCTACCTCACCCTTCCCGCGGCCCAGCAGCTGTTCGGGCTGGGCGCCCGGATCACCCTGGTGGAGGCTGCGTTCACCGCGGGGGCCGACCGGACGGCCACCGAGCAGGCGGTCGCGACAGCACTCGGCCCGGACTACCAGGTGGGTGGGTTGTCTTCGCAATCGACGCTGCTGGCCTCGCTGCAGACCGCCACGTTCGCCTTCAACATGTTCGGCCTGTTCGCCCTTGCCACGGCGGGGTTCATCATCGCCAACTCGTTCCGGACTGTGGTGGCCGAACGACGCCGCGACATCGGCATGCTGCGGGCTGTCGGCACCCGCCGGCGCACGGTGATCGGCATGTTCCTCGTCGAATCCCTGATCCAGGGCGTCATCGGGACGGCACTCGGCCTTGTCGCGGGCTGGGGGCTTGCCGCCGGCCTGTTCGCGGTGATGGCACCGATCTTCGAGAACGTGATGCACTTCCACGTCCCGTCCCCGCTGTTCAGCGCGAGCACCTGGATCACCTCGATCCTGCTCGGCGTCGGCGTCACCGTCGTCGCCGCGATCCTGCCCGCCCGCGCGGCCGGACAGGTCACCCCCCTGGAGGCAATGCGGCCGCAGCTCGGCGGGGTCTACGAGCGGCGGGTCGGCCGGCGTGCGTGGATCGGCGTCGGGACGGTGGTCGCGTCCCTGTTCGGGTTGACCACGGGATCGTCTTCGCTGGTCGGGCTGGGCGCGGTGGTGTTCCTCGTCGGCATCGCCCTCGTCGCTCCGGCCGTGGTGAACCCGATCTCCAACTGGGCTGCCCGGCCGCTGGAGTTGTTCTTCTCCCGCGAGGGCGCCATCGCGCGCAGCAACCTGCAGCGCAACCCCGGACGCAGCGCCATCACCGTGACAGCCGTGATGCTGGGGCTGGCCTCGATCGTCGCCATGATCAGCATCGTGACCTCGATCTTCGTCGGCTTCACCAACTACCTCGACAAATCCCTCAGCGCCGACTACCTGCTCATCCCGCAGTCGATCGTGCTCGGCCAAGGCAACGTGGCCGCTGGCCCGCGGCTGGCGGAGGACCTGCGCTCGATCCCCGGGATCGCCGCGGTCTCGACCCTGCGCATCACCCAGGCGAAGTCCGACGGGGGCGACGTGCAGGTGATCGGTGTCGACCCGGCGAGTTACCTCAAGGTGGCAGCCTTCGACTGGAACTCCGGCTCCTCCGACGCGGCCGTCGCCCAGCTGGGCACCGGACGCTGGCTGATCGCGAACGGCGTCTACGCCGCCCAGCACAGGCTGGTGGTGGGGCAAGCTGTGCTTCTCGACACCCCGAACGGACCCCGCACCTACCATCTTGGCGGAGTCGGCAACGACTACCTGAACGCCAAGCTGTCCACGTTGTACGCGTCCCAGGACAACCTGCAGCGCGACTTCAACGTCACCACCGACATGCTCCTGATGGCCAACCGGACAGCCGGCGCGGACCCCGACGCAACGAAGGCCCGCGTGGATCGCGTGGTGGCCGGCTACCCCGCGTTCCGGCTCTATGAGTCCTCGTCGTGGCGCGCGGAGCAGATGAGGACCTTCAGCCAGACGATCGTGATCTTCGACGTGCTGGTGGCTGCGCTCGCCCTGCCCTCACTGCTGGCACTGGTGAACACCCTGGCCATCAGCGTCCTCACCAGGACGCGGGAGATCGGCATGCTGCGCGCCGTCGGGGCCACCCGACGCCAGATTCGCCGCATGGTGGTGGCCGAGTCGTTGCTGTTGTCGGTGATCGGGACGGTGTTCGGCGCGGTCGCTGGGCTGTGGCTGGGCTACGCCCTTGTCGCGGCGATGAGCGCTGCCGGCTGGCAGATGCCGTACTCGTTCCCCTGGTCTGGGCTGCTGGCCACGGTGGTTGTCGGCATCACCTTCGGCGTACTTGCTGCCATCGGGCCGGCACGCTCGGCCGCCCGCCTCGACGTGGTGGCAGCGCTCCACCAGGAGTGAGCCGGCTCGCCCGCTGAGCCTGCGGGCCGTGGTGACTCCGTGTACCGACCCGACTCCTGGTGGTTATCACGCACCACCCAGCCCAGCATCGATCCCCGACCCGCTCAATCGTGGTTATCAGCCCGCCCTCGGCCCCGATAACCACCACGCCTCGGGTCGGAGCGGGAGTACCACCTCAGTGGCGCGCCATAGCCACCGGAATCTGGGTCGCAACCGAAGCAGCGAGCTGCGTGCTGACAGCCCGCCGTCAATTGGCGTGGCATGGGCGGAACCGATGATTGGTGACCGTCGACGATATCGGAGGCTTTTCGGCGTCCGGGGCTGTGGAGCCCGCGTCTGGTCACACGGCCCGGACACGCAGGGAGCCACCGTCCAGGAGGACAGTGGCTCCCTGCCGAGCGAACTCCAGGTCAGCCGATCAGTCTGGTGATGATGCCCTGGGCGAAGTACAGCACGAAGGCAGCGGCCACGCCCCACATCAGCGGGTGCACGTCCTTGGCCCTGCCGCGGATCGCCTTGATCAGGGCGAACGCGATGAAGCCCGCACCGATACCGGTGGTGATCGAGTAGGTGAACGGCATCAGCACGATGGTGAGGAACGCGGGGATGCCCTCCTCCGGGTCCTCCCAGTTCACGTGTACGACCTGGCTCATCATCAGGAAGCCGACGAAGAACAGGGCCGGAGTGGCCGCCTCCGCGGGCACCAGCTGCACCAGCGGGGCCAGGAAGAGGCTCAACAGGAACGCCACGCCGGTCACCACAGAAGCGATGCCGGTGCGCGCACCGTCGCCGACGCCGGATGCCGACTCGATGTAGGAGGTGTTCGATGACACCGATCCGAGGCCGCCGGCGATCGCAGCAACCGAGTCCACGAGCAGGATCTCCTGCGTGTAGGGCGGGTTGCCGTCCGCTTGCAGCAGGTCACCTTCTGCGCCAACAGCGACGATCGTGCCCATGGTGTCGAAGAAGTCGCTCAGCAGGAGGGAGAAGACCAGCAGCAGGATGCCAACGAGCGCGCCGGGGCCGGCAGCGCTGGTGAACGCACCGAACAGGTCCACCCGGCCCAACAAGCCCAGGTTGGGGGCGCCGAAGCCGCCGGTGAGCGCGGGGAGGTTCTGGATCCAGCCGGTGGGGTTGACCACTGCACCGGTGGCGTCCTTCATGAGGGGCAGCTGCAGAATGGCCTGGACGATGATCGCGACAACGGTTGCGCCGAGGATGGAGATCAGCATCGCGCCCTTGACCTTGCGGACGAAGAGCGTGATCAGGATGAGCAGGCCGATCAGGAAGATCGCGATCGGCCACCCGAGCAGCGAGCCGTAGATGCCCAGCTGCACCGGGGTGCCGCTGCCGGGCCGGACGATGCCGGAGTCGAAGAGGCCGATGAACGCGATGAACAGGCCGATACCGACCGAGATGGCCGAGCGCAGCGAACGGGGCACGGCGTTGAAGATCGCCTTGCGGAAGCCGGTGAGCACGAGGACGGTGATCAGCACGCCCTCCCACACGATCAGGCCCATCGCCTGCGGCCAGGTCATCTGCTTCACGATCGTGAAGGCGACCAGGGCGTTCAGGCCGAGGCCGGTGGCGATGGCGATCGGGAAGCGGCCGTAGACACCCATCAGGATGGTCATCAGGCCAGCGATCAGCGCCGTGGCTGCAGCCACCATCGCCATCGAGAGGCCGATTGCGGGGCCGCCGGCGGAGATCGGCTGGCCGGTGATCAGGTTGCCCTGCACATCGGCCTGCGTGCCGATGATGATGGGGTTGAGAATGATGATGTAGGCCATGGTGAAGAAGGTCACCAGGCCTCCGCGGAGCTCCCGACCGAGGTTTGAGCCACGCTTGGTGACTTCAAACCATCCGTCGAGGCTCTTTTTCAGCTTCGGGGCAGGGTCTGCCGTTGTCGTTACAGGGTTCGCCATGGCGGAATGGTATGGCCCGACGGGGTGGCCCTAGTGTGGTGTCCGTGACCCACAGTGCGCACCATCACAAGCCATTGATGGTGCAGGCCCCCGTACGGGCGCTGGACCCGGATGGCGTGGCCGTCGTGAGCGCAGGGACGGTGGCCTTCGCAATCGCTGCGGTGGTCTGCTGGTTCAGCCGCGCCAACCTCGAAACCATCGGAAAGCTGTGGTACCTGGGCGTCTCACTCACCGGGACGGCGCTCGGCCTGCTCGGTCTCGCCTTCGGCCTCTTCCGCAAGGTGCGCCGACGCCGGCAACTGTCCGGGCCGGCCGACGGATCAATCGAAGAGACCCTCATCGACACTGATGGTGTCCCAGATCGGGAGTGACAGGTCGACGCCCTTGCTGGGCTCCACAACATCGGAGTGACCGCCACAGCCGTGCTCGAGGCTGACCACGGCGCCGTCGCTCGGTGACAGTTCGTTGGTGCACACACCGAACAGCCGCCCGAGTGCGCCGTTGATGCCGACGAAGAACCCGCAGGACTGGCACTGCGCCGGGGCTTGCTGCGTCATCGCGTTGTCGGGGCCGCCGGAGCCGGCGAGCCAGCGCTCCGCCGCCTCGTCGCGTCCCTCGATCGACAGCACACGCTCGCGGCCGAGACCAAGCTCCGCGACGACAGCGCGCAACTGGCTGGCTTCTACGGGATCAGTGTCTGCGGCGAGTTCTCCGCCGGTGTGACCCGGCACAAGCCGCACGTCGTCCGGGATGGTCGGTGCGAGCACGCCAGGAGTCAGGTCCTTCGGGCCGATGCGCTCCGACCACGGCACCCAGGCCGGGGCGAGGAGTGCGCCGTCGCCCGGCACGAGCGTGACCTCCGAGATCGTCACAACCCGGGCGCGGGAGGCGCGCGCGACAGTCACCGACCACTGCCAGCCCGGGTAACCCGGGTGGACGCAGTCGAACAGGTGCGTGGCCACCCGGACGTCGTCTGCCTGGACGCCGCGGTGCTCGCCGACCTCCAGCACACCGGCACGTCGGACGGCTGCGGCGCGGGCAAGCTCAACGGCTTCCGCGCAGGCCTCGTCCAGTTCAAGGGTGGCGGCCACGGTCACAGCTCCAGTTCGTCGGCAACAGCGCGCAACACGGAGGCGGTCTTCCCGCCGAGCTTGCTGTCAGGATGGCGGCCGCGGCGGTAGCCGTTGCCAAGGTTGTCCAGCATCTTGATCAGGTCCTCGATGATGATCGCCATCTGTTCGGGCGACTTGCGCGCAGCCTTGGACAGCGACGGCGGGGCCTCGAGCAGCCGGACGGAGAGGGCCTGCTCGCCCTTCTTGCCGTCCACCACACCGAACTCGACCTTCTGGCCCCGCTTCAGGGTGGTCACGCCGTCGGGCAGCGCAGCGGCGCGGACGTAGACGTCCTCGCCCCCATCGTCCTTCGACAGGAAGCCGAAGCCCTTCTCGGCGTCGTAGTAACGCACCTTGCCAACCGGCATGATTCCTCACTCCTGATCAGAGCCGGAACGCTGCCCCATGCACCGGCCACTCCAGCCTAACGGCTCAATCATGCCGGGGCACGCCGGATGGCTGGCTCGCCCCCGGCAACGGCAGGGACTCCGACGCAGTGGCTGCCGGTTAACATGGGCGCATGGCGAGCTGGCAGGACGGACCCGAGTACGCGCCGCAGGAGCGTCCGGCCGCCTTCGTTGTGCCTCCTGCCCCGCCCCTGACCGACCCGACCCCGGCTCCTGCGGTGGCCGCTGCACCGCCGGCCGGGGAGCCTTCCTTCACCCCGCCATCGGCTGTCCAGCCAGACCTCGCAGCACTCGTTCCCTCCGCAGCCCCTGGCCGCAACCCGAACCTTCCGTTCGAGGTGCTGACAGCCACCGTCACCAACGCCGGCGGCTGGGGAACCGGCCCGGCGACCGCCGGCCAGCAAGTGGCACAGCGAATGCCGACGCAGCCGTTCAATGCGCCCGGCCCCCCATTGAGTGGGTACTTTCCGGTGCAGCCGACCGTTGCACCGAACGCCCCGGTCAACCCGGCGCCGTTCCCGGCGCCGGGCACCCCGCAGTGGTTCGCGCCGCCGCCGGAAACCCGCGTGCCGGACGCGCCGCCCGCCGTGACCATAGGTCAGATCTGGACCGCCACCACCGCCGGGGTGATGGTGCCGCTGATCATCGGCGCACTGTTCAACTGGTTCTCCATCCTCATGCTGGCGCTGTCGTTCGCACTGTCGGCACGGATCGCCTACCGCCACGACGCGGTGCGCCGCAGCTACATCGGCGCGCTGATCGTTGTCGGCGTGCTCGGGATGATGTCGATGCTGTCGGTCGGCTACAGCAGTGACCTGCTCTTCCAGAGCCTCTCCGACGGCTCCCAATTCGCCTGCGTCGTGTTGTTCTTCGTGATCGGGCTCATCGTCGGTGCAGCCCTGCGGGCCGGCGAGCGTCCGGACCGGATGGGCTGATGTCGGCGACGCCCGACCACCCTCAGGGATTCGGCACGCCCTCGGGTGGCCAGCCGGGATTCGCACCCCCACCGTCAGGTCCTGCAGCGGCCCCGCCCCTGTCGCACCCGCCCCAGCCGTCCCTGCCCGGGACGCCCCAGCCCCAGCCGTTTCAGCCCGCGACGGCACCGCACCACTGGGCCGCGCCGGACCCGCGGCTTGTCGTTGCACCCTCGCCGTTGGGACGGGGTCCGCACCACTCCCGCCGTCCGCGCTTCCGGTGGGTCGCCACCCTGCTGGCCTCCGGTCTCGTCCTGATCGGCATCCTCAGCGCGCTGCCCTTGTTGCCTGCGGTGGCACCGACCCAGCCGCAGGCCTCGACCAAGCCGGCTGCGGTGGACACGGTCACCCCGTCCGCCCGTCCTGCGTCTGCCAGCACGGCCACAAGTGGCGGCGACCTGGGCAGGCCGACCGCGTTCGCCACCGGCGCAGGCAAGGGCACGGTCACGGTGCGCAGCGCGATCTGGACGGACACCGGCGAGATGGCACCCGAGCAGGGGCGCCGCTACCTCGTGCTCGATGTGGCGGTGAGCTGTACCGACGGCACAGTGCCCGTCGACGCCCTCATGTTCCTCGCCACGACGGCTGGCGGTCGTGAACTACCCAGCTTCGGGCCTGAGCTGTCCGATCCCCTCGGCGGCCAGGTGCTGAAGGCTCGCGCAACGGCGCGCGGCCAGGTGGGCTACGCGCTGACGCCCGGCGAGGTGACCCTCCAGGTGCTCGACACCACCCTGACGCCGGTGGCCGAGATCAGGATCCCGGCACCGTGAGCGAACCGTTCCGCACGCGCCGGTTCCAGGCGATCGCGCCCGAACTGCGTCCGCGTCGCAGCCGGAGCGCAGCGCGGGTGATCATCACCGACGGTCACAGCGTGCTGCTGCTGGCCGACACCGATCCCGGCCTGCCAGGGACGCGCTGGTGGGTCACCCCCGGCGGCGGCATCGATCCCGGGGAGACGCCGCTGGCGGCCGCCGTCCGCGAGGTCGAGGAGGAGACCGGCCTTGTCGTCGAAGCCGAACGGCTGCTCGGACCTGTGGCGACCCGCACCGTGGTGCACGGCTACTCCGACCAGGTGCTCAGCCAGACCGAGGCTTTCTTCCTCCTGCTGTTGGCAGAGACATTCCACCCGGATGCTGCGGGCCTGACCCCCGACGAGCAGATCACCCTCGACGGCTGGGCGTGGCACCCGCTCGCCGACCTCGCGGGCGTCCCCGAGCCCGTCTGGCCGTCCGATCTGGCCGCGCTCGTCGCGCTCGGCCCTACTCCGGCCCAATGGCCGGTTGATCTCGGTAGCGTCGAGGAATCGACGCTCCCGGTAGACTGACGAGAGTGCAAAACGTCCCCCAGCCAACCGGTTCCCAGGTAGACCCGGGCGCGAACCAGCGCCTGCTCGAGCGGTTCATCTGGCTGTCCATCGCCACTGCTGTTGCCACCGTCACGATCAAGGGCGTCGCAGCGTACGTCTCCAACTCGGTCGGACTGTGGTCGGACGCCATGGAGTCGATCGTGAACCTGGTTGCGGCCCTTGTGGCGCTGTGGGCGCTGCGGCTGTCGGCCAAGCCGGCAGACCACAACCACGACTTCGGACACGGCAAGGCCGAGTACATGTCTGCGGCGGTCGAGGGCACCCTGATCTTCATCGCGGCGGCCGTGATCATCTACAGCGCCGTGGCGCGGCTGCTGGTGCCAGCCCCGCTGGGACAGCTGGATCTGGGCCTCGTCCTCTCTGCCGTGGCGACGGTGCTCAACCTCGCCACCGGCCTGCTGCTCGTGCGGGCCGGCCGCACGCACCGTTCGATCACGCTGGAGGCCGATGGCAAGCACCTGCTCACCGACGTCTGGACGTCGGTGGGGGTGCTTGTGGCGATGGGTCTTGTGTTCCTCACGGGCTGGAAGATCCTCGACCCGATCGTTGCCCTCCTCATGGGCGTCAACATCCTGCTGACCGGCTACCGGCTCGTGCGACGTTCCGCCGTCGGCCTGCTCGACGGCACCCTGCCCCCCGAGGAGGTGGCCGCGGTCTCCGACGCGCTCCATCGTGTGTGTGAGGACCCGCGGGTGGAGATCACCACCGTCCGCACCCGGGAGTCGGGCCGGCAGCGCTTCGTCTACGCCACCCTCACCGTTCCCGGCGCGTGGACGGTGAAGCGCAGCCACGACATGGCCGACGACGTGGAGGGCGCTATCGACTCAGCGCTCCCCGGCACGACAACCTTCGTCCACATCGAGCCCGCCGCCGACTAGCCCCGCTCGCTCCGACTAGCCCCGCTCCCTCCGACTAGCCCCGCTCCCTCCGAGTTGTCAGAAACTCACGGCGCTATAGCGCCGTGAGTTTCTGACAAGTCGGAGATTGATGCGGTCAGGCGGTGGCCGAAGGCAGGCGGTGGCGGACCTCGTCATCGATCAGCGTCCGCCACGACCTCACCAGCGCTTCATCGACGTAGGCCTTGTAGGAGCCGCCCGGACGCGCTGGCGTGCCGATGTGGAAGGCGCGGACGCCGCTGCGCGCCAGCCACGGCACGTGGTCGGGGTGGAGGCCACCGCCGGCCATCATCACCGAGGCCGCCCACGGGTCACGCTTGGCCCGGTCGAGGAGGTCGGTGAGCCCGTGCTCCACGTCACGGGCCGAACCCGCGGTCAGCACCTGGTCGAGCCGCGGGAGGGTCGCCAGCGCTGCCCAGGCCCTGTCCTGCTCGAGGCAGGCATCGATGGCCCGGTGGAACGTCCACGGCCAGGTGCCGTCGGAGACGAGTTCAGTGACGACGCCAGCGTCCACGTCGCCCAAGCCGTTGAGGAAGCCGAGCACCATGCCGTCCGCCCCGGCGTCGGCGTAGCTGGCCATCAGGCCGCGCAGCCGGACGGCCTCGCCGCCGTCGGTTCCGAAACCCGCCCGCAGCCGCACCATCACCCGCACCTGGACGCTCGTGGCCCGGCGCACCTGGTCGACCAGTTGGGGAGTCGGGGACATGCCACCATCGTCCAGGGTCCCGCATACCTCGACCCGGTCGGCGCCACCGGCCTCGGCACGCTCGGCATCGGCCGGGTGCAGGGCGATCACCTCGAGCAGCCCGCGCATGGCTCAATGATGCGACCGAACCAGGCGCTCGCCCTGCCGACACGCCCTGCCTCACCACCGAGGGGGTGGGGACGCAACGAGGGCGGCCCCTTGCGGGACCGCCCTCGTTGCGGTTTCGTCAGGCTCAACCAGCGTGTGGTCGGACCCAACCAGCGTTGTGGATCAGAAGTCCATGCCGCCCATGCCGCCGTCGCCGCCGCCCTGCATGGGCTGAGCCTTCTCCGGCTTGTCGGCGATGACCGCTTCCGTGGTCAGGAACAGCGCGGCGATCGACGCAGCGTTCTGCAGCGCCGAGCGGGTGACCTTGGCCGGGTCGATAATGCCGGCCTTGACCATGTCGACGTACTCGCCCGTCGCGGCGTCCAGGCCGAGGCCGGTGTCCAGGTGGGACACCTTCTCCGCGACGACACCGCCCTCGAGGCCGGCGTTGATCGCGATCTGCTTCAGCGGTGCCGAGCAGGCCGTGAACACGATCTGCGCACCGGTCGCCTCATCGCCGACGAGCCCGAGGCCCGCGACGTTGATCTTGGCGGCAGCCTGCAGCAGGGCGACGCCACCACCGGCGACGATGCCCTCTTCGATGGCAGCCTTCGCGTTGCGCACGGCGTCCTCGATGCGGTGCTTGCGCTCCTTGAGCTCGACCTCGGTGGCAGCACCGACCTTGATCACCGCAACACCGCCGGCCAGCTTGGCCAAGCGCTCCTGCAGCTTCTCGCGGTCATAGTCGGAGTCGGAGTTCTCGATCTCGCGACGGATCTGGGAGACCCGGCCGGAGATCTGGTCGCCCTCGCCGGCTCCGTCGATGATGATCGTCTCGTCCTTGGTGACCTTGACCGAGCGGGCATGGCCGAGCAGCTCGAGAGTGACGGCGTCCAGCTTGAGTCCGACCTCCTCGGAGATGACCTGGCCACCGGTGAGGATGGCGATGTCGGTCAGCATGGCCTTGCGG